>CAZWUN010000298.1:0-6837 GCA_964637145.1 uncultured Burkholderiales bacterium
CCCCACTGCTGGCGGTCTTCCTTGAGCAGGTCGATGAGGCCGGGGGCCGAGCTCCTGACCTCCTGGTAGAGGTCGTGGACGGGCTGGATGCGCATAGGCGCAGGTTAGCACGGCAACCGCCGGGGGATGTATCAGGCTTGTTGCGGTTGCCACAAGGGCTCTTTTCCTCCAGAGAGAAGGCTTCGAGATGGACCGGCTGGCCAGCTTCGTTCCCCCGCTCCTGGGCGGCCGTCCCACCGGCCAGCCCTGGCTGGAGCGCTTTCCGGCCGCCGTCCTGCTGGCCGACCTGTGCGGCTTCACCCGGCTGGCCGAGGAACTGGCCCGGCAGGGCCCCGACGGGGCCGAGCGGCTTTCGGCCCTGCTCGACCGCTACTTCGAGCAACTCTTCGAGATCTTTCACCGGCACGGCGGGCAGGTGGTCAAGATTGCCGGAGACGCCCCCATCGTGGCCTTTCCCGGCTCCCTCGAGGAGGCGGTGCCCCGGGCCGCCGCCTGTGCCCTCCAGGCAGCCGACCTGAGCCAGGACGGCCTGACCCTGCGACTGGGACTCGGGGCCGGCGAAGCGGTGCTGGCCGGAGTGGGGGGCCATCAAGGCCGATGGGAGTTCGTGCTGGCCGGCGAGCCTCTGGAGCAAGCCTCCGGCGCCGAGCGGCTGGCCCAACCGGGCCAGGTGACCCTGGCCGATCCCGTCTGGGCCTTCTTGCCAGCCGCCAGACGAGAGGGCCCGCGCCTGCTCGACACACCCACCGTCCCCTGGCATGCAGAGTCCGCAGCCCCTGGCGAGGAGTTAGAAGCTTACCTCAGCGCGGCCGTGCTGGACCGGCTGGAGACCAGCGACGCGTGGCTGGCCGAGCTGCGACCCGTCTCGGTGCTCTTCTTGTGCCTGCACAATCTCGACTACCAGGCCTGCGACGTGCTGAACAAGTTGCACCAGGCCGTGCTTCAAACCCAACAGGTGCTAGAGAGCCATGAGGCCAGTCTCATCCAGTGCCTGATGGACGACAAGGGCACCATCCTCCTGGCCGCTTTCGGCGTGCCTCGCTCGCACTCGGATGACGCCCTGCGAGCCATCCAGGCCGGTCTGGAGCTGGCCCCGCTGGGCTCCATCGGAATCTCCACCGGGCGAGTTTTTTGCGGCATTCGCGGCAGTCCCCGGCGGCGCGAGTACTGCCTGATCGGCGATCGAGTCAACCTGGCCGCCCGCTTGATGCAGAAGGGCGATGTCCTGTGCGATCCCGAGACGGCCCGCTTGAGCCGCGACCGGATGCGGTTCGAGCAGCTCGAGCCCATCACGCTCAAGGGCAAGAGCCAGACCATCGCACCCCACCGGCCCCTCGGGCTCAGCGAGAGCTCATCCGTCAGTGCCCCCCTTGTGGGGCGTGAAGGTGAGCGAAAGCAGCTGAGCCGGCTGCTCTGCGCGCCCGGCAAGCTTCTGCTCGAGGGCGAGCCGGGGCTGGGGAAATCGCGGCTGGTGCAGGACCTGCTCGAGGAGTGCCCCCTGCCGGTGGTGCTGCTGCAGGCCGATCCGGTGGGCCAGGGCATTCCCGGCTCGGTCTTCCGCCAGCTCGACCGGCCCGACCGGGAGTGGCTCGAGCGTCATCCCCTGGCCCCTCTGGCGGCCGAGCTGGCAGGCCAGAGCTACACCGATAATGCCGCCACCCGGAATCTGTCTGGAGCGGCCCGCGGCGAGGCGCTGCGCGAGTTGCTGCTCGACCTGACCGAGCACTGGGCCAACCAGAGCTATCTGGTGATCGTGGAGGACGCCCACTGGCTGGACTCGGTCTCCCGCGGGGTGCTGGTGCAAGCTCCCGGGCGGTTGTTGCTGGTGGCCCGCCCGGGCCACGGGCTGGATGGGCTCGAGCGCCTGGGGCTCGACCCGCTGGACGAGCAGGCCATCCTGGCCCTGGCCCGAGCCCGAACCGGAGCCGAGCAGTTGGACGCGCGCCTGCTGCGCCTTCTGCGCGAGAAGGCCGAGGGCAACCCCTTCTTCACCGAGGAGCTGCTGCTGGCGCTGGGCGATGGCGGGCTGCTCGAGCAAGAGGGGGACACCCTGCGCCTGAAAGGCGAGCCCGAGCTGCTGCAACTCCTGAACACCGTGGGAGGAGCCATCACCAGTCGCATCGACCGGCTTGAGCCGGCCCACCATCTGGCCCTCAAAGTGGCCAGCGTGGTGGGCAGGGTCTTCGCCCTGGCCATGGTGGCCGAGGTGCACCCTCCCCAGACAGGAGCGATCGACAATCTGGAGGCGATCTTCGGTGAGCTCGGCCGGCTCGAGCTGACCCCCCGCTTCGAGGCTGGCCGACACGCCTTCAAGCACGGGCTGACCCGGGACGCGGCCTATAATACCCTGCTCTACTCTCAGCGCCGCGAGCTGCACCGGGCGGTGGCCCAGCGCGAGACCGACCCGGTGCAACTGGCCCACCACTGGTGGGAGGCGGGAGAGCCCGAGCGTGCCTATCCTTACCTGGCCGACGTGGGCCAGCGGGCTCTCCACCAGGGAGCGTTTCCCGAGGCGGCCGGCCTGCTGCGCCGGGCGCTGGAGGCGGCACCGCCGCACGAGCGCGCTCGTCTCTCCCGATTGCTGGCCGAGGCCTGCTACGGAGCAGGTGACCTGGTCGAATGTCGTCGCCATCTGCTGAGCGCCCTGGAGGGCCTGGGCTGCCGGGTGCCCCGCTCACGCTCTTCCCTGTGGACGAGCCCCCACTGGTGGCAGTTCTGGCTGCTGGAGCGCCCCTTCTCGCTGCCAGGCGAGGCCGGTCGCAAGCTGGCCGCCTGGTTCGACCGCTCTTCGGTTGCCGCCCTGGCCGGCCCCACCGCCCGCCTGTGCGGCCGCCCGTCCGTCGAGCCTTCACTGCAGATGGAGGCGGTGCTGGCCTGGGATCGCCTCACGATGGTAGAGGCTCTGGCGGGTGAGCTGGACCTCTCGTTCCACGCCGGAGGCGAGCTGGTGGCCCGGGCCGAGGCCCTGGGGGGGCCGTCGCCGGTGCTGGCCCGGGCCTATGCCATGATGGCCGCCGGCTGCTGCACCACCCTGCCCCTGCCCCGCCTGGCTGACCTCTACTACAAGCACAGCCTGCAATTGGCCCGAGAGCTGGGCGATCCGGTGCTGATGGCGCGGGTGCTCTACTGCCTCTCGACCGTGGCCATGAGTCGGGCCGACTGGCCCGAAGCCGAGCTCATGCTCAAGGAAGCCCGCCAGCTCTCGCTCGAGACCCGCGACGCCCGCCAGGCGGCCGAGTGCCAGGTCATCCTGGCCGACGTTCTTTACAGCCAGGGCAAGCTGAAAGCGGCCCTGGCCGCGGCCGACGAGGTGCTGGTGGAAGGTCGCGCGCGCTGTGATCCCCAGCAAGAGGTACACGCTCGCAATCTGCGCTCGCTGGTGCTGAGCCTCTCGGGCCGCACCGACGAGGCCCGGGCCTGCCTGGCCGAGGCCCGCCCCCTGGTGGAGGTGCGCGACGCCATCGGGGTCGCCAACTGGCGAGGCGCCTCGGCCCTGGCCGAGGGCCATCCCGCGGTGGCCCTGCCCCTGCTGCGCGGGGTGAACCGCCTTCCCTCACCCCACTGGTGCCGGCTGGGGGTATTCTGGGCCAGCTACCTGGCCCTGCTACGCGGAGAGTTGGCACTGGGGGCGCGTGGAGCCTGCTACCTGGTCAACCGGGCCCGCTTCTTCCCGCTCTGCGCCCCGGGGGGCTGGCTGTGTTACGGTCTGTGGCAGAGCCACAAAGGGAAAGACGGTCGGCCCGCCCTGGAACGCAGCCTGGCTCTGGCTGTTGCCCAGCAGATGCCCCTGGAGGCTGCCCTGGCCGAGCGCCACCTCGGTCTGGACGCCCGGCTGGAGCTTGAAATCAGAGGGGCTTGAACGACGCCCCGAGTGTCCTCATGGGATGGGTGTGAAGGCAGGCTCAGGATCGGGCTCCACCGGCACGGGAGCGGGGGGAGGTGGGGGGCGATAAATGGGCCGAGGCGGCGGGGGTGGGTAATAGACGGGGCGCGGAGGCGGGTAGTAAACCGGCTCGGGCACGTAGACGGGGGTGTATCTGGGGGGAGGCGGTGCGGGACGGGCCTGGGGAGGCGGCGGGGGCGGAGGAGGTTCGGCTCGCTCTCGCTTCAGGGTCAGAGCCAGCTCGGCCCGGCCTGCGGCAGGAACCTCGACCCACTTGTGGGTGGCCGGGTAGCCCTCGGCGCTGACCTCGACCCGCCAGCGACCCGGAGCCAGTTGCAGCTTCGACTGGTCGCGATAGGTGCGCTCGGGATCGGGCCCCACCTTGACCTTGAAGTGCTCGGGACCGCTCACCTTCAGGGCCAGCTCACCCGAGCTGGGCGAGAGCTCGAGTCGGGCGAGGCTGCGCTCTCCGGCCTTCAGGATCACTTTCTGGCGCGCCTCCTTGTGGCCGGGGAAAGTGGCCACCACCTCGGCCTCGCCCTCCGTCAAGCCGGTCAGCTCACGGCCCTCCAGGAACTGCCCGTCCACAGTGACCCGGGCCCCGCGCGGAATGGTGCGCACTTCCAGCGCAGCCGTGCGCCGATCGGAGGTGGAGTGCCACAGGAACCAGCCGGAGAGCAGCGCCAGCAGGAAAGCGAGAAAGGTTACCAGGACGAACCGCTTCACGTAGATGCTTTCCACCGCGCGGGTTGCAACCCTGCCCGAAGGGGGAATTTTCAAGCCCGAGCGAACAGAGAGGGCCATGGAGCCCCTCTGCCCTGCCGACCAAACCGCCCTGACCGGTCTCGAGGTGCTGGGGCGCAGCCTGCAAAGCTGCCCCAAGTGCGGGGGGACGTTCCTCTCGGCCGGCGACCTGGCAGCCCTGTGTCGCCTGGCTCCCAGCTCTCTCAAGTTAGAGCCGGCCCGCACCGGAGCCGCGAGCTGCCCCTCTTGCGGCCAGAAGCTCTGTCTGGCCAGGGCGGAGGGCCAGGAGCTGGAGGCCTGTCCCTCCTGCTCGGGGGTCTGGCTGGGCCAGGGAGGCCTGCGCCGCCTCATGGCTGCCGCCTCCCAGCCGTCCCCTGAAAGACGCCGAAGCCACGCCTGGCTGGGGGTCCTGTTGGGCCTCTCCCTGGGCCTGGGCCTCCTCAGCCTGGGCCTGGGGCAGTTTCAACAGGCACGCTTGCGCGAACAGGCCGAACAGGCCTGGCAGCTGGGCGACGGCGCCGCACTTCGCCAGCTGGCCGATCGGATCGGCTCGAGCGAGTCCCGGAAACTGGTCCGGGCTCGCAGCTTCTATCTCGAGCAGGACTTTGTCGCCTGCCTCAACGAGCTGACCGGCCTCTCCTCCGACCCGGCCCGCTCGCTGGAAACCCTGGCCGAGGAGGGCTGGATGGGTCAGGTGGTCTGGCCTGGCAAACTGGTCGGCAGCCTTTCCGTGGACCTCGACCAGGATACCGACGATGAGTTGCTGCGGGTTATCGAGCCCGGGCACGGCGAGGTTGGCCTGAAGGTGGAGGCTCTGCGCCGTGTGCGCCGGGTTTACAAGCCGACTCCCCTCGAGATCGTCAAGCCGGATGGCAAGCCTCTGGCCAGGCCCGACCCGGCAGTGCACCTGCTGGAGATCCGCTCGGAACGCGTCACCGAGCACAAGGACGCGCTGCTCTTTCTCGAGCTCGAGGAGGGTAAGCACGCTCTGGACCTGATCGCGGCCACCCGCGAGAAGCTGCTGCGCTACCGATTCCTGAGCGACTCTCCGGTCAAGGTCAAGGACGAGCGCATCACCACCAGCCAGGGCAAGTATGTCTTCCAAGACGACCATTTTGTGCGCGAGTGATGGGCGACCTCTTCGGGCGAGGCCTTTCCCTGGGCGAGCTCTTCGGGGTCCGGATCCGCCTGCACTGGACCATGCTCCTGATCGGGCTGCTGGCCTTCTCAAGGGGTTTTGATCCGCTCATCGCCCTGATGCTGCTGATCCTGTTCCTGACGGTGCTGATCCACGAGTTGGGCCACTGCTTCGCGGCTCGCGGGGTAGGGGGGAAGGCCGATGAAGTGTTACTCTGGCCCCTGGGCGGACTGGCCTTCACCTCCGGCACCACCCGTACCCCGGCCACCTTCGTCTGGGTGGCCCTGGCCGGTCCCTTGACCCACCTTCCCCTGGCCCTCCTGATGGCCGGCCTGCTGGCCTGGTTCGGCCACCCGGTGTCGCTGTCCGACCTCAATCCCCTGGCCGGGGACAACTATCCCAAGAGCGCTCTCCTGCACAACGTGGTCTACTTTGCCTTCCGGCTCCAGGTTCTGCTCTTCTGCCTGAACATGCTGCCGGCCTATCCCCTGGACGGCGGGCAGGTCCTGTTTGGACTCCTGGCTCGGCGCCTCGATCTGCCCCACCTGGGCCTGCTGTGCGCCGGACTGGGGCTCCTCTGCGCCGCGGGTCTCTATCTCTCGGGGACGCTGCTGTTCATCCCCCTTCTGCTCGCCTTCGAGTCGGTTCGACTGGGCCTGGACGCCCGCTCAGGCGCCCTGGAGCACAGTCACCTGGCCGAGCTCTATCGCGGCCCCCGGCTGGCCACCCCCCCCCCCGCCCCCGCCAGGACGGAGTCCGAGCTGGTTCCCTGCCCCCGGTGCGGCCAGAGCATCCACCCGCGCTCGGAGATATGCGTGCACTGCGATGCCCGGCTCGGCGATGAGACCTCAGTGCCCTGACCGGGCAATGTCAGAGAATGAGACTGGAGACAAAAAAGCCTCCCGGGAAATCCGGGAGGCTTTTCTTGCGTCTACCTGGCTGGCTTAGTAACGGCCTCGGCCGCCACCGCCGCCGCTGCGGCCACCGCCGCCGCCACCACTGAAGGTTCCGCCCCCACGGCTGGCATAGCAGTCGCGGCAGTAGACCGGCTTGCTGCCGGTGGGCTTGAAAG
>CAZWUN010000299.1:0-6832 GCA_964637145.1 uncultured Burkholderiales bacterium
GGGCGTTGTAGCCGTGCACGTCGTCGATGACGCCGTTGCCGTCGTTGTCGATGCCGTCGCCCGGGATCTCGCCGGGGTTGGTCCAGATGTTGTCCTTCAGGTCGGGGTGATTGAAGTCGGCGCCCGTGTCGATCACGGCGATGATGGGGCCACCCGCATCGGCGCGCGCGCCGGTGCTGACCGTCCAGGCCTCGGGTGCGTCGATGTCGGCGTCGGCCGTGCCGTTATCCTGGCCGCTGTTGTTCAGGCCCCACAGGCGGGTGTCCAGGTCGTCGGGCAGGTTGACGCCCTCTTTGGGCTGGGCGCCGTCCAGCGTGAAGGTGTGGTTGGGCTCGACGTAGGCAACCCGGTCGTCCTTGGCCATGACGGCCATCGCCTCGGCGGTGGACATCCCGGCCGGCAGCTTCAGCTGCACCAGCTCGCCATCAGCGTTCTTGAACAGGTTGGGGAGATTGAACTTGTGCAGGGTGGAGGCGCCGTACTCGTTGGCGAAGCCATCCACGTCCATCAGGCCGTTCTCGCCGGCCTTCAGCTTGACCAGCACCTGGCCTTCGACGTGAGGTCCGAGCTTGGATTCGAGCGATTTAGCCTCGGAGGCCACCGAGGCCTGCATGGCGGCCAGGTCCTGGCGCGAGGGTAGCGAGCTGGCTTCGACGCTGGAGCCGCGGCCGTCGGCCGGGCCCGCGGGGGCGGACGGGGCCGCCGACTGGGGGCGACTGAGTGAGTTCAGTCCGCTCTGGTGGTGGATCTGGGAAATCATGGTGGTCCTCCCGACTCTATGTTGTGCAAGCATCCTAAACCGGGAGGGACGGGTGGGTAGTAACCGAGTCGTTAACAGGCCGCCATGGTTTTCAGGCTTTTTTCAGCCGGCGTCGAAGGCCCGGGCATGCGAACGCTGATCCTCATCTTGCTGGCCACCGGCTGGCTGTCGGCCGCCGAAGCGGGGCCCGCCAAGACCTACCAGGCTTACGCCGAGCTGGTGCACAAATGCCGCTCGCTCAAGGAGCTGTTCCCCTACTTCGACGATGGCCGGCGCAAGGAATTCGCCACCCTGGAGAAAGACGATCGGGAGATGATGCTGACAATGCTGCGCGGCCTGGCTCCCACCGAGGTGAAGGTGACCTCGGAGAAGGTGCAGGGCGACCGGGCCACCCTGGTGGCGCTGGGCAAGATCAACGGGAAGCTGGCCGACGGCCAGGTCACCATGGTCAAGCAGCAGGGCACCTGGCGGCTGGCGGGGGAGAGCTGGCAGGCCCGCAAGTAGCTCCAGATGCAGCGTGCAGAGAAGGTCTCTCGTCGCCTACAGTCCGCGTATTGTCTGCAGTCCCGCGCGTTACTGATTCTAAACAGGCCAACTGTCCAAGGGGCGGCGCCTCAGGTGTGCTCCACCATCCGCAGGGCCCGCCGGCGCACCAGGTAGGCCGCGCCCGCCACGGCCAGGATCAGCAGCAGGTTGTCATACCACTGGCCCAGGTAGCAGCTCACCCCCAGCACCAGTTGCATCAGGCCCACGTAGCCCAGCGCGAAAGAGCCCGCCTGGGCCCGGCTGCGGGCCTGGGTGGAGGCCAGCACGCCCAGGTAGGCGGCCAGGTAGCACGAGCCCAGCAGCCAGAGATAGGCCGGCACGATGGCCAGAGGCTGAACCGTCTGCGTCTGGAAGGCGACCACCAGGCAGTAGAGCACCATAAAGAGCGACTCGCTCACCCGATAGCGCCAGCCGAACGAGGCCCAGCCATCCAGGAACTCCTCGGCCTTGATCTGGGTCAGCGCCAGCGACTCCAGCGTGCGCCGCTCGCGCTCCTCCACCAGCGAAGTGGACACGTTCATGGAGGCCATCAGGGGCTGCAGGATAAAGAGCGCTGGGAAGACATACCAGGCGATCTCGAGCCCCCGCTGGGGCAGGAAGAGCGCAGCCAGCGCCAGCACCAGAAAGAAGAGGCCGTGGTGGTAGAACAGCACCGCCGGCACGCCCCCGCCCGACAGCTTGCGGGCCAGTCGCGCGCTCTCGCGGATCACGATGGGGTTCTCGTTGTAGGGCCTCTGGAAGCGGTTGGTGGAGGGGCGCTTCTGGCCCTCGGTCATGACCGGGGTCGAGTCGCCCCGCTGGAGCCATTCGAGGGCCAGTTGACGACAGGCCATCACGAAGCAGAGAACTCCGATAGCCATGAGCGCCAGCCCGAAGCTCCCCCCGTTGGCCAGGCCGTACATGCCCATCAAGATGGCGGTGGCTCCCCAACCCACCCCGATCGGAGAATCCATGTCGATGCGGTCGCACACCGCGCAGACCAGGAAGATGTTGCAGGACACCAGGTTCACCGTCAGGCAGAGCCCGCACCACAGCACGGGAGCCAGAATCCAGTTCTCCGGGAAGGCACCCTCGAGCTTGACGTAGGCCAATATCTGGCCGAACATGGCCAGGCACAGCCAGGGCGTGCTCTTGAGCGTGCTGACGAAGGAGAAGTGGACCACCGAATCGATCCAGGCCGAGGAGGACATCCGGGTGGTCAGGATCTCGTCCAGGCTGCGCCCGTAACGGAGCATGCCGATGATGGACGCATCCTGGTAGGCCGTCAGGAAGGGGTAGACCAGGGTGACCAGCGCCCCCAGCGTGAGCCAGATGCCAGCGCTGTCGGGGTAGAGCCGGGACACCGACCCGACCGCCGCGCTGGCCACCAGCGTGCAGAGCAGGGCCCACTTGCGATACCGGCGCCGCGCTGGGCTGGATAACATCAAGGCCAGAGGCGGGGCCTCGTAGGGAGAGATCGTCAGTTCTTCGGCCGGGCACGCCGGATGAGTCATGCGCATCCTCCTCGGCTGTCTGTGCGGGAAAATTCGACGGCCGGGTGGCGGGGCCTTCCGGCTATTCCAGACCGAGCAAGCGGCCCACGGCAAAGCGGGTCAGGGGAAGCTGAACCCGCACCTCGTGGGTTTGCCCGAAGGCCATCACGAGCAGGGTGGTGAGGCGGGCGATGCGGGAGGCGTGAGGCACATTCTGAGGCGACATGGGGACGATCACCCCCTCGATCAGCTCAACCCGTTCCCCGGGCCGAAAGACCCCCGCCTCGCCCATCAGGGCATACTCTTCCACCGTAAAGCTGCGAGGTTCTCTGTTGATCAGGGGCATCGGGGAGAATTTGCACGCCCGTGCAGGCATTCCCTCCGTCCGGGGCTTGCCGGTGGCAGCATTCTACCGGTAGCCCGATGGTAGACTTGTGCCTGTTGCCCGGGGCCAGGGCGAGGTATTCTGAGTTCAGAAAGTTTCAGTTTGAGGCCCGACGGGTGACCCCCCCCCGACCGTCGGGCTTCAATATTTTCAGCGACGGGTCAGGCAGCTTCCGCCGGCTGCTGTCCGAGTTGCAACATCTCGTAGCGGCGCACGAACTTCGGCGGCATGCGGGTGGTGACCAGGTCGGCCCCGCGGCGCGGCTCGGTCAGCTGCTGCAGGCCCTTCGAGCTCATGTCGACGGCATCCTGACCGATCTCCCCCATCTCCCCGGCCGCGGCCAGGAAGACGCCCACCCGGCTGACGCGCTGGCGCTCCACCGCACCGCACTGGCCGCACTCCGGCTTGTCGGGGCCCTTGGACAGACCGCAGTCGGCGCACATGTTGATGCGCTCGAGCAGGCTGACGTTGTGCACCTGGTGCACGGGGGAGACCTGGATCGCGTCGGCGGGAGGCTTGAGCTGGAATTCGGGCGGCGGGGTCCAGAGCACGTTGCCGACGTGGTAGGAGCCGCTCGGGCCGCTGACGCGCTTCTCCTTGACCTCGGGCATCTCTTCCTCGAGGTCCTCCAGGTTGTCGGACATATCCAGCGCCCGCATGAGACGCTGGCGATAGGCCTGCAGCTCGTCCGGCGAGAGGTCGGCCCCGAACAGCAGCTTGGACAGATTCTCCTGGGCCACCCTGGCCCGCTCGACCGACTGGATGCCGGCCAGCGGCGACATCCGCCGGAAGGCCATCGGGGAGGAAGACGAGCCTCCCCACAGGTTCAGGGAAACCCGGACGTTCAGCTCGGGAATGGCGTCCATCAGTAGCTCGCCCCCACTTCCTCATCCAGAATCTGGCGTGTTTCGCTGGCCCGCTGGCGCACCAACCGGAGCGTGTCGCAGGCCTCCTGGATGCACTCGAGTGCTTTTTCGGCCAGACCGGGGTCGCCTTCCTGGTTGCTGCGCATGATCAGCTCGGCTGCCTCGCCGTAGAGATTGGCCGCCTCGCGGGTGGCTTCGTCCAGGCTCTCCAGGCCCTCAGGGGCGGGATTGTCCTCCAGTTGTTGATAGACCTTCTCGAGCTTCTCGGCCACCCTCAAGCCCACCAGGGCCAGGTCGTGGGGGTCGAACTCCTGGCCGTCGCGCAAACCCCGGGCCACATCGCCAAGGTAGTCGGTGAGGTTCATGAGGGGGCCTCGTAGGCTTCGATGGCATATTCCAGCACCACCTGGTCCTCCAGATAGACTTTGACCGGGTAGAACCCGGCGCTGGGGAAGCTGAAGCCCTGCAAGAACCAGATGGACTGGTCCAGGGCCCGCGGGCTCTCCAGCTTGAAGGGCCGCGGGCCGGTGTCGAGCAACGACGTCTGGCCGTCAGGAGACGTGATCACGACTCGCTGCTTGAACTCGCCCTCGCCATCGCACCAGGCGTTGACCAGGAAGAATCCCGCGTCGGCCGGGAAGCGGTAGGGGAACGAGGCCAGCGGCAGGCGATAGAAGACATAGTTGAAACTGGGGGGGCCGTGGCGCTCGTCCACCCCCAGGCAGGTCAGCGAGTACTGCAGGCTGGGCTTCTTCATGCCAGTGCCTGGGCCATCTGGCTCAGCTGCCGGGCCAGCACCCCGCAGGAAGCCAGCGACAGCGCATTGGATTCGCGGATCTCGGTCAGGGCCATCTCGTAGCGCCGCACCCGGTCGCCCAGGCTGGCCAGGAACTCGTCCGGGCCGCCATGCTTGAGGCTGCCCAGGGCCAGCTTCAGCTGCAGTTGGCGAAGGTCCATGATGAGACCCTCCAGGGCGATGGTCTCCCACTTGGTGTGGCCCGTCAGGCGAGCCAGGCGGATGCGCAGCCAGCCCAGCGCCAGGCGATCACCCAGAGCGTAGTAGTGTTGCGCCGCGCGCGGGATGTCCACCTGGGCGATCCGGCCCGCATCCACCACCCCCAATCCGCTGGGCAGGTAGGCCAGGGTGGCGATGTGGCGGGCCAGCTCGCTCGGGAAACCGTGGGCCTCGAACTCCTTCTGTCGCGCCGTGAACAGCTCTTGCTCCTTGGCCGGCAAGAGATCCGGAAAGCGCTGGCGGATGTCCAGCAGCGGCTCGCGGTAATCGCGCACGAACTCGCTCACGGTTCCCCGCATCCCGTGGATGAGCAGCATCTGGTTGACCACGCTCTCGACCGTTTCGAGCACGCTCCAGAGCGCGTCGTACTGGGCTGCCGCCGGCACCTGGTTGTCCAACCCGAAGATCTCGGTGATCAGCGGCTCGAGGTTGAGAATCTCCAGGGCCATCAAGGCCGCTCGAACCACCGCCACGGGAGTGGCGCCGGTGTTACGAATGGTGCGATGCACGAAGGTGATACCCAGAATGTCCACCACCCGGTTGGTGAACTGGGTGGCGATGATCTCCCGCCGCAGCTGGTGATTCTTGATCTCCTCCGGGAAGCGCTCGCGCAAGAGAGTGGGGAAGTAGTGGGTCAGGTAGTGCTGGAAGTGCGGCTCCTCGGGGAAGTCGGTCTCCAGGAGGCGCCGGAACAGCCCCATCTTGGTATAGGCCAGCACGATGGCCAGCTCGGGGCGAGTCAGGCCCTCGCCGTTGCGCTCGCGCTCAGCGATGGCCTTGAGGTCGGGCAGGAACTCCACCTCGCGCTTGAGCCCGCCCCGCTCCTCGAGGTAGTCGATGAGGGTCGAAAAGAGCGCCATGTCCTGCCTGGAGCGTCGCTCGGCCAGGCTCAGAGCCATCGACTGGCAGTAATTGTCGAGCAGGACCAGCGCGTTGACCTCCTGGGTCATCTCCTCGAGAATCTTGTTGCGATCCTCCAGGGTCAGCTTGCCCGAGGACAACAAGGGCTGGAACAGGATCTTGATATTGACCTCGTGGTCGGACATGTCCACGCCGGCCGAGTTGTCGATGGCATCGGTGTTGACCCGGCCACCCAGGCGAGCGTACTCGATGCGGGCCAACTGGGTCATGCCGTTGTTGCCGCCCTCGCCGAGCACCTTGCAGTTCAGCTCGTGGGCGTTGATGCGCACCTGGTCGTTGTTGGAGTCGCCCACCTCGGCGTTGCGCTCGTTGGTGGCTTTGACGTAGGTACCGATGCCGCCGTTCCAGAGCAGGTCGACCGGGGACCGCAGGATGGCTTTGACCAGGTCATCTCCGCTCAGCTTCTCGGCCTCGATGCCCAGGGCTTTGCGCACCTCGGGGGTGAGGGTGATGGACTTGGCATGGCGCGGGTGCACGCCTCCCCCGGCGCTGATCAGGCTCTTATCGTAGTCATCCCAGGTCGAACGGGGCAGGTTGAACATGCGCACCCGCTCGGCATAGCTCTTGTCGGGGTCGGGCTCGGGGTCGAGGAAGATGTGCAGGTGATTGAAGGCCGCCAGCAGCTTGATCTTATCCGAGTAGATCAGGCCGTTGCCGAACACGTCCCCGGACAGATCGCCGATGCCGGCCACCGTGAAGGGCGCGTCGAGGTTGATCCCGATCTCGCGGAAGTGCCGTTTGACGCACTCCCAGGCTCCCCGGGCGGTGATGCCTTCTTTCTTGTGGTCATAGCCGTAGGATCCACCCGAGGCAAAGGCGTCCCCAAGCCAGAAGCCGTACTCGGCCGCCACCGAGTTGGCCGTGTCC
>CAZWUN010000300.1:0-6827 GCA_964637145.1 uncultured Burkholderiales bacterium
GTCCAGGTCGTAGAATGCCAGGTTGTACTCAGCCCAGCTTCGTCCACCATCGCGACCGACAGTCTTGTAATCGGCGATGAGGGTGTGCTCGGGGCCGAACTTGACGGTTGAGGTGTTGGCCACGGGATCGGTGCTGTACTCGGCCTCGGGGGGCAGGGCCAGAGTCTGCACTCCTTTCCCTTCGTCGGCCCGAACCACCTCGATCTGGTTCCGCTGGCGCACGGCCAGGAACTGGCCGTCCTGGGAGGCGGCCCAGCTGAAACGACCCGCCTCGGGCGGCCTGTAATGCCAGCGCTCCTCCCCCGAGTCAGGGTCGCGGGCTACCAGCCCGTCCTGGGTCCTGGTGACCAGCAGGGGATCCCCTCCTAACAGGCGGGTATCCGAGTTGGCTGGCAGGTCCAGAGCGTGGCGGCCGTGTTGGATCTCCACTTCGGGGCCCTCCACAACCGGGGCTCGCCCACCGAAGAGCTGGCGAATGTCGTTCTGAGTGACGGCGGTCTGGGGTCTCATCGAGTAGAGCATGGCTCGAGACTATAGCGGGACCCTGAAAGATCCCTGAAGCTCTGCTATGCTGATGCTATGAGGAACCGAAGTCGCGGTATCATCCTGGTGATCGCGCTCTTGTTTTGTGCCATCTTGCTCATCATGCTCACGGCGGCCATGGGCGCCTCTCGGGGCGGGTTGCTGGGCAGCCAGGGCCACCAGGCCCGCGTGGCTGCGCTCTACGTGGCCGAAGCCGCCGTGGCTCACGCGCTGGCCCAGCTCGACCTGAACCCCGACTGGAAAACCGGCTTCGCGAATGTGCCCATGGACGGGGGGAAGGGAAGCTACACCATCCAGTTTCATCCCACGGGAGTCGGCACGGTGGGCCCCGACGAATCGGTCAACAACATCTCGGGTGGCGCGGTCCTGAACGGCCCCCGCGGTGCAGCCACGGTGCCCCCCGGCACCGCAGACCTGGTGGTCGTGGCCCGGGTGGGGCTGGTCACGCGACGGATCGAGGTGTTGCTGGCGCGGGGCACAAGCGGGCCTCTGGACGCTCCACTGGTCGCCTCGCGCAAGATCGCACTGCGCGGTGACATGAAGGTGGATGGGATCACTTCGCTGGCAGATCCCCAGCCATTTGCCGCCGGCTTGCACTCCAACGCCACCGTTGGCAGCGACCTCGTCACCTGGGAGCCCCGCGATGCCGGGGACGCCGCCGAGGTGGCCGGGACGGTGAGCGTGGGGGCCTCATCCGGCATCAACATGCCCGGCGCCACCCTGCTCGGTGCGCCGCCCACCAAGTTCAACGAGGCGCACCGTCCTCTGCCCAACCTGGACATCCCGGCCTCGGTGGCCGGCAAGTCGAGCTCTCCGCCGCCGAGCATCGCTGCCGTTGGCACCTCGACCCTGGGGACCGGCGCTCTCGAGGATTTCTATTCCGGGGGGCCCCTGACCGTGAACGGAGACCTGGTCTTGAACGGGGCCACGCTCTACGTCGAGGGAGATCTGACCGTCAATGGGTCCATCTCCGGTGACGGCAATCTCTATGTCAATGGCCGCACCTCCCTGAGGGGAGATGCGCGACTGGTCCCCAACGATGACAGGAAGGTCACGGTCTATTCCAGGGGCAGCATCGAGCTGACAGGCTTCGACGGAGATGCCTACCTGGACGCCATGGCCACCAGCGATCCCCAGTTCGCAATCTGGCACAGCGAGGCCAGGACCGCTCTGCAGGAGCTGCAGGATATCTTTCGGGTCAACGGCCCCGGCTATCTGGCCATCAACGAATGGACTCCCGCGGGAGCGATCCGGGAAGGCTTCCAGGCCAAGCTGGGCAGCGACGTCACCGCCGCCGCCCCCCGCGGGGGTGGGGATAAGAACGTTCTGGGCAAGATGGCCACTCGCATCCTGGCTCAGCCCGATCCGGGTCCGACCGGGCGCTTCCTGGCCCAGAAGCTGAACAACCTGGCGGATACCTATAAACTGGGGGCCGAGGGCGGCGGAGACGCCGCCGTAGTGGCCGCTTTCAAGGCCAACGGAGCGGTCAGGGGCCTGATGGACGGGGCCGGCGACCTGGAAGACGTCGACGCCATGAAGGGCGTGATGTCGATCACCATGAGCGTGGACTACGATCACCTCGGACAGAGCTACTTTCAGGGGGTCCTCTACACCAACGGCTACGTCTACGCCAGCAATGAGGTGAACGTGGTGGGGGCAGTGCTGGCCCGAGACGACGGCAGCCAGACCGGAGCGACGGTGGACGGCGTGGCCCTCGAGCCCGGCGACATCATGCTGGCCAACCGAAGCCGCCTCACCTTCAACAAGGGTTTCTTCGACGGCTCGACCTCGACCGCCGGCCCGGTGGGAGTGATCACCTGGATCGGCCGCTAAGGGCCTTCGCCCTGACCGAGGTCGTCCTGGCGGCGGGCCTGCTGGTCCTCGGCCTGCTGGCCGTGATCGGAGCCTTCACCGGGACGCTCAAGCTGATGGCCCGCTCCCAAGAGCTGGCCGAGTCGGCCGAAGTAGCCCGCGAGTTCATCGAGCGGACCAAAGCCATCGGCTACAACCTGGTTCCCCAGGGGGCCACCTTCGACGGGCGAATCCCCACCGCGCCCGTGGCCGGATTTCCCCCCGCCCCCTACCCGCAGACCACCCGCAACGGTCGAGCCTACACCCTGGTGGTGCGCACCAACCTCAAGCAGCTCAATCTCGTTTCCATGCAGGTCGAGGTCCACTGGGAGCCCGACCACCAGACCGCGCTCGAAACCTACCTTCACCCATGAGACACAGAGGCCTCACCCTGCTCGAGACCATGGTGGGGGCCTCCATCACCCTGGTCTTGTTAACGGCCGTCTTCTTCGTCTTCCGGATGGGCGCCAGCGCCATGATGAAGGTAAGCGCGCGCAACGAGTTGCTGCAGGGTCTCCAAACGGCCTCCACATTGCTGGCCCGGGACGTGGAGCAAAGTGTCTACGGGAGCCTGAGCCTGACACCCGGAGGGGGCGCCATCAGCTTCCTATCCGCAATCGATGACAATGGAGACTTCCAGGTAGATGGACTGGGAGCCCCCCTCTGGCAGCGATACGTGATCTATTATCACGCTGCCGCCCCGGCCTCAGAGCTGCGCCGCCTGGAAGTTCCGCTGGCCGCTGGCTCTCCCGAGCAGACCGCTCCCGAACCCATCGAAAGCTATGGTCCCTCTCAACCCCTGTCGACCTATCTGGCGGGAGGGCGAGTCATCGCCCAACACGTCTTCAGCGCCCGTTTCGGGGTGGATACGGCCGCCCCCCTTACTCGGCCCCTGGTCATCGGCGAGTTCGAAGGGCGTCAAAAGCGCTACGGGCGCACCGACGAGGAGGTCCTTCAGATTCGCAGCTCGGCCCTGATCCGAAACTAATGTGCCGAAGAGTTTGCCTTCGGGGGCCTCCATAACAAGGCTCTTTAAACGCGGGACTCGTACACCCGATCCATCACGAAGACTCCCCGAGCGTCGGGCTTCATGTCGATAACGGTCCGGGTCTCGGGCGCCTCGGGCCGGGGAGGCTGAGGAAACTCGTAGATGGTGTGGGCCACGTGAGAGCCGCTGCTCGGGTCATAGGCCATGTCGATGACGACGTCGCTCTGGGGCTTCTTCTCGCGCTTCCACCCATCGGGCATGGGCTCGGCCTGCGCGAAGGATGCCTCGGTCCTGGCCCGGGTGGCTTGAGGCTGGGCGTCGAACTTGCCCTCGATCACCTGCTGCAGGTTGACGGCCCCGATGAAGCTCCCGAAATTGTCCAGCTTCTCCTGACGGCGGGCTCCCAGCCAGAGAGACAGACCGGCCACTCCGGCGCCCAGGGCGATACCGGCGAGGCCCAGCCCGGTGCCCAGACCGACCGCTGCCAGCAGGCCTCCTGCCACGATGCCCAGACCGGTTCGCAGGCTGGTCGTCGCGCGGGCCTGCTGGAGATCTTGCACCAGCTGGTCCCCGCTCTCGGACTTGAACTCCTCCAGGCAGCCGGCCGCCGCCTCGACGAGAGGAGAGCGGGTACCATTGGTCTGATGAGAGCGCAAGGAGGCAAGAAGCTCGCTGCGGTTTGGAAGCGGATATGCGTTGACGTTCATGACGCCAGCCTAACCGGACTGGCTCAAAAAAAACTGGAAAGCTGAGCGATCAGATCGTCGAGCAAGGGTCCGTCTTGAGGAGTCAGCGCGCTGCGCAGCCGTCGCGCCACCTGACCCTTCAGGCTGCGAGGAGAGTGCCCTTCGAGCAGGCGACCCATCCCGGCCAGCAGTTTGGCCCGGTCCTCGGGTGAGCTCTGCTCTTGAAGCCGATCCACCAGCGCCAACAGGTCCTGGGTGTAGGCCTTCTCGTGGTTGCCGGCCAGGAAAGCCCCCAGCACCTGGCCCATCTCGAACACCGCGGGTCGGGGCGGATAGCGCCCCGCCCAGGCGCAGAAGACCCAGAACGAGTGCTGGCTCAGGCGGGCGGCCTGGAAGGGGGGCTCGGGCCTGGTGGTGAGTCGGTAGAGCTGCTCGGGCTGGCGCAGCCAGTCGAACACCAGCCAGTCAGCCTGGGAGAAACGCTTCAGGGCTCGCTGGCGCAGGTCGGCCACCCAGGGTTGAGGTTCACCCTGGCGCAGGGCGTCCACCCTGGGGCATCGGCGCCCTCTGGGGCGGTCGAGGGTGGCATCGAGCAGAAAGCCGAGAAAGTAGTCTTGCACGCTGGCCATCAGGATGGGTGTGCCATCCAGGGCCTGGCTCCTGCTCGTCAGGCTCCGCGGAACTTGTCGTCGGGCAACAAGAACGAGGTGCCGTTGGTCATGTCGATGTAGACGCGAGCCACCGGCTCGCCGGTGACGCCATTGAGCTTGGAGCCCATGTACTCTTGCGGGGTGACCCGATACACGTCACCGGCCACCATGTCCACCCCGCCCACCCCGATCCGCAGGCTGGCCAGACCGTCCACTCCGGTCTTCTCGGCCAGAGCCTCCATGAAGTGGGCCAGAGCCGGTCCGTGCGGGCCGAGCATCGTGCCGATCAGCGACTTGTGGGCGGTCGCAACGTTGCTCATGTGGATGCAGGCCAGCTTGCCTTCCGTGGGATGGGCCTCCTGAATCTCTGCCCAGGTCCCGCCTCGATCGGCGACCTCCTGGGCCCTGGTCTTCATCTCGGGAGACAGCTTGTTGAAGTCCGCGGCGTTGTGGCCGATGTTCAGAAAGTCCAGATGACTGCGCGAGATGGGCCCGTAAAGGGACTCGTCAACGGGCAGCTGAAAGGCCTGCTGCTCCAGCTCCTCGGTGGTGGGCTCGTAGAAACCCTTCTGCTGGCCCCAGGAGCTGGAGCCGATGAACTCTTTGAACTCTGGACGAATCTGCATCATGGGCTCAGCTTACCTTTCCGTCGAGAAAGAATCCTGAAAGGTCGGCAGCTGCAGCCGGAAAGCACTCCCCCCCGGGCCGGTGGTGGCCAGCTCCAGCTTTCCGCCGGCTCGCTCGGCGATGCCACGCGCGAGAAACAGCCCCAGCCCGGTGCCCTGGCCCACCGGCCGGGTGGTGAAGAACGGTTCGAACAGCCTGGACCGAATCTCCTCAGGGATGCCGGGACCGAAGTCGCGCACCTCCAGCTCGACCAGGGCCCCGCTAAAACGGGCGCTCACCTCCACCTCGGGGCTAGCTTGATGGGCATTGGAGAGCAGGTTGGTGAGCACCTGAACCAGCTCGCCCGGCTCGCAGGCCACCGGGGGAAGGCCCGACAGGTCAGGAATCTTCTTGAGTTGCACCTCGGTGAACAAGAGAGCGTCATGGAGCACCGCGGCCAGATCGGACCGGTCCTGTCCCGTGCCCGGCCCGCGCGAGTAGGCCAGCATGCGGGTGGTGATCCCCTGGCAGCGGGCGATGCCTTTCTCCAGCAGCTCCAGGCAGGCCGCATCGCCCGGGTGGCGGCGGAGCATGTGCAGGGTGGTCGCCATGGCAGCCAGGGGATTGTTGATCTCGTGGGCCACTCCGGCCGCCATCACGCCCAGCGAGGCCTGGCGCTCGCCCGCCAGCATGCGAGCCTGGGCCTCCTGCAACTGCCGGTGGGCCGCTTGCAGGCTCGAATGCAGCTCGCGAATGCGCACATAGGCCGAGGTGATCTCGACCGGGAAGACCATCAACAGCACCGGCCAGGGGGCCAGCAGCAGCAGGTGGGCACACAGGGTGCCCAGGGTGAGCACGGCGGGGACCTGCAGCTTGAGGCCCTGAAACTGCATCCGGGCGGTGTGCCGGAAAGAGAGGCCTTCGAAGTAGCTCTGAGCGGCCGCCTGTAGCGCGCCAGCGGTCACCGCGTAGGTGAGCGTGGCGGCCAGCAGACGGGTCGGCGCGGATAGATCGGCCCCTCGGGCCACCATCCCCACCAGGGTGAAAGTGACGAGCGACCAGCCGAGATTGAACGTCAGCACCACAGGACGCTTGTGATTGAGCCGATCGGAGGCCAGGCCCAGCAGGGCGGTGAGCAGGGCGCCCGTGGCCGGGCCCCAGCACAGGGTGGCTCCGAAGTAGAGGCACTCGCCCAGGTTCAGGGCGCCGTAGCCAGGCACGTAGAGCGAGCGTAGCTCGCCGTAGATGGCGACCAGGGCCAGAGCCAGCAGAGTCCAGACCGGCGGCGCCACCAGCGGACCGCTGGCCAGCCAGAGCCCCAGCCCCAGGGCCAGCACCGCGATGGAAAAGCGCCAGCTCCTGGCCGGATCGGGTCCCATGTCCGGGTGCTTCTACAGGCCGGCCCCGGCGCCTCGTCGAACTGCGCGACCGTGCTGGACATCCTGCTGGTGGACGACGACGACCTGGTGCGCCAGACCCTGAGCATGCTGCTCGAGCGCGAGG
>CAZWUN010000301.1:0-6505 GCA_964637145.1 uncultured Burkholderiales bacterium
AAGAGCGCCTGGCCGAGGAGGCCCGCAAGGCCGAGGAAGAGCGCCTGGCCGAGGAGGCCCGCAAGGCCGAGGAGGAGCGCAAGGAGGAGGACGAGCGCCTGGCCGAGGAGGCCCGCAAGGCCGAGGAGGAGCGCCTGGCCGAGGAAGAAGCCCGCAAGGCCGAGGAGGTTCCCAAGAGCCCGCCCATTCCGCGACCCGACCCGTTCCGCCTGGGAGCGGAGGGGCGGCGCGAACTCGGACAGCCCCCGGCCCGCCTGGAGATCGGCGGCGAGGGTAGCAAGCCGCCAAGCGTCAAGCCTCCCTCGGTCAAGCCACCCAGCGCCAAACCGCCGACCTGGCTGGGGGGCCCTGCCAAGCTCCCAACCCGAGCATCCGATTCGGGCGAGCCGGCCGCAGCGCCGCCGGCTCCGCCCGTCAGGCTACCCCTGGAGCCGGTCGCCTCCAAGCCCGGACCCGAGCCCGAAGCTCCCCGGCCCGAGGCCATCGTTCCTGTGCCTGAGAACATTCCCCCACCCGAGCCAGTTGGCCCCCATCCGGAATCGCTGCAGGACTTGGCGGAGGCAGAAAGCCCGCAGGAAGAGTCGCTGGACGAGGCCCCCGACTCGGGCGATCCGGACGCTTCCAGTTCGCTCGAGCGACAGGGCAGCCGCTACGAGTCCAAGCTGGCCGGTCAGTTGGCCAGTAAGTCGGCCTCGGCTGAGCGCCGCTCGAAGTCGCGCTCGGCCGAAGGCGTGAAGC
Source organism: uncultured Burkholderiales bacterium (assembly GCA_964637145.1). GTDB lineage: Bacteria > Vulcanimicrobiota > Xenobia > Xenobiales > QWHO01 > QWHO01. The sequence goes on from CAZWUN010000301.1 coordinate 739, forward strand.
CCCAGGGCTTGAAATCAAAATCTTTGAAGGGGAAGGCTCCACCGCCCCCTCCACCGCCTCCCCCTCCCCCGCCCGAGCCGGAATTTCTGTCCGAGGACGAAGCCCCTGTCCCCAGTGCCGTCAACTGGAAGGTCGGCGATGTCATCGACGGCAAGTTCGAAGTCAAGGAGCTGGTCGGTGGCGGCGGAATGGGGACGGTCTTCCGCGTGCGTCACTGGGAGTGGAACGTGGACCTGGCCGTCAAAGCTCCCCTCCCCAATCTGGTGGCCGACTGGGCCGACAAAGAGCGACTGATCCTAGAGGCCCACACCTGGGTTGACCTGGGCGTGCACCCCAACATCGTCCAGTGCTGGTTCGTGCGCGAGTATGACGGTGTACCGCTACTGTTCCTCGACTACCTGCCGGGTGGGAGCCTGCGCGACGTCATGGTCAGCGGCAAAGTGCGCCCCGGGCAATGGGACAAGATTCTCGACCTGGCCATCCAGGCTTGCGACGGCCTGGCGCACGCCCACGACCACGGGCTGATCCACCGCGACGTCAAGCCGGCCAACATGCTCATCGGTGAGGACGGCCAGCTCTGCGTCACCGATTTCGGACTGGTCAAGGTCAAGAAAGATGAGCCCGGAACCGGCGACATCGCCTTCGATGCGGCCCGACTGCAGGGCATGCAGGGCGAGGGCGACCTGAGTCTCACGGCCACGGGCACCGTCATGGGCACCCCCCATTACGCCGCCCCCGAGCAGTGGCTGGGCCAGAACGTCGGCGTGCAGGCTGACGTGTACGCCATGGGCATCCTGCTCTTCGAGATGTGCTGCGGGTTCCGACCCTTCGATCTGGCCGACTCGACCATGTCGATCACCCACCTGGTGACCTGCCACGTCTACCAGCCCCCCCCCGACCCCGCCAGCATCAACCCGCAGATTCCCGAGTCGCTGGCCAACTGCATCGTTCACTGCTTGCTCAAGGACCCGGCCGACCGTCCCCAGAGCATGCGCGAGCTGCGCGAGACGCTGGCCAACATCTATCAGGAGGTCGAAGGCCGACCACACCCGCGCCCGGTGCCTCGTGCCGGCGTGCAGCGGGCCGCGGCCCTGAACAACAAGGCTGTCTCCCTCTGGAACCTGAACAAGACTCAGGAAGCCTTCGATGCCTGGCGAGAGGCGGCCAAGCTTGACGCTCTCCACCCTGAGTCGGTCTACAACCGCTCCATCCTCCAGTGGCGGTTGGGCCAGATCGACCATGAGGAGGTGCTGCGCCGGCTCACCCAGGTCAGCACTCAGTACAAACGTGCAGGAGCCTATTTGGGCTACTACCACATCGAACGCCATAACCCGGCTGAGGCCGAGACCATCATGCAAAATGGCATCGCTCTTCCCGAGCTGGCCGCCGAAGGAGCGGTGTGGCGCACCATGGGGGATGCTCGCATGTGCCTCGAGCAGTACCCCACGGCCGAGCGGGCCTATCGCCAGGCCTTGCAGCGCATCCCCGAAGACCGCGAGACCCAGGCCCGCCTGGAGATGGCCCAACAGAAGGTGCGCACACGCAACAACAAGATCATGTTCCCCCTCTCCCAGCCGCGGCGCATCCTGCGTCGCGAGGGGCGAGTCTCGGCCATGGCGGCCGATCACGACTCGCTGGTAATCGCTGGCGAGAATCGGCTCGAGAAGATGGACCTGGAGACCTCCTACACGGTCTGGCAGTGGCAGGGCGAAGGCCAGCGGGGCGAGATCAATCGCCTGGCCTTGACCGACGAGTTCGTGCTTTCGCTGGATACTCCCGATGGAAGGGTCTGGTCGCGCGCCACCGGCGAGTGCTTGCACGCCCTGAACGACGGTGAGCGATTCTACGCGGTGCTGCCGGGAGGCAAGCAAGCCATCGCCGGACTGATCGACCTCAAAATCGTGAACCTGCCAGGCTGCCAAAGGACCAAGGCGCTCAAGGCTCATTCCAAGCAAGTGACTTCGGTCGCCATCACTCCTGATGGAAGGTTGGCCCTCTCGGGCAGCTGCGACCGCAGTGCCAAGCTCTGGAACCTCCACACCGGCGAGCTCATCCGCAGCCTGGAGGGCCACAAGGACATGGTGGACGCGGTGGCCATCAGTCCGGACGGCACGGTTGGGCTATCAGGCGGTCGCGATCGGGCGGTGCGCCTCTGGTTGCTGGCCGGGGGAGATTGGATCGGCACCCTGGGAGAGCATGCCGGCGACGTGCAGTCCATCAAAATGACCCACGACGGTCGCTATGCCGTCATCAGCTGTGCCACCTCCGACGACAACCAGTTGTGCGTGTGGGACCTGCAGCAGGCCTCGCGGCTGTTCACGCGTCACGGTGTGGTAGCGGTGGCTCCCGACGGCAACTTCATGCTTGCCGGCACCCGGTCGACCCGACCTCCCAAGGTCAACCTGTGGGAGATCCCCTCGGGGCGCTCGGTGCGCACTCTGGAGGGCCATTCGGCGGGCATCTGCGCCATCTGCTTCACGCCTGACGGCCAGCTGGCGGCCACCGCCAGCGAAAATGGCCAGGTGCAGGTCTGGGAGATCGCAGAGAGCAGCCGTTTCTATGACCGTTCGCTGGTGGTAACCAGGACCCACTCCCACGGCGAAGCCGAGAGCGCTCGCCAGAAGTTCCTGGGCTTCCTGGAGCAGGCGCGCAAGTCGACTCAACCCGGCCAGGCCTACCGCCAGCTCACCCACGCGCGCTCGGTCCCTGGTTACGACCGAGATCCCGAAGCCCTGGCCCTGAACGCGAGCCTGATGGGCCTGTTGCCTCGCAAGTCGCTGCGGGGCGTGTGGGAGGTGCGAACCTTCACCGAGCCTTCTCAGACCGAAACCAGCGCGGTCGCTCTGACCGGGGACGGGCGCCTGGCCGTCTCGGCGGCCGGCAAGATGGTGCGGCTGTGGGACCTCTCCACCGGCTCCTGCTTGCGCGGCTTTGCCGGCCATTCAGACACGGTCGTTGCCCTGGCCCTCTGCGAAGAGGGTCATCGGGTGCTGTCGGCCAGCCTGGACAAGAGTCTCCGCCTCTGGAACGTGCAGACGGGCGATTGCCTCGCTTGCCTGACCGACCATTCCGACGGCATCGCAGCGGTGGCGGTCACGCTCGATGGTCGAACCGCCGTCTCGGCGACTCTGTCGAGCCAGGTTCACGTCTGGGATCTGACCTCCAGCCAGTGCACTCTCACCTTCCCTGCAGGCCCTACCCGGGCCCTGGCTCTGACCGAAGATGGCAAAACGCTCCTGAGCGTGGGAGATGCCGACGGAGGGGCTCTGCGCCTGACCAATCTTGTCACGGGAAAGCATGCCGGGTTCAAGCCCGGCTCAAAGCAAGATTCCACCACTGGCACCGCTCTGGACATGACCACGGACGCTCGTTTTGCTCTGGTGGCCGGGACCGACTTTACCGTTCGGCTCTGGGATCTGGCCGATGGCGTCGTGCTGCGACAGCTCACCGGACACACCGGCCGCATCAACAGCCTGGTAATGACCGAGGACGGCCGCTTCGCCATTTCAGCCTCCAACGATGGTACGGTTCGGCTCTGGGACGCGCTGGCCGGGTCTTGCCTGAACGTGTTCCAGGGCCACGGTGTGCCTGTGCTCTGTGCCGACATGAGTTTTGACGGCCGGTTCGTGCTCTCGGCCGGCGCCGATCGCAGCTTCCGCCTCTGGGAGCTGGACTGGGAGCTCGATCCTGACGGAGCTCTCCAGCCCCTGTCGGAAGTCTTCCCGCGCAAGGGTCTCTTCAAGCGCGTCATGGGTATCTTCCAAAAAGGCTGACCATCTCGTCACAATCTGGACACAACCAGGCCCGCCAGACCGGCTAGTCTGGCCTGACGATGGTCGAGTACAACCCACGCCGCTGGTCGTCCGTGCTCATTCACATGCACGGGTCGGTCATGCCCCGGCTGGTTCCCCGCATCGGGGCAGTATGCTTCGTCAGTCTGCTGGCCTACGCCCTGTACGAGCAGACGGGCTTCAAGCTTTCCTCGGTCACCCACACTCTGGTGGGCGCTGCCCTGGGCCTGCTGCTGGTCTTTCGCACCAACACCAGCTACGATCGTTACTGGGAGGGGCGCAAGCTGCTGGGGATGATGGTCAACCGCCTGCGCGACCTGATGCGACAGGTGGCTGCCTACCTCGATGCAGACCAACAAGCCCAGGCCGAAACCCAGAGGCGCCTGCACGTGACCTACGCGCTGATCCGTCAGTATCTGCGCTTCGAGACCGACCTGTCGGTGCTGGGCGCTCCCATTACCCCTGAGGAGATGAAGGCCCTGGAACCGGTCAGGTGCCGTCCCGTGGTGTACCTGGTGTGGCTGAGCCAGATCTTCTGCCAGGCCACGCGCCGTGGCAATTTGCACCCGGAAGCCTTCCGCCAGATCGACCAGAATCTCACCTCGCTGATCGACTCGCTTGGAGGGGCCGAGCGCATCGTCAGGACCCCGGTTCCCTTCGCCTACGCCCAGCACATCAAGGGTTTCCTGTTCATCTTCTGCTTCAGCGTCCCGTTCGTGCTCGTGGAGCACATGGGCTGGTTCTCGGTGGCAGGGTCGGCCGCGGTGGCTTACGCGCTGTTCGGCATCGAGGAGATCGGCGTCGAGATCGAGGACCCCTTCGGCCGCGACGCCAACGACCTGCCCATGGAAGCCATCGAGCAGGGGATCACGACCGCAACCTCCGACATTCTCAAGGCCGGGCTGAAGGTGCCCGTATCGGCCTGATTCCCGTCAACTGTCTCCACCGGATCGACCCGCGTCCAGCAGGCGCAGGATGTAGTCGCCCAGGGCTGTCATGACGGCCGGAGTCACCTCCAGGAACTGCACGCCATAACGGGGTCGAGCCGAGCGGATCGCCCGAACGCTGACAACCTGGCCTGGCAAGGTAAAATCCGCCATCCCCAGGTCGCCACCCATCGTCAGGTGGAGCTGATCGCCCCGGGCCAGGCCCGCCTCGGTCTCCAGCAAGAGCCCACCCACTCCCACGTCCAGAGCGCGCCCCTCGCAAGGGGTATCGCCCTGCAGCAAGCGGACAGGCTGGTTGGCGGGAACTCGAACGTTCTTGCGGCGCTGATAGGCCTGATCCTCGCCAAAACCCAGCGAATGCAGCAGCACGGCTACCCAGGAGCGGCTCAGGCGGGTGGGAGCCTCATGAAAAGCCAGCCCTGCCGCCAGGACCTGACCCGACTGCCGGCACCAGCGTACGCTGCAGCGGACCGGCTCGAGATCGCTACCCGAGAGTTGCGGATGCAACTCGAGCAGCGAGTTCTTGGCGACTCGCTCGGGCAGTTCGATTCGAGCGCCCGTGAGGGAAACTTCGGTCACCAGGGCGGGAAAGTCGCGCTCCCGGGTCTGACAGCGAACTTCATAGCGGCAGTTGAGTCGCGGGGCCCTGCGATGCTCCTCGGTGCGCCGCCGCTCAAGGGTTACCGAGGTGACGCCTTCGAGCAGTTCCTGGACAACCTCCGGAAGAGGCGGCTTGATCAGACGGAAAGCCTTCAGCATCACCCGGCGCACTTCCATCAAATCGTCCTTCTCGACCGGGGCGGGTCTGGCCGCTGGCCTCAACCGACTTGCATCCTGGCTCGAAGGGAGGCGGATCGCCCCTCCAGGGGGCTTGACCGCCGGTCTCTCGGCCGAAACTGTCGGCGGCTTGACGCTGGAGGTCGGAGCCACGGAGGGCGGTTTGACGGTCGTTTTGGAGCTGGGGGGCTTGACGGTCGGCTTCCCCGAGCCCTCCGCCACCTTCGCCTGGTGGATCGGCGACAACTACGC
>CAZWUN010000301.1:6515-6776 GCA_964637145.1 uncultured Burkholderiales bacterium
AGGGGGGCGTGGCAAGCTTGCCGCTGGGGGGCCTCACTGACGAGGGTTGGGTTACCACCTCGCTATCCGAGGGGAACGAGCCTCTGACTGTCTTGCCTGCAGGTGGCTTAACGGAGGACCTGGACGGTGGCGCCACCGACTTGACGGCAGGCGGCTTGACGGAGGAGCCGCTCCTGGGAGGAGCCACCGAATTGCCGGCAGGTGGCTTGACGGAGCCGCTCCTGGCAGGAGGAGCCACCGACTTGCCGGCCGGTGGTTTGA
>CAZWUN010000302.1:0-6757 GCA_964637145.1 uncultured Burkholderiales bacterium
TGGATCTGGTGCTCCAGTATGGTTCCAGTCTGAGCTCGGAGTGTCCGGGCGACCTGGACCTCGCCCTGGAGGGTCGGGGTGACCCACCTGACGACCTGATCGAGAGATTCTGCCACACTTTGCAGCGAGGCGACCTGGATCTGGCCTGGTTGCCCACGGCTGGCTGGCTGCTTAATTGGGAGGCTGTTCGAGCGGCCCGCGTTCTCTACGAGTGCATCCCCGGGAGCTTTGAGGAGTTCCGCAACGCCGCCTGCCGCCGCTGGATGGAAGCCAGGAAGCTGTGGTCCGAACGGGACCGGGCCTACACTCGTAGACTTCTCAATGGGGAGACTGCTTTGAACCGTGAACTTGTCCTGCGCCGCCTCGCGCAGATGACTCAGCACTTGAGAGAGTTGGAGGAGACCCTGCCTGGCGCCGAGTCAGAGTTTGTTGCCAGGCATCAAGTCTACCACGCCGCCGAGCGTCTGCTGGAGCTTCTTGTCGAGGACGCAGCGGCAATCAACACCGAGGTTGCCCTCTCTGTGGCGGGAGCGCCCGCGTCAGACTACTACAGCTCATTTTTCGCGTTACAGAGCGCGGGCTGGATTGACGGAGATCTAGCCCGTGCCCTGGCTCCCTGTGCCAGCATGAGGAATGTCCTGGTGCATCGTTACGAAACGGTTGAGTTGCCGGTTCTCTACCATCGACTCCGAGACTCCATTCCGTTCTGGCGCGACTATCTCATCCGCATCGAAAAGCAGGTCGAGCCTCTCTGATTGTGGTCCGGTGACGGTTGCGTGGGCTGCGAGAGCGCTGATGTCGATCGACAACCCTGCACGGTGGCCCGTGCACAGCTCCCGATTCCAGCTTGGGCCAGGCTCAAGGTTAGCACCATGCCTTTGGGACGCCCCGGGTGCTCGGATGGTTCAATCGCTCTGGCAACATGTCGGAAACAGTCAGTTCTCGGTTGGAAACAAAGCGCCGCGCCCGGTCGCGTAGACTGCCGACCAGAGAGAGCGCGCTTTCCCAGCGCAGTGGATAAGGAGTTCATCATGCAGATTCAGAGCCTGTCTTACCAGCCCGCATTCCGGCCGAGCTCGGCCCAGTCGCCGGCCCCGCGCCCGCAGCAGTCGGGCGATACTTTTGAGAGCGGCCAGGACGACCTGCGCTTCATCTTCAAGCACACCGCCTGTGGCGCCGCCATCGGCGGCATCGGCCTGGGCGCCGCCGTCGGCATCGGCGCCGGCCTGGTGGCCGGAGCGGCCGGCCTTTCGCTGGGCGGCGCGGTGGGTGCGGGCCTGCTGGCCAGTTTGCCCGCCGGTATCTACGGCGGCATCGGTGGCGCCATCCTGGGTACCGGGGTGGGCATGGTGCGGCTCATCCTGCGTGAAAGCTGAGCCCTCTCGGGCCGTCATGTCTGTTCGCGAGGAGATCCGCCGTCGCTTTGCGCGCCTGAAGACTGCCTATCTCAAGGCTCGGGCCGAGTGCGACGACCTGGGGAAGCGCCTGCGCGAGAGCGAGTTCCTGCGCCTGTCGGCCGAGCAGGACAACTGCGCTCTGCGCCAGAGCCTGGCCCGGGCCACCAGCGACCTGCAGGCCTCGGCCGCCCGCGAGGAGGAGTTGCGCCGCTCGCTGCAGGCCGCTTGCGAGCACGACGCCCTGCGCCAGGCCGAGCAGAACCGCTTGTTGCAGCAGATCGAGCGTATCCAGCTCGAGCTGTTCAAAGCCCGGGGCGCCTCGCCCGAGCGCCGCGCCGGAGCGTGGCTGCCCAGGAGCTGAGCCTCTCGCAGGCCTGAGTTTGCTGCTCCTCGCTGGAGAAGCTCTCCACTCAATGTCCAACCGGGTGTTTGTACCGGTCGGGGACGAATGCGTGTTCGCCCTAAAGTGCCTCGTCAGCCCCGGGCCAAGCCTGGCAAGAGCGTTTTCAGCCCACGCTGAGCAAAGCCTCTGCCAGGCCCTGGGCTGCCTGGCGCAGGGTCTGGCGCGCCTGCTCGACGGGCCGGAGATCGGCGCCGTCAAACGAACGAGCCTGTTGCAGGCCCTGGCGGATCTCGCCCAGAGACTCCTCGACCACTCGGGCAAGGTGCTGCTCGAGTTGATCCAGCGCCTGGCGGAGCCCGCCTGCGTCGAGCTCACCTCGCTCGTGGGCATCGAAGAGGCGGGCCAGCGCATCCGGTTGCCCGGTGAAGGCCCCGCCTCTGGCGTCCCGGCGCAGGGTCTCGAGGATCCGGATGTACTCCTCCTCGCCTTTCTCCACCAGTAGCCAGCCAAAGCGAAGCGGGGCATCGTCGTTGCTCTCCACGCCCTGCAGCATCTCGGCCAGGCCGGCTTCGAACAGGGCCTGGCTATCTCCCAGCGAGATCAGCACTTCCTGGGCGTAAGATTCAGCGGTCACCAGTTCACCCAGCTTGCCGGTCATGGTGGTAAAGACCGCGGGAACGTTGATGAGGGCGCGGCGCAGACGGTCGATGACCTCGGGAGCGGGCAGCTCGCCGGCGCGAAATTCGGCGAGCCCCTGGCGCAGGGCTGCGGTAAGCTCGCCGCGGCGGGGCACCGCGAAGGGCTCCTCGGCCTGGGGCTCCTCGAGCTCGGAAGGAAGCTCGAAGGGGAGGCGGGCGTTGCATTCGAGGCAGTGACGGTCGCTTTCGGAATTGACCGCCGAGCAGTGGGGGCAGGTCCAGGACATCGGCTAGAAGATTGCGTTCTTCAGGGCGCTGGCGCCACCCGAGATGGCCCCGCCCAGATCCCTGGCACGGTCGGCCACCCAGCCTCCCGCGTCTCCCACCTTGTCGGCCGTCCAGCGCGCTCCGTCGGCGATGTTCTCGCGATACTTCCAGGCATACTTGCCGGCCTGGGCCACGCCGGCCACACCCAGTGCCACCGCCGCCACGGGCAGGCCGACCACGGTGCCGCTCGAGACGGCGGCCACGCCCAGGGCTCCGGCGGTGACCATGTCGGCGCCGCCGGAGATGATCTTGTCGCGCCCTTCAGCGCCCTTTCCATCGGTCAGGTCGTTGATGCCTCGACCCACCTCGATGCCGCCCAGAGCCAGGCCCACTCCAGCCGAGGCCTTGGCTACCACTGGAGCGGCCGCGGAGGCAAAGCTGGCGAGGCGGGCGGCGTTGCTCAATCGGGCGGCGCCGGTGACCCCTTTGGCGGTGGTAGACAGTCCGCCGGCTGCTTCGGTGGCCATAGTCGCTCCGCCCACTCCCGTGGTGCCTGCCGCCAGGTCCAGGCCGGCCGTCAGGGGCGTGGTGGTGCTCAGGCCCTGGGCCGCCCGGCTGGCCTGGTAAGCGTATTTTCCCGCATTGGCTGCCCCGAGACCGTCTCGGACCAGGTTCAGGTCGCTCATGCGCTCTCCTCGCGAATTTGTCGTGAGGCCGGGCCAGCCCCCACCGCTCGGGCTCGTGCTCCATCGTGATTATCCCACCCCCGGGCCGGGTCGGTAAGCGTTCTGGATGAGGATCTGATGAAGATCGAGTGAGGAACAGCTACGCTGCTACGCGAGGAATTCTTCGGTACGGCCCTGGCAAGTGCGTATACCTACCTGACGGCCCCGTACCGCAAAATTTCCCCGGTAGGCCGACGGACCCCCGACCCGGATGAGCCATCACGGGGGCGAGCGAAGCTACGCAACGGCGACCATGCAACGAGAATGCTGGCCGAGCACCGTGCAGGTTGCATCCAGCGCGAGCGCCAACAAGTCCAGACAGACAGTCTTGCCATCCTTGTGAACTTAGTGTATAGTCTACACATAAACGCGAAGGAGACCTGCGCGCAATGACTCTCGGCAGCCTGCCCTTCCTCGAGAAACTCGCCCCCTGCAAGCGCATCCTGCTCGCCGGCGCGGGCGGCGGGTTCGACATCCTGACCGGAGTCCCGCTCTATCGCCACCTCAAGAGCCAGGGCAAAGAGGTATTCCTGGCCAGCTTGTCTTTCTCTGACCTGGCCCGGGCCAGCGGGCGGTGGACGGGCAGCGCCAAACGCATTCTCGAGGTGCGGCCGGGCTGCGGGGGGGAGGATCATTACTTCCCCGAGCGCTACCTGTGCGAGTGGTTCCAGAGCCAGGGCGAGGAGGTCGCTGTCTACTCCTTCCGCACCGCCGGCGCGGCCATTTTGCTCCAGATCTACCAGGACCTGGTCAAAGAGCTGAACCTGGACGCGGTCGTTCTCGTGGACGGAGGCACCGATAGCCTGATGCGGGGCGACGAGCCCGGGCTGGGCTCGCCGGCCGAGGACATGTCCAGCATCGCGGCCGTGCACAAGCTCGACCTGCCGGTGCGCTTGCTGCTCAACCTGGGCTTCGGGGTGGACACTCACCACGGCGTCTGCCACGCCCACGTGCTCGAAGCGGTGGCTGACCTCACTCCCACGGGAGACTTCCTGGGGGCCTTTTCGCTCCTGCCCGGAATGCCCGAGTTCCAGGCCTTCGCCGAGGCGGTGCGTTACGTGTGCGAGCGCATGCCTGGCCACGAAAGCATTGTGACCACCTCCATCGTGGCCGCCGGCGAGGGTCAGTTCGGCGACCACCACGCCACCGCTCGCACTCACGGCACGCCCCAGTTCATCAACCCTCTGATGTCGATGTACTGGGGGTTCGAGCTGGACGGGGTGGCGCGGCGCTGCCTCTACCTCGACTACCTGCTCGAGACCTATGATCGGTGGGACGTCCACCGGGCCATCTCGAACTTCCTCTACACCGTCACCCCTCGCGAGTGGCAGACCATCCCGCTTTAGGGGTTGCGACGCGGACGGGGCTCCTTGCCCACGTTGTAGACGTAGCCCACCGACTTGCGGGGGGCGAACAGCGCTCTTGCCAGGGCGACCCCGGCCAGGGCGCACACCCCGTAAGCCGTCACGGCCAGCAGGGAAGCGTACTCGAAGACGGCCCCGAACCTGGGGGTGGTGGCCCCGACCAGTTGCAGGAACGGGCTTACGAAGGCCTCGCTGCGGTTGACGATCATCAGGCCGAAACTACCCGGGCTCCGATCGACTCCCACCATGAGCAGCAGAAACCGCATCAGGATCAGGCCACAGACCAGGGTGACCACCAGAAACACCAGGCCCAACAGGATGCTGACCAGATCGGCATTGCCCCGGTTCCTGCCCATCATGCGTTCGGGTCCGCTGGGTCGAAGCGAACGCCGTGGTTGATGATCTTGCGTCCCGAGGAGACCTGGTCGGGTTGGGAACGGCGTTGCGGAATCTGCGACTTCCAGGCGAGCATGATGGCTTCCTGGTGCTCGTCGAAGCCCTGGCCCCACTCGCGGCGCAGCTCTTCCTCGAGTTCGGGGCTCCAGTCGGGAAAAACGTCGTGGTAGTGATGGCGGGCGGCTACCCCGAAGCGATGGGCATCTCGGGCGCTGGCAGGTTGGGGCCCACCGGGATGGGCGCGCTTCCCAGGGCCTGACGCAGGGTGTGCTTGAAGTTCTGCTTCAGGTCAAAACAGTGGCTGGCTCCGAAGTGCAACTGGGTTTGCAGCCAGTCGCGCCTGAGGGCAGACTTGATGCGCGACCATGGACCGGGAAAGCTTTGCTTCCACCACGAAGTTCGTTTCTCGTCATTTTTTCCTCTCTAGCAGCAGGGGAAACGCGTCTCGAACCCGGGTGTCAAAGGCGTTCTTGCATGAAAGAGGTTCGTCCGAACGGCACGATTCCCTGCTGAAACGACGCCCGCAACCCCCGTTCCCAGGACAATCTGTCGGCCGGGCTCCTACGTGAGCCCGGAAATCAGCATGCTGGTGGGCAACAACACGGCGATGAACAAGATCCCCGAGATCACCCCCATGGCCACCATCAAGAGCGGCTCGAGCATGGCGGTCATCACCTCGGTCAGATGGTCGGCCTCCAACTCGTTGAGGCGGGCTGCCATTCGGGCCAGGGGACCCAGGCGAGCCGATTCTTCCCCGGCCCCGATCAGCTGCAGGGCATCGGCCCGCAACACCTGGCACGAGCGCAGAGCTTCGGTCAGGCTGGAGCCCTCAAAGACCTGCTGGCGGATCTGCAGAAACTGACGGGCCAGCATTCGGTTGCCGCTGAGGCGAGAGAGCATATCCAGGGCCTCGGAGAGGCGACAGCCCGAGTCGATCAAAAGAGCCAGCAGATAGAGCAGTCGGCTGGCCACCCGGCGCTCCACCACAGGGATGCGTAGCCAGATGCTATCGAGCTGCAGGCCGAGCGGAGACTCGTCCAACCAGGCTCGGATGGAGGCGCGGCTGAGCCACAGGCTGAGGGGCAAGAGCAAGATCGGCACCAGCATGGCCGGATGGCGCGCAACTCCGCCCATGGCCAGCACCATGCGGGTCAGCAAGGGCAACTGCAAGTGCATCGAGACGAAGAGTTGCTCCATCACCGGCAGGAGCACAAAGGTGAACAGCAGGCAGAGCACTCCCCCCACGGCCAGCATCATGGCCGGGTAGGTCAGGGCGGCCACGAGCTTGCGGCGCTCGTTGTGCTGGCGCTCCAGATCGAGGGCCAGGCGATCCAGCACCAGGGCCAGACCGCCGGTGCGCTCGCCCACCGCGATCGCCTGCACATAGGGCTCGGGAAAATCCTGGCGGCGCAGGGTCTCCGCCAGGCTGCGACCCTGCTGCAGGCTGGCCACCATCTGGTCCACCGCCGTCTGGACGACTCTTTCCCCGGTGCGACAAACTTCCAGGCTCCGGGTGAGGGGAACTCCGGCATTGAATAAGGTGGCCAGCTGTCGGGTCAGCTGGCTCATTTGAGGCAGGTTCAAAGGCATCGGCGCGCCAATTCCCAGAACAGACTGAACACTCATT
>CAZWUN010000303.1:0-3130 GCA_964637145.1 uncultured Burkholderiales bacterium
GCATGGGCGGTGGGGGCAACTCTTTCCTCGGGCCTCTCGGCCCGCAGATTCCGCAGCCATTCTTCAACGCCCCTCCCGGCGCCAGTCTTGGCCTCGGGTTACCGCTGGCGCTGCAGACCGCCTTCCAGGGCCGCACGCAGCTACCGCCGTTCTTCATCGGCTGATGGGTCTTGCACTTTAGAAGTCACGGCCGCCCCAGGTCGTGTAGCCTCCCGGCTGCGACACGAATTCGGCCAGCTCACCCGACTCGACCAGCCGGGTGGCGCACCAGTCGGCCAGCACCAGTGCGTGGCGCCGGGCCAGCTCGGCCAGAGCCGCACCGTCGCGCCCTGGCGGCTCGACGCACAGCGCCTGCACTTTCCCCTCGGGAGCCGTCCCGAACACGAGCAAGCCTCCCCGCGTGCGCCAGGCGAAGCCGTCCGAGACGCTGGCCTCGATCTCTCGAAAGCAGATCCCCGCTCCGGCTCGCGCCGCCGGTAGAGCGCCGGCCAGCTCGGTGAGGCTCAGGCTGGCTCCCTCCAGCGGGGCGGCCAGTTGGCGCACGTGCAGCTCGGGGTAGCCGCTGCCGTTGAAGAGGTCTTTCACCCGCCGGATCGCTGCCAGCTCGCGCTCGGCCTCCTGGCGCCGCTTCTGCGAGAGTAGCTCGATCTGGCGCCAGTCGTCCTCGTGCAGCCCCAGACATTGAGGCTTCCAGGGCTCCTCGGCGGGCGGTAGCTCGTTGCTCAGGGTGGGTATCGAGAACAGCATGCTGCCTGGATCGATGCTTTCGATGGGGATCAGCTCCAGCCGCAAGCTTCCTGTTTTGCGAAAGTCGGCCGGCTCGGCCTTCATCACCTGAAAGTCCAGCTCGCCCAGGTGCATGACCGTGTGCAACTCAAACGAGGCCGGTAGCTGATCGCTCTCCACGTCCACGATCGGCAGCTGATACTTGCCGGAGACGTCTACGAACTCGACCCGGATGTTCATGGCAGGCATTTTCCCGACTGGCATTGTATCCCCTCTGGCTTTGCCCCCCGACGTCGCCACACCACCGCGCGGACTGGCCCGACTGCTGTTCGGGCTCTACTGCCTGCTCTACGCCGTCTTCATGGGCACCAACCTGCTGGCTCCCAGCCTGATGGCCCAGCGGCTGGGTCCGGCCAACGTGGCCATCCTGAGCGGCCTGGGACTGATCGTGCTGGCGGTGGTGTTCGCCCTGGCTTACGCCCGCTGGGGAGCGAGCGAGTGAATCCCCTGACGGTCGGCATCTTCCTGGTCTTCGTCCTGAGCACTCTTGTGCTCAGCTGGTTTTTGGGACGTCGGGCCCGCTCGGCCGAGGGCTATTTTGCCGCTCACGGTCAGGTGCACTGGTTCGTGAATGGCTTCGCCTTCGCCGGCGACTACCTGTCGGCCGCCTCCTTCCTGGGCATCTGTGGCATGATCGCCTTCTACGGTTACGACGGCTTTCTCTATTCGATCGGCTATCTGGCTGGCTGGGTGGTGGCTCTGTTCGTGGTGGCCGAGCCCCTCAAGCGCATGGGTCGCTTTACCTTCGCCGACGCCCTCGACCGGCGCTTCAACTCGCCCGGCATCAAGCTGGCAGGGGCCATCAGCACGCTGCTGGTCTCCATCTTCTATCTCATCCCCCAGATGGTGGGAGCGGGAGCACTGATCAAACCGCTGCTCGGCTTTCCCCACCACGTGGGAGTGCTGCTGGTGGGCGTGGTGGTCACGTTGATCGTGGTGACCGCGGGCATGGTCAGCACCACCTGGGTGCAGTTCATCAAGGGCGCTTTGCTGGTGGCCTTTTGCGCTTTGCTGACGGTCTTGATCTTGCTGCGCGGCTTGAGGGCCGAGCCGGGGGCGCTGGGCCAGACCACCCTGCGTGCTCTCGAGCAGCGCGGCGATGTGGTGCGCAGGCTGCCGGACGAAGGCCCCTATCTGCGCCTCGAGAACGCCCGGGGCGAGCTGGAGATCTGGCGCCGTGACGGGGAGTTCTTGTACCGCTGTTTCACTCCGGCCCAGCTCAAGCAGGTCGGCCACCTCAGCGCTCTGCCCCAGAGCTACGGCCCGGCCACCGGGCCGGTGGGGCCTTTCGAATTCTTCCGGGTGCTGGAGGACAGCACCGTGATCTCCTGGGTCAAGGACAGGGTTGGCGATCAACCCGTCTTCTACCCCAAACCCACCCCAGGAGCACTCGTGCTGGTGCCCGGCCACAGCCCCACCTTCGCGGGCCTGCGCCAGGAAGGCTTCACCTGGGCCAAGGTGGACTTCCTCTCGCTCATGCTGGCCCTGTTCTGCGGCACCGCCTCGTTGCCCCACATTCTGATCCGCTACTATACCGTGAAGAGCCAGGCGGCCGTGCGCAAGAGCACGGTGGTGGGCATCGCCAGCATCGGCAGCTTCTACGTGCTCTCGCTCTACCTGGGGTTGGGGGCCATGACCAGCGGCATGCTCGATCCTTCCGACTCCAACATGGCCGCCCCGTTGCTGGCGCGCAGCTTCTCGGAGGTGCTCTTCGCCCTCATCTCGGCCATCGCGTTCACGACCGTGTTGGGCACGGTGAGCGGTCTTATCATGGCCGCCAGCGGTGCGGTGGCCCACGACCTGGTGGCCAATTACCTGGGCGTGCAGATGAACGACATCGAGAAGGTGCGCCTGGCCAAGCTGGCCGCGGTGGTGGTGGGAGCCGTGGCCATGGTGCTGGGGATCTTGTTTCAGAGCCTGAACGTCAGCTTCCTGGTCGGTTGGGCCTTCAACGTGGCCGCTTCGGCCAATCTGCCCGCGCTGCTGCTGTCGCTGTTCTGGCGTGGGGCCACTCGCCAGGGCATCGTGGCCTCCATCCTGGTGGGTCTGTTTTCCTCGCTGGGGTGGATCCTGCTCAGCGGCGACACCTTCTCCAAAGTCTATGGCCTGAGCGCCGCGCTGGCCCCGGTGCCGTTCAGCCAGCCAGCCATCGTGACCATCCCCCTGGCTTTTGTCGTGTTGGTGCTGGTGTCGCTCTGGACCAGACCCTCCCGGGTCGCCTGAGGCAGGGACCGGCGCCCCTTCCCTCCAAGTCGGCCGGCATGCAAAACCCCGTGCGCTTCTCCATCGACCGCTATCCCAACCGGGTCAGCTCTGCCATGCCTCGCCGTCGATGTGCCTCCAG
>CAZWUN010000303.1:3140-6756 GCA_964637145.1 uncultured Burkholderiales bacterium
ATCGGGTCAGCATGAAGGTCTCGCTCACGCCAGACGCTATCGGATTGCGAGCTCGCTACCGGGCCTTGATCGTCCACCTGCACAACGTTCCCGAGCCTATTTTCTGGGATCTGGGCCGCGAGCTCGAGCTGGAGCGCCAGGTGGACTGCCTGGGAGCCCCGCAGCGGGTGTGCATCACCTGCTACGGGGTGGAGTCCGACAACAGCCTGCGCCTGGTCTTTCGCAACTGGGGCCGCGCGGGCGACGGCTTTCCCCTCCCGGAAGGCTAGGTCTTATCCTGAACGGCCGACCAGGCCAGCGCCGCTCCCATCAGTGAAGCAACCCACGGGTTGCAGGTGAGCCCTCAGCCAAAGCCGCTGGCCTTGCTGAGATAACTGAAGCCCAGGCCCAGCAGGGCACCGAGCAAGACGATCAACAGTGTATGCATGCTCATTTCACTCCGTTAGACGCAGCCGGGCTCAGAAAAGATTCTTTTCCGAGATCCTTGACATCCCCTGGCCGGATGACTATAGTCCGACGGTCGACGGCGACGTCGACCGAATCGGCCGGCGACAGGGCCGACGGGCTGCCAGAGACCGAGACCTGGCAGGGGTAGCGTGCAGACCACAGTACGCCGCGTAACCTCGGACGCGTGACGACCGGGGGAGGCCTGGGGCAAAGGTGGGTCCGCGAGGATCAAGAAGCGATGCGAGTCGCGCCCGCTCGAGTGGAACCAGGAGGGACCGATGAGGATGGAGCCGGTCTACTGACGAAAAGTCAGCGCCCCGGGAAGCGACAGAACCGGCATACCGAGCGTGAGAAGCTCGGCGGGCTGCCAGAGTCCGAAATCTGGCAGGGGTAACGCGCAGACCAAAGTTGCGTGGCAGTGTCTCGACTGCCTGAACATCGAGGCGGGCCTGGAACCGGGTCGGGACCGTGAGGAGAACGAGCGAGCTTGCTCGCCACCGACTTGAGGTTGAACCAGGAGAGTCCGGTGAGGTAGGAGCCGGACCGCAAAGCCACCTGTAACAGGGTGGCTTTTGTGTTTTCGCGTCCCAGCTCAGTTGAAGGGACGATGCACGCCGGGCGGGGGAGGGGGCGTCTGGGAAAAGAAGATCTCCCACAGCTCGCGGATGGCCTTGGTGCGCGTCACGATCCAGCGGTTGAAGCGGGCCGTCTTCTCCGAGTCCATGCTCTGGAGGATCTCGTCTTGCCGTTGCTCGGCCTCGACCAGGTCGCACCCGGTCTCGCGCATGATCTGGCGCAGCACCGCCTCCATGTCGGCCCAGATCAGGAAGCTCGAGAAGCGACCGAAGTCGGTGTTGTCGGGAAGCTCGGGCGGCTGGGATTGCATCTCGAGGTTGGGTTCGTTTCGAGGGGTCACAAACCTGTCTTCCAGGTTCCATGGCGATGGATCCTCTGGGAGCAAACTCTGTGTTCACATGTCGGCAAGGCGCGTCCATATCCCGGCAAGAACCGTGACCGCCCGACGACAACGGCACCTGGACGTTTACCTGGCGGAGACAAATGTTCACAGCTCCGGGGGGGCCGTGACTGGTTCGTGACCGGGTCGTGGTGGTCTGGAGGGTATGCTGAGAGCAGATAAGATTGCTGGAGGACACCCGAGATGATTCAGTCGCTGAACCAGATGAGCCCCCCTCCGGGAGCGCGCGTCGCCCGCCTGCACAACAACTCTCAGGCCGAAGTCGAGGTTCCCACGGTAGCCCAGGATGCCGTGAGCCTCTCCGAGACCCCCGCCCCCCGCTCGAGCTCGAGCTGGCTGGGCGGCAAGCTGGCCAAGATGGCCGTCACCGTGGGGCTGACCGCCGCCGCACTGGGCGCCTTCACCGCCCCGGCCATGGCTCACGACTGGGGAGGCCACCACCGCCACCATCATCAGCCCCCTGCAGTCAGCTGCCAGGTCCAGACCGGCACCCAGTTTGGTATCGGCATCGACGGCCGGGGCAACGTGGGGGTCTACATCGGCAGCGAGGGGTACGATCGCTGCACCGGCGTCTATCAGCGTGGAGGAGTGAGCATCGGCCCCAACGGCGTGGGAGTGGACTATGGCGTGTCGGTTCCGGGCTGGGGCGGCCCTCAGACGATGCCGCTGCCCGGCCATCGCCACTACCCCCCGCGCACGATGCCCTATCCGCAGCAGCAGCAGAACCAGACCGTGATCATCAACCAGGGCGGTCAGGTGATTGTGAATCAGGGTGGGGGCTGGTTCCGCTAGAGTCCGGCCTCAGCAACGAGCGCGCGATGGTTGTCAACGCGCGGGACCGTAGGCAAGTTTGTCGGGGCACCAACGTCCTGAGACCGCACCTGGAGCAGCCTGCGGCCGGGACGGGCCTGCCCGCCTCAGGGAGAGGTCAGCTCCAGGTAGGCCCGGGTCAGCTCGGGCCCCGGGGGCAGGGACAGCTGGCGCTTGAGGCGCTCGGCGAACTGGTGGTAGCAGCGCACTGCCTCGTCACGCTTGCCCTGGCGGGCCAGCGCCTTGAGCCGCAGAGCGGCCGAGGACTCGCTGGTGGGCTCCAACTCGAGCGCCCGGCTCGCGGCGCGCTCGGCCGCCTCGGCGTCTCCTGGCAGGCAGATGGCGGCCAGCCGGTCGAGGCAGTCCAGCGCCACCTTGAGGGCCTCGGAGCGCACCGGGCCCACCCACTCGTCGGGGCAGTCGGGGGCGAACTCGCCCCGATAGAGCGAGGCGGCGCTGGCAAAGCTGTGGGCGGCATCCTGCTCGCTCGAGGCGGACAGACCCTCGCGCCAGGTCCGCTGCATCTGGTCCACATCCCACCACAGTCCGAGGTCGGTGTTGAAGCGGTAGCTCTTCTCATCGCGCAGCACCACCTCTGGCAGGTCCAGTGCTTTGCGCAGGCGGTGCACGCTGGAGACCAGCGCTCGTTGGGCCCGGTCGGCGTCACTGTCGGGCCAGAACAGGTCGCGCAGCCGCTCCTGGGACACGCTCTGGCCGCCCCGGCTGACCAGGTAGACGAGCAGCCAGCGGGCCCGGGCGGACTCGAAGGCGGACGGGGGCACCACCCGACCTCGCACCGAGAGGACCGTCTGTCCCAGCGTGACCAGACGCAGGCACTCCGTCTCGGGGGTGACCTCGGCGGGAGCGGCGCCGGACGCCCGCTGAACCTCGTCCAGCACGGTCGGCTCGATGGCCAGCCCTTCCAGTGGGCGTCCGTGAGCCAGAGCCACGCTTGCGTTCAGCACCTGCTCGGCCCGCCCCCGCGAGGGTGAGCCCAGGGCCAGCAGCAGCCGAACCACCGGCTCGAGAGGTTCGACCTCATCCCCGCGAGAGGCAGCATCACTCATCAGATCGTGCAGCCTGCAGGCCAGGCGCACGGCCTCCAGCTCGTCGCCGGTCAGACCCAGGCGCTGGCCGGCAGCAACCGCAACCTGCTCGACCGCCTGGACGTGCCTTGCAAACGCGGGCTGTTGCTGCAGCTCTTCCGTGAAGGCCAGCAGGGCCGGCCGCAGGGGAGGGCGGCGGCGTCGTTTGCGCAACTCGCGAATTCGTGCCAGGAAGCCGTCCAGGTCGAAGGGCTTCTTGAGGTAGTCATCCACGCCCAGGCGCAGGGCCTGAACCGGGGCATCCTCGTCGGCGAAGCCGCTGATCAGGATCAGGTGC
>CAZWUN010000304.1:0-6690 GCA_964637145.1 uncultured Burkholderiales bacterium
CTTCTTCGCGCACCAGGGGACTTTGCCTGGCCAGGGTGCCGGGATTGACGGCTCGAAGTCCGCTTTCGTCCGCCACGACGAGGTTCCCGTTGGCGTCAAAGGAGACTCCCAGCACGTTTCCCTCCCGGCCGAGCTCGACCAACTGCCCGTCCGGGGTTAAGGTCGCAGCGCCGCCAAATTCCTTCCAGTTCCAGGCCAGATCGACCAGAGCCAGAGTGCCGTCCGGGGCGGAGGCCATGTCGAACCCGCTGATGCCGGTGGTCAGCCGACGATCACCGGCGGCCTGAAAGCTCCACAGCTCGTGTCCGGTCGGGTCGAGCCGCTCCACCTCGTTGATGGAGGCCACGAAGTAGCCCCCATCGGGGGCCGGCAAAAGCTGAGTGCAATGGGTGGTGGAGCTCCACGAAAGCGTGGCATCGGGGCGGAAGGCCTGCACCCCCCGCGAGCCCCCCACCACGGCGTTGCCCTGCTCGTCCACGTGCAGGGCGTTGGGGGCGGAGATGGGTTTGGACCAGACCTGCTGTCCCTGAGGGTCGAGTTTGACCAGGGACCAGCGGGGCTCGGACAGCATCAGGCCTGTCGTCACGTAAGTTGAGCCGTCCTTGTCGGCGGCAAAGGGCCCCAGCACGTGCTCTTTGAGGGGGTGGGGCGGGGGGGTGAAGGTGAACTGCGCGTTTCCCCGGGAGTCGAGTCGAGTCAGGGTGTTGCCCTGGGAGGCCAGCAAGCCCCCGTCGGGGGCCCAGCGGGCGGGGGCGTCCACCTTCTCGAGCCCCTGCCAGAGAATCTGGCCATCGGCGTCGAGCTTGTAGACGGTGCCGCTCTTGCCGGTCACCAGCAACTGGCCGGCGGGTCCGAGTTCGGGTGGGGCCTGGGCGCGGTCAGGATGGTCCACGGCCCAGAGTTGGCGACCTTCCTGTACAGAGACCAGCAGATGATCGGAGGTGCCCAGCACCACGGCATCGCCCATCCGCACCGGAGCGGTCACCGGGGCGAGCTTTGCCTCCCAGCGCACCTCGTAAGGCTGGGCCGGGCGGTTGGGGTCGAAAAACCTCTGGGCGGTTGCGTCGAGTCGGATGGTCGGAGGCCTCCCCCGGTATCCTAGCGCCCTTTCCTGGGGAAGGAGTTGCCGCCAGGTTACCGGGTCGCCAGCACGCGCTGCTTGAAGACGTCGTAGACGACTTCCTGTGAGGATTCGCGGTAGAAGGTGCGCACTGTGAGCGTGCCCAGCCGCGAGTCGAAGGTCAGTTGCTGGCCGTAGAGGCGGCCGTCCCCGATCACGTAACTGGCGCCCCCCTCGGGGGCCAGGCGCCATCCCTCACGCATGAGCGAGCCGGGGCGCTTGAGCAGAGTCTTGAAACGAGGCGAGTCGAAAGAAACCAGCGCGTTCTTCAGCCCGGCTCGACGCAGTTGGGAGACCAGGTGGCCGTCGATATTCATAAGACCATGGTAATCGAGCGGGCTTTGCGAAACCTTTGAGCGGCGTGGTCAGCTGGCCCCGGAGAACACGGCCAGGATCCCGGCGTAAGGGAGCGTGGCGCCGCTCATGCCCATGACGCTGGCCAGGATCGGCGAGCTGTAGGAAGCCCCCAGGATCGCTCCCGTCAGGGCCCCGGCCAGGGCTCCGAGCTTCAGGTTCTGGCCGGGCGAGTGGGCTGCGATCGAGGCTCCCCCGCAGGCACCCGCGACCGCGCCGGCGACTCCGGCCAGTGCGCCGGTGCTCAGGCCGGCGTAGATGCCCAGGCCCATCCCGACGGCGCCCAGGCCCAGCACGACCAGGGCTCCCTTGAGCTTGTCCCCGGTGGTTCCGGTGGCAACAAAAGTCTCCTGGGGCTCGACAGCCGCCGGGCGAGGGGAGGCCGAGGGCGTCGTCAGAGTCCGCGCCAGAGTGGGGGTGGCAGTGCTGATAACCATGAAATTCATCTCCTTATCGATCCTGCCGCCACAGTAGCAGCCAATCTCGTGGGAGTTGTGGACGGCATGTTTCCAGCAGTTCAAGTCCGGCCGCAATTGGCGCAATCTTGATCGGCGTCAATCTTGCAGGGGTCGGAAGGTTCAGGGATTGGTAAGGCCCGACGACTACCCTCATGGCGATGAGGATCGAGTCGCTCAGCAGCGGGTCTCCCTGGCTCACCTTCCGCGGCCCCACGGTGGCCGCCTCGGGCGACCGTTACACGCCCGCGTCCGAGGAAGCTCCCATGGTGGATATGCGCGCGATGGCCAGGGTTTTGACCGCGCCGCCGCCGGTTCCTCAGGAGCCGCGGGCCTTCCCGTCCCCCCATACCAATCCTCGCGGACGACCCTGGCTCGACGAGCAGGGAGTCGCCTATCTGTGCGAGGGCAGCAAAGTGCATCGCCAGGGCCCGGACGGAGAGCCTCTGGAGCCGCTCGAGCTGCCCGTGGATCCCGGTGTCGGGGGGGTCAAGCAGAGGCCCGATGGCACCCTCTTCTACCTGGGCGAGGGGGGAATCGCGGTGGCCTGTAAGGACGGCCAGACTCTGTTTGCCGTCGAAACCGGCGCCAAGACCGGTTGCATCGCCGCCGAGCCAGATGGAAACTACCTGGTAGGCGCCGACCAGAAAATCCTGCGTCTTTCCTCCAGCGGGGAGATTCTGCAGACGTCCGATTGCGGGCTGGGCGACGGCGTGAAGCTCCTGGAAGTGCTTCCCGGGGCAGACGGCGCCTTCTTCACTCGCTCCAGCGACCAGACGGTCCGAGGCTTCTCGCCGACCGGGGAGAGTACCTGGCGGCAGAGCTTCCCCAATCCCGGCTTTCCCCGCAGCTTGCAGCTCTCTTCAGACGGCGGGACGCTCTACGTCAACGGCGTGCACAAGAAGCTCGTGGGGCTCGATGTTCGCACCGGTGAGCCCAATTTCACCCACCCCATCGGCAAGCCCGAAGGCTATTGGAGCTGCAGCAACTGGGTGGAGCTTGAGGATGGCCAGCGCTCGATCCTGACCGAGGGTGGCAAGATCCTGCGCTTCGACAAGAGCGGGGCCGAGCTCGAGCCCATCGACACCGGCCACGATTGGGGCCAGATCAATGGCTCGGTTCCGGTGTTCGAGCGGGCCGGCGACTTTCTGTGCGTGATGCCCAGCGTGGGCATCTTCCAGGTCTATTCCCTGGATGGCATCAAGCGAGCCGAATACAAGTGCTCGGAGGTCTTCCGACCGCCTGACTACTTCCATTCGGCGGGGGTCCGAGACAACCGGGTGGTGTTGGCTCCCGGCGCTTTCGGGCTGGCCCGGGTGGATCTGCCCGTGGCTCTGAAGCTCCCACCGCTCGACCCGGCCGCCTCCGGTCTGCAGGAGACGCGCACCGCCGTGCTGGTGGGCGGCTCGATGGTCAGGAAGCGCGGCGCGGGGGGATAAAGGTTAGCGCGGGATCCGCTGGCGATACTTTGCGGAGGGCGCTCTGCGAGATGTCCGCCTGCACTCGGCCTTCCACGCCCATCTGGTCTTCACCGACCCCACCAGCGGAGCGACCCGTCAGCGCTGAGAGAGCGGTTATCGAGCTGCCACTGCCCTCGAACTGCGAGTCGGCTACGCGCCGCTAACATCCTGATTGCCTGACTGACGACCAGGGGACGCCCGCAAGTCGCCTCGGTGGCACTATCGCTCCTATGAGCACGATATCCCCCCCGAGAACCATACTGGCCCGCGCCATGGAAGCGACCTTTGGCACCGCTCAGGCTGCCCTCAAAGTGCCTGGCTCCTTGATCCCTTGCGCCATCGGAGGAATGACCCGAGCGCTGGGAGGGGCCGAAGACGAGAACGAGCTCGGCAGGGTGATCGACCTGGTAAGCGGTGCCCAGATGGCCGCCGGCTGCGGAGCCGGCCTGCTGCTTACGGGCACGGGCGACCTGGCCGAGAGCGCTGCAGGCGGATTGGCGGCCGGAGTCGGAACGACCCTGGCGAGCCAGGGAGGCTCGAGTCTGGAATTGGCCCGCCAGGTGCGCGAGCGCGTGAACGATGCGGTCGACCCCCGGGACGGCCGTCTGACCGCAGCCTGGAAAGGCCTTTCCTGCGGGCTCCAGGTGGCCGTCATGGGCGGCGCCCGGGTCGGTTACATGGAGGGCCAGGGAACAGCCCGAGGTTTGCTCGAGAGTGGCGCCCACCTGAGCGACAAATCTCCCGAATTGCCGCCGGCGGGGGCCTGGTCGAACTTCAAGGGGACGATGGAAGCGCTTGCCTGCGTGCCCGGTGGGGCCGCCCGCGGGCTGGCAGAGTCCCTGGGAGCGGCCCCCGTCGGTCCGGCCTGGGTGGCCGGAGGTCTGCTGGCCGCAGTCGGACTGACGGTCGGGGCCATGCTGGCCGGACCGGTTGGTGCCGCGGCGGGCACGGCGATGGCCGTCGGACTGGTGGGCCGCTCCAACGAGGTGGCCGGGAAGGCCGTCTCGGAGCAAGTTCAGGACTTTCTATCCAGCCGCCCCGACCACGGCCACCAGGTCATCAACCGAAATCGAGACTTCTGTGGAGGTCTGGTGGTGGGCCTGGCGACGGCTTTTCAGGCCGGTTACCTGCACCACACGTCACCTGCTGATCGACCGACCTGAGGGCCACCAGCTCCATGCGATTAGGTTCCACCGCTGAGAAATCTGATTGGATGAACAGGAATTGTCTTTTTAGGGTGTTTGTAACGGTTTGTGTTGGTATAGGTGCGAACAGGTCTTCGATGTGCTAGAGGGGGATTCGTTGTGGCGTGGAACCTCCGGCGGTCCAGTTTCGGTCACACCAAGGCAAATCGGTTCAAGGAGGCTCATTGATGAAGAAAAGGGCAAAATGGTTGAGTGGGGCGCTTCTATGCGCAGGACTGTGGGCAAGCGGCTGCACAGGTGACTCGAACGTGGTTGGAGGTCAAGCTCAGGCGCCGCCGCTCGACGATGGGCAGTTTCGGTTGACGGACCAGTTGCCCCCTGGCACGCACAACCTCGAACTCGTGTTTCTCAATGCCGCCGGTGAGGTCGTGGGCGGCCCGTACGAGTCCGCCAACAACGTCGGGGAGCTCGATCTCGGGCCCATCCCCGAGGGAGCGACCGCCGTGCGGGTCGACTACCTGCGCTTCGGAGGCTTTCCGATGTTTCGAGCCGAGCTGCCCCTGCAGCCTGGCGTTTCCGACTACGACGACCCCCAGGAAGTGGCCGTTGCGCCCCACACCACCACTTTCACGGTGGTCCCTGTCGGAGACGGCTTCCAGCTCAATCGCCAGGTTGGCGGCGCTCCGCTCCTCACGGAGAATACCCAGAACAAACAACGAGTCACCGAGTCCCCGTTTCGAATCAAAGCAGTTTGCTATGCACCCGCACCGATCGGCTACAACTCGCAGGATGGCCCCAGCATTGGAGACCTGTTCTGGGATACGTTCCAGCCAGTCCAGAATGTCAACGTCTACAACTGGTTCGCGCTTTGGGGAAACGGCCATCTCTACAACGACTTCTATGGCCGCAATGATCTCGAGAAGATTCGCGATCTTGGCGCCAATTCGATCCGTGTCTACTGCATGATCTCCAGGCAACTCCCTGGCAACAAAGACGACCCGTTTCCCGCGCCTTTGTCGGGCCAGCACTTTACCCACAAGCAGTTCCTTGACTCGTGCTGGAACGGTGGCCATGAGAACGGCCGCCCGCTCAAGGTCCTGGTTGGCATTCCTGTTCCCCCCACCGTGCTCTACAAATACATCGAGAATCCGGACCATACCGCGTTCTGGGAGGCCACCCTGCAAGAGACAGTGAACGACCTGAAGGACCATCCGGCCGTACTCGGCTTCACGATCTGGAACGAACTCGACGAGAACCGCTCGGCTTTCCCTTCGGGGGGAGCCAACGCGGACTCCGACTTCTACTACGGCCGGATCAAGAAATACTCCGACATGGACAAGAAGGCAGCCCCGGGCAAGCTGGTGGGCTGGGCCGCACACGACTTCCCCGACCTGGTCAAGTTCGCCAGTACGCAACCGCCCAGCAATCCTTACTTCGCCCAACTGACTAGCGTGGACTTCTATGGAGTCAACGTTTACCAGACGGTCAATTTCGACAGCGAACTGGGAACGAATGCTGGTTCTTATGGCTCGCTGACCGGAGCGATGAAGAAGCCCGTGATCTTCACCGAGATGGGATTCCCTGCCACCGGACACAAGGACCCCAACAATCCTGACTCGCTTTATGAGGACGAGGATACCCGCAAGAAGACCGCCGAAGCGGTGGAGCGGATGGGGAAGATCGCTTACAATAGCTCACTCTTGCTCGGTCTGTGCTACTTCGAGTACTGTGACGAGTGGTGGAAGCTTCGCGACCAGTTTGCCTGGAACGGCACCACCGCGGCGCCTGTCGTCTTCCCGAACAAGTACTGGGACGACGAGAGCTTTGGACTCTACTCGGTGGCCAAGGGCAAGGGCAAGAAACCAAAAGACCCGATCTATGCGAACAACGGGCCGGTCCTGCCCGCCGACGAGCACACCGAGCGAACCGAGATCACCAAGGCCTTGAAGAATGTCTTTAGCTCGGTGAAGTAAGGCCACTATCGAGGCCGGCTGTGGTCTGAATCAGACCCAGCGGACGCCCAGAGGTCTGGCCGCCTACCCCGCCAACGAGGGTAAGCGATCAGGCCTCTTTCTTTTGCGGCGCGATGACGCGGCGCAGGTTAAAGTGAAGTGCTGAAGGTTTTGCAGTAACTCGCGCCGACAGACTTGTATGGA
>CAZWUN010000305.1:0-6689 GCA_964637145.1 uncultured Burkholderiales bacterium
CGGATGGGGTGAAGACGAAGGTGTGGTCACCCGGGCGGGGATGGTTCCAGTCGCTCAAGCTGAAGCCGGCCTCGGCGTTGGAGCTCAGGGAGCTCGTGCCGGGGGCGTTGGTGCTCGAGGCCAGCGCCCAGTGTCCGATGTAGATGTAGACGTCCGGCATCTCGGAGGCGAAGCTCTGCACCCGCAGGATGCGCGGGTTCTCGTTGCCGCCCAGGAGGTAGAGCGACTGGCTGTGAGGCACGCTTCCCCCCGCTCCGGGAAAGACGACCGCCACCGGCTCTTTGCGCGAGATGGCCAGCTGGCGGGCCACTTTCAGCTCCCCCGCCACCCGCTCGGCCAGGGCCCGCGAGCTGGCCCGGGAGATTCCTCCCCGAAACGAGAGAACCGCCAGCCCCAGCAGGAAGGCCAGCATGACCACGGTGATCACTATCTCGAGCATCGAGAATCCGCGTCGGGACATCCGGGCAGGGGTCTCCTTCAGTGGTGCTTGTGGGGGACAGCCCTGCTCACTCGCCTGGGAGCGGGTGGAGGGAGCTCTTTCTTGAATTCTAGCACAGGAAGTTGCAGGCTGAGGGGGTCGCGCCCCATCGCCAGGTCGCGGAGAAGGATGGGTTGGCAGCCGGGCAGGCGCGCTTCCACGCGGACCGCGCCGGGCAAGCGGTCGGGCGAGGTCTTGAGGGTCAGTTTCTTCTGGAACTCGCCCGGTTTCAGGTCGAAAACGGCCAGGTCACAGGGCAATTCGGGAAAGTGCAGTAAGAGCGTGGCCGACTCGGAGGAGGCGCCCACCGGGGCGTGCACCGCTCCTCGGAGGTGCAAGACGACCTCCCGGGCCGCCGGCGGCCTCTCGATGCCAGCCTCGGCCGCGCTTCTCTGCCTCTCCCACAGGATGGAGACGATCCCCCCCACCAGGATCAGCCCGCTCACGACCAGAGTCCGCATGTTGGATGGCAAGTCGAGCCTCCTTCTTTGCATGCTCCCCCGGAAAGGACTTAGTTCCTGGAAGTGGTTGTGACTCCTTCGCTCACAGCAGGGGTACGAAGAGACGGGCGAGCTTGATGCCCAGGCGGGTCGCCAGCCCCGACCTCGTCAAGAGCTCGATGGATAGCCTGCGAGAGCGGTCGAAGTCGCTTGCGAGCATCTGCTCCATCCCGGAGGCGAAGGCCCGATCGGCCACGATCAGGTTGCCCTCGAAGTTGAGGAACAGGGAACGGCTGTCCAGGTTCGAGCTTCCCACCCAGGAGAGCCAATCGTCCACCAGCATCAGCTTGGAGTGGTTGTAGAGGGGATACTCGTAGAACTGGATCCCCGTGTCGCGAAGCTCGGGGATCAAACTCAGCGCGGCCAGGCGCATGGAAGGCTCGAAGCGGGCCGGGGGAATCAGGATGCGCACCTCCACTCCGCGCAGGTCGGCCATCTTCAAAGCCTTCAAAAGAGATGAGTCGGGCAGAAAGTAGGGAGAGGCCAGCCACAATCGCTGCCGAGCGGAGTTGATGCACTCGAGGTAAGACATCACCCCCACCTGGATCGAGTCGGCCGGCCCACTGCTGAGGTAGGTGCAGACCTGGTTTCCGGTCGCGGCCGGGTGCGGGGTCCAGTTGACCGTGGGCAACTCGCCCCGCGAGGCCCAGTAGAAGTCCTCGCAGAAGGCCAGCTGCACGCCGATCACCGCCGGCCCTTCGAGCACCGCGTGGGTATCGCGCCAGGGACCGAAGCGAGGGTCGCGGCCCAGGTGCCGGTCGGAGACGTTCATTCCTCCCACCAGGGCCACCCGCCCGTCCACCACCACGATCTTGCGATGATTGCAGAAGTTCCACTGCAGGCTATGACGCAGGCCTCTGGCTGCCCGAAAGGCTCTGGCCTGGATGCCCGCCCGGCGCATCTCATCCAGGAAAGCGCCCCGAATGGTGGGACTGCCCAGCTCGTCATAGACGAAATAGACGCGCACCCCCTGGCCAGCCTTCTGGATCAGGTGCCGCTGGAGATCACGGCCGGAGTCATCGTCTTGGACCTTATAGAACAAGACCAGCAGGTACTCGCGGGCCTGCTCGATCTCGCGGTGCATGCGACGGTAATGGGCCGGCCCGTCGATCAACAATTCCACCTTGTTGGAATGGGTGAAAGGCGTGCGAGCGAGCTTCTCGAGCACCTTCAGAGATTGGTCCTGGTGGCGGCACCCGGACAGTCCGGCCAGTATCTCGCGAATCGGGGCCGTCGAGCCCTGCAGGGCGCCGGCTCTCAGGGGGTTGACGTAGCCCTCGAAGTGGGTGCTGCCGAAGACCAGGTAGAAGGGCAGGACCACGGCCGGGAAGGCCAGCAAGGCCAGCGACCACGCCAGCGCCCCCTGGGGGGTGCTGGATTTGAGGATCGCGTGCACCGCGGCCAGCAGACCCAGCAGGTGCAGCGTGGACAAAATGATGAGCAGCGCCTCTCCCATGCGCTCACCATAGCCACTCTCAGGGCGGGCCGGGAATGACCCAGATCAAGCACCTAGTCTTCCCGGGCCAACCGCTGGCTGACCAGCGGCTCTCCGCAGCGCTCGGCGATGCGCCTGCGAGCCTCGTGGGCCAGGGCCAGGGCGGACTCGAACCCCGTCCCCTCGGGCTCCAAGAGACCCAGAAACTCGACTTCCACCAGACCCGGACGCGGGATCAGGCGCGGCCAGGGCAGGGCTCTGCGGGTCCCGCGCAGGGCCGCCACGCAAACCGGCACGCCCGCCTCGGCGGCGGCCAGAAACAGGCCCAGCATGAACGGCCGCAGTCCGAGGCTGATCTCCAGGCCCCCTTCGGGATAGCCGGCGATCGACTCGCCCTGGCGCAGAATGGCAGCCTGCTGTTGAGCCTGCTCGGCGGCCGCGTCGGCCCGGCCGCGCACCACCGCGATCAGGCCCAGGTTGCCCAGCACGGGACGCACCAGGGGCAGGCGGGCCACCCAACTGGCCACCACGAAGCGAAGCGGCAGGGGGCAGGCAGCCATCAGGGCCAGCGAGTCGAGCAGGCTGGAGTGGTTGGCCACCAGCACGCAGGGTTGGCGGGGCGGCTCTCCTCTGACCTTGAGCGAGAGCCCGGTCAGGCGCAGCACGGCCCGGCAGAGCCGGCCGGTCAGGGGACGCGCCCGCTGCGGACCGGCCACCACAAGCATGGTCCAGCTGCCGGCCGCCAGCAGCCAGCACCAGCCTCCGTAGGCTCCCCGCGCGGTCTGCTCCAGGCCCCGACTCAGCCGTCGTCTCAGCTCGGCCAGGACCAGGCGTAGCCCCACGCGGCCAGGTCCGAGCTTACCCTCCACAGCCCGCTGGCGGCACTCCGAGCGGCGGATCTTGCCGCTCGGGGTCTTGAGCACCGCCCCCGGCCCCGCCAGGATCACCCGGTCGGGGGCCAGGCCCAGGCCCTCGAGAATGCGCGTGCGAACCGCCTGCTCGAGCTCGGGAGAGGGAGAGCGGGTCTCGCACAGCACCCACAGCTCCTCGGTGCCCGACTCGCCCGAGCTGACCCCGAAGGCGGCCACGCAGCCGCGCCGCACGCCATCCACCTCGGCGGCCAGGTCCTCCACGTCCTCCGGATGCAGGTTGCGGCCGGCCTTCAAGATCAGGTCCTTGAGGCGTCCGGTCACATACAGCTCGCCCTCGAAAAGATAGCCCTGATCGCCCGTATCCACCCAGCCTTCCGGGTCCTTGACCGGATCGGGACGGCGGTAATACTCGCTGAGCGACGAGGGGCCGCGGAACTCGATGGGCCCCTCCACCCGCTCGCCGCTCGCGCCCCGGATGCGCACCTCCATGTCGGGCAGGGCGCTGCCGCACGAAACCACGGCTCGCCCCTCGAAGAGGTCCGTCTTCAGGCCCCGCCCCGGGGGCGGAAAGGTCACCCCCAGCGAGGCCTCGGCCAGCCCGTAGGCGGGGAAGACGGCCCCGGGCCGGAAGCCGTAGGGCGCATAGCGACGGCAGAAGCGCTCCATGGTCTCGGGCCGCACCGCCTCGGCGCCGTTGAGGGCGATGCGCCAGCTGGAAAGATCCAGCCCTTCCAGCTCGGCATCGGGGATGCGCCGGGCGCAGATCTCGTAGGCGAAGTTGGGAGCCGGCGAGATGGTGGCCCGATGGCGGCTGATGGCCTGCAGCCAGCGCGAGGGGCGGGCCAGAAAGTCTTGCGGTCCCATCAGCACCAGCGGGATGCCGTGGTAAAGCGAGCCGAGCAGCGAACCGATCAGGCCCATGTCGTGGTAGAGCGGCAGCCAGCTCACGGTGATGTCCTCGGGCCCGATGGCCATGCCTCGCCCGTAGGAGCGCAGATTGGCCAGCAGGTTGGCGTGGCTCAGCACCACCCCCTTGGGCTGGCCGGTGCTGCCCGAGGTATACTGGATCAGCGCCACGCCGCCGGGCTGGCAGGGGGCGGCGACCTCCAGGGGGAGGCTCTCCACGGCCGCCACCCGCCACGACCCGCGCATCAGGTCGGCCACCGCCCGGGCCGCCTCCAGCGTGACCAGCACCTTCACCCGGGCGTTCTCCAGGATGGCGTGCTGGCGTTTGAGATACTCCTCCAGCTGGTCGAGTCGGAAGGGGGGATAGAGCGGCACCGGGATGGCTCCCAGCCGCAGAATGCCAAAGTGCAGGCCCAGAAAGGGCAAGCCGGTGGGCAGCATGCTGCCCACCCGGTCGCCCGGCTCCACCCCCAGCTCGACCAGCCCGGCGGCGTAGCGCTCGGCTTCGCGCCACAGTTGGGCGTAGCTGACGGGCGGGAGTCCCTCGAGGTAGAGGAAGGGGCGGTCGTGGGCGGCCTGGTAGGCCAGCACCTCGATCAGGGTCTCGGCTTTGTCGGGCAGGGGAGGAACGGCGGTGAGCTGCACCACCGGCTGACTTTCGGGCGGGCGACCTTCCAGGGCAGCCACCAGGTCGGCCACCGTGGCGGCCTGAAAGACCGCCCGCTCGTTCACCCGCTGCCCCAGCTCGGCCTCCAGGCGCTGCACCAGCTGCACCCGCTCCAGGCTGCCCAGGCCGAAATCGCGCTCCAGGTGAGCGTGCTGGCCCAGCGCATTGACGTCGCGTTCGGGAGTCAGCTCGGCCGAAAGCTGTCTGACCGACTGCAGGATGCGGTCGGTCACAGCCGGACCCTGGTCGTGATGGGGAAGTGGTCGGAGGGGAACTTGCCGTTCAGGTGGCGGTGCACGATCTCGGCCTGCAGCACTTGCAGGCGGGGGCTGGCGAAGATGAAGTCGATGCGCGGCCCGCCGCGCCCTCCGCTGAAGCCGTGAAAGGTGCCCTGGCGCTTGACCGTGGGGTGGCTCAGGCGGAAGGTGTCCAGCCAGCCGGCCTCCTTGAGCAGGCGCACCGGACGCGACCCTTCCTGGGCGTTGAAGTCGCCCAGCACCAGGGTGGGATGGTCGGGGCGCACCCGCTCGAGCACGGCTTGCAGGCCGAGCAGGCGCGATCTCTGGCCCAGGTAGTCCAGGTGCAGGTTAAACACGTCCAGCTCGGGCCCGCGCACGAAGGTGCAGATGCGCGGCAGGGCTGCATCCCAGGCCCGGCGCCCGAGCAGGCCCTTCGGGTGCAGGGCGAAGGTGCCCCCCAGCTCGACATGCAGCCGATCCGAGCGCCAGAAGATGCAGCACTGCTCTCCCCGCCCCCGCCCGTTGCGCCCCTCGCCCAGGCTGGCATAGCCGGGCAGGGCCTGCTCGAGATCGCGCCGCTGGCCAGGCAGCACCTCCTGAAAGCCGATCACGTCGGGACGCTCCTCGCGCAATAGCTCCAGGGCCAGGGGGCGACGCCGGCTCCAGGAGTTGGAGCCGTCGAGCACGGTGGCAAAGCGCAGGTTGAAGCTCATGACGGTCAGCTCCATGGCCTGGACGCTTCCGCGATTGTCAGTTGGGCCCTGCTTGGAGCAAGCGAACAGGCCTTGTTGAAGCCCGGGCAGGGCGCCAGCGCGCCCGGCCGAACCTGGTGGCTCATGGACTTCCTGCGACGAGTGCTGAAACGAGAGAAAAAGCCGCAGAGTCTCCCTCCTGCGCACGAGCCCAGCGCCCCCCTGGCGCCCTTCCCCGCCACCGCCCTGGGACCCACCGCGCCCGCCTGCCTCAAACATCCGCCCGCTCTGGTGGGCTACCACACCAGCACTGCCGGGCTCGAGAAGCTGAGGGCCTGCGGGCTCACCTTCCAGGAGATCCATTCCGACCCCGACGCCAGCGTGCATCCCCGCGACAGGCCGGGGCTGCAGGAGATCATCGGACCGGCCTGCGGGGGGCGCTGGGAGTTCCTGGTCGTTCCCGAGCTGGGCGAGCTGGCCGTGGGGGCGGACCAGATGGGTCTGGAGATGGAGTTTCTGCGCGACGATCTGGAAGTGTACTCGCTGGCCGAGCCCGAGCGGGTGCTCGGTGAGGATTACCGGATGATGCGGACCACCCTCGACCACCTGCTGCAGTGCACCCGCTGGCGCTATTCAGACGATGTGGCCGCCTCGGCCCCGTCCGGGATGGTGGAATTCGGAGCCTATCGCATCGGGGTGCCCTTCGGATTCATCCGCTGGCTTCCGTCCGAGGACTTGCTCTACCTGGTACGCAAGGGCGCCCAACATGACGTGGTCACCGTGCGCGTCACCAGTCACGGGATGGAGCCCGGCAATGACGGGCTGTTCAGCGAGTACCTGGCCGGGGTGGCCACCGGGGTGAGCCAGAACGAGCTGCTCGGGGGGGCTCGCTGCCTGGAG
>CAZWUN010000306.1:0-6668 GCA_964637145.1 uncultured Burkholderiales bacterium
TCCAGACCCGCCAGGCCCAGATGTTCATCACCGGCCCGGACGTGATCAAGCAGGTGACCCACGAGACGGTGACGGCTGAAGAGCTGGGCGGCCCCGAAGCCCACATGCAGAAGTCTGGCGTGGTGCACTTCGTGGCCGAGGACGACAAGCAGGCCATCCTGCTGTGTCAGAAACTGCTGAGCTTCCTGCCCTCCAATAACCTGGAGGAGCCGCCCCAGTTGGAGACTGACGGTCGGGTCGAGCCCGACCCGGCCCTCAACGATATCCTGCCCAAGGACCCCAAGCAGGGCTACGACGTGCGCCAGATCCTGGCCCGGGTGGTGGATGCGGGCGACCTGTTGGAAGTGCAGTCCGGCTACGCCCCCAACATCGTGATCGCCTTCGGGCGCATCCTGGGCCGCACGGTGGGCCTGGTGGCCAACCAGCCCAGCTACCTGGCCGGCGTGCTGGACATCAACGCCAGCGTCAAAGCCAGCCGCTTCGTGCGCTTCTGCAACGCTTTCAACATCCCCCTGATCACCTTCGTGGACGTGCCGGGCTTCTTGCCGGGCGTGCAGCAGGAGCACCAGGGCATCATCCGCCACGGGGCCAAGCTGCTGTTCGCCTATTCGGCCACCACCGTGCCCAAGCTGACCGTCATTCTTCGCAAGGCCTACGGCGGCGCCTACCTGGCCATGTGCGCCCGCGACCTGGGGGCGGACCGGGTCTTCGCCTGGCCCACCGCCGAGGTGGCCGTGATGGGCGCCGAGGGGGCGGCCGAGATTGTCTTCCGGCGCGAGATCAAGTCGGCCGAGGATCCGGCGGCAAAACGCGCCGAGCTGATCGACGAGTACCGGCAGGCCTTCTCCAACCCCTACGTGGCAGCGGGACGAAGGTTGGTGGACGACGTGATCGAACCGGCTTACACCCGCGAGGCGCTGGCCCGGTCGCTGGAGTATCTGGTCACCAAGCGCGGCGTGCGGCCGGCCAAGAAACACGGGTTGATCCCGCTGTGAACGAGACCTTCAGCGACGACAGGAGCGGTCCACAGTTCAGCGACGACCGGACCGATCCACGCATTCTGCAAGAGCTCAAGGAGCTGCGCGCCGAGGTGCACGCTCTGGGCCATCGCATCGAGCGCCTGGAGACCATCGTCAGCGAGCTGCACGAGCCGATTGACGAGAACGACCTGGTCATCCTGGCGGCCGCCGTGGCCGCCTACCTCGGCAAGCGCACCCCGATTCGTCAGGTGCGGTTGCTCGGCTCCAAGAGCTGGGCCACCCAGGGCCGAGTCACCCTGCAGGCCTCGCACCGACTCGAGGTCATGCACGAAAGGACGCCGCGATGAAACTTCGCATCACGATCGAGAACCGCCTCTATGAGGTCGAGGTGGAAGCCTCCGAGCCCGAGCCCACCCCGCCCCCCGGCTTCTTCGGGCTGGCGGCGGCACCGGCCGCGCCCCCGCCCCCGGCGGCTCCCTCCGGCTCCTCCGAGAAGGTGGCCCGCAGCCCCGTGGCCGGGGTGGTGGTCAAGGTGCTGCTCGAGCCCGGCCAGAAGGTCGAGAGCGGGCAGCCGGTGCTGGTGCTGGAAGCCATGAAGATGGAGACCAACGTGGCCGCGGCCGCGGCGGGAGTGCTCAAGTCGGTGCTGGTCAAGCCGGGCGAGGCGGTCCAGGGCGGGCAGGCCCTCTTCGAGCTGGAGTAGGCTACTCCACCGAGAACAGTCGTAGCGGGTGGCGCACCAGGTAGCGCAGCACGTCCTGAACCGTGAGGATGCCCAGGGGACGGAAGTTCCCATCCACGACCGGCAGACAGCTCACCCGCTGGGCCCAGAGCCCCTCGCAGGCCAGCGACAGGGGCGTGGTCGGCCAGGCCACCAGCACCGGGCTGGTCATGAGGGCTGAGATGGTGTCGTTGGGCCCGGCCGTCAGGAGATCGCGGTCGGAGAGGATGCCCACCAGGCGGTGCTGCTCGTCCACTACCGGCAGGTGGTGGTAGTGCCCGTTTTCCAGCGCTTGCTGGGCCTCCTGTTGGCTGGCCTGGCTGGTGATGCAGTCCACCGGGCAGGTCATGACGGCGTCCACCAGCACCTGTTGAGCAGGCCCTCGCCCGGCGGCCCGCGAGTCGGGATCGACCGGCTCGATCATCCCCGTTGGAGGGGGATGGATGGGCACTTTGGGGAGGAAGCTTCGGGGCCGAAAGGGGGCCACGGCCACCACCTCCGAGTTGCCGCTGGGCGGGGCCTTGGGAGGCGGGATCGCCAGTTGCCACAGCTCGACCAGGCCGGGTGGCAGCGGCGTGGCCAACTGGGGTCGCTGCACACCGGCCGCCGGTGGCGGCGGGAAGGAGGAGGGCGTGACGCGAGCCAGCTCGGCCCGCTCGGGCGGGGTGGGCGGAGCCGAGAGCATGTCGAACTCCTGGGGAAAGGCTGGCTCCCAGGTGCGCCCCGCCTGGTCGGGCGTGGGACGGGAGCGATAGAGAACTCCGTCGACCATCACGAACAGGCTCATAAAGGGGGAACTTCCCGGCAGGCTCCCGGCCTCCTTCGCCCGAAACCATGCTCACATGGCCCTGAGCTGGTTGACCCCCGACATGCTGCTCGAGAGCTTCGAGCCTGCCTGGTCTCCGGACCAGGCTCAGGCCCTTCCGCCGGTCTGCAAGCCGGCCCAGGAGGTGGGGGAGATCATGGCCCAAGAGCCCCTCACCGTGACGCCGGCGACCTCGCTGGCCGATGCCATGGCTCTCATGGGCCGCCACCGATTCCGCCACCTGCCCGTGGTGGACGCAGGCAAGCTGGTAGGCATTCTGTCCGACCGTGACGTGCTCCGCTTCGTGCGTCGTGGGCCGTTGTCGGAGACCCTGGTGGGGCGGGCCATGAGCCGCAAGCTCTGGACGGCCACGCGTGAGACCCCGATCCTGACCGCGGCCAGCCTGATGGGCGAGCACCACATCGGATGCCTGCCTGTGCTCGATCGTCACGGCCACCTGGTAGGAATCGTGTCCGCCAGCGATGTGCTTCGCTGCCTGTCGGTGCACGCCCCCGTGCAGGCCTGGCTGTGAACAGGGGTCTCTCCCTTTCCCGGGGGGGGCAGCTCGGACGCGACGGGGAGCCACCATGGCGGTGACGGAGCGCAGCCTGGACTACCTCTCCCTGCTCGGCCGCCCCCCGCTCGAGCGCTATGCGGGCGAGACGGTGGAAGGGCACCGCCAGGCGGTACAGGCCTGGTGTCGCCACCTGGCCTCGTCGGGTCTGGGCCGGCTGGGTTTGCCCCCCGAGCAGGGCGGTGACCCGATGGAGCTTCTGCGCCTGGTGCGCTGTCTGGCCCAATTCGACTTCTCCCTGATGGTGCGTTTCGGTGTGCACGTCGGGCTGGTGCAGGGCACCATCGCTCGACTGGGGACCGAGCGTCACCTGGCCTGGCTCGAGTCCACCTGCACGCTGGAGCAGGTCGGCTGCTTTGCCATGACGGAGACCGACCACGGCTCCAACGTCAAGGGCCTCGAGACCCGGGCTGTCTACCTGCCCGGCCAGCAGGTCTTCGAGCTCCACACGCCCCACCGCGGGGCCTGGAAGGACTACATCGGCAGCGCCATGAGCGGTCGCTTTGCCATCGTCTTTGCCCAGCTCGAGACTGCCGGGGAGGAGCACGGCGTGCACGCCCTGCTCGTGCCCCTGCGCGATCCCGAAGGTCGACTTCTGGCTGGCATCCAGGCCGAGGATTGCGGCCCCAAAATGGGTCTCAACGGCGTGGATACCGGGCGGCTAGCCTTCGAGCGGGTGCAGGTGCCCCGCGAGAATCTGCTCGACCGCTTTGGCTCGGTTTCGCCCGAGGGTCGCTACTCGAGCCCGATCGCCAATCCCACCAAGAGGTTCTTCACCATGCTGAGCAACCTGGTGGGTGGCCGGATGACCCTGGCGGCGGCCTCGGTGGAAGCTTCCCGGGCCGGTCTGACGGTGGCTCTTCGTCACGCCCGCAAGAGGCGCCAGTTCGGGCCGGCCGGACAGAGCGAGATGCCTCTGATCGACTACCAGATGCACCAGAAGCGCTTGCTTCCCCGGCTGGCCCTGACCGAGGCGGTGGAGTCCGGGGTGCAGCACCTGATCGAGCTCTACGGCGCCGGCCACGATGCCGAGCTGGAGACCTTCGCCGCCGCCCTGAAGGCCTACGCTACCTGGAACGCCGGGCACACCCTGCGCCTGTGCCGCGAGTGCTGCGGGGCGTGGGGCTACTTGAGTGAGAATCGCCTGGGCGCGTTGCTGGCCGATACGGCCATCTTTACCACGTTCGAAGGCGACAATACGGTGCTCTCGTTTCTGGTGGCCCGCAACCTCCTCAAGCGCTTGAAGGGCTGGAAGGGGGCGCTGGCTTTGCTGAAGTTGCCGGTCAATCCGGTGCAGGCCGCTCGCCACGACGTCGAGCATCTCTCCTCGCGAGCCTTCCACCTGGAGGCCCTGCGCTTTCGCGAGCGCCGCCTGACGGCCAGCCTGGCCCGTCGGCTGCGCCAGAGGCTGGCTCGCAAGATGGACCCCTTCCTGGCCCTGGGCGACTGCCAGGAGCACGCCGTGCGTCTGTGCACGGCTCACGCCGAGCGCGTCCTGGTCGAGAAACTCGACCCGGAGGACCCCCTGGGGATGCTCTTCGGGGTGGGCTGTCTGGAGGCGGATGCGGCCTGGTTCCTGGAGCAGGGTTACTTCCGTCCCCGGAAGAGCCGGGCCATCCGGGCCCTGCACCTGCACCTCTGCGCCCGCCTGAAGGATGAGGCCCTGGAGCGCATCGAGCGGGTGGCCCCCCCTGCTCACCTGCTGCCGTGAAGACGGCCCTGCTGGTTGTCTTGCTGGCCCTGGGCGCCTGGGCCTCCAGCGAGGAGCAAGCGGTGCTGGAGGCGATCCGCACCTACGAGCAGGCCCTGCAGGCCGCTCGGGATCGCTCCGAGCTCTACCCCTACCTGAGCGCCGAGACGGTGCTGCGCTGCCAGCAGGGCAACTCCCACGTGGGCGATCTGGAGATGCTCAGGATGTTCGGGCTCGCTTTGAGCAAGCCGGATGCCCGGGTGACCAGCCTGGTGGTGCGTGGCGAGGATGCCCGGGTCGACGTGCAGTTTCCCTGGGAGAAGGTCCTGATGCTCACCCATTACAGGCTGAAGAGGGAAGGGGGCCTCTGGAAGATCATCCTTCCGCCCTGAGTTCAGCGACGACAGGAGCGGTCCTCAGCTCAGGGCAGCGGAGTGATGGCCGGAACCACATAGGTCCCGTAGTGGTTGGCGCGGGTCACAGGCTCCTGGGGATACTGGCCGGCCAGAGCCGGGTCGCTGGTCGTCAGCGGGATCGTGGTGGTCGAGAGGATGGAGAGACCACCGCTCTGGGGAGTCGCCGGGGCGGGGTCATAGAGCCTCATCATCACCTGGAACGTCCCCTGCGCCGGGATCGGCAGCCAGTTGCCGCGGTTGACCGGCTGGTCGGGCTGGAGGTGGAGATCCAGTGAGCCGTCCTGGTTGAAGGCCAGGCTGGTGCCTCGCAGGGTCTGGCTTCCGGGCAACTGCTGCGAGCCGAGCGAATAGACCGGAATCACCTCGCCCGACAGGAGCTCTTGGCCCACCACGCTCGCGTCCACGGTGACAGCGCTCATCTGGGTCGAGTCGACGTTCCAGGTGCGGCTCAGCTGAAAGCTGCCGTTGGCAACGTTGAAGACGTAGTAGGGGGTCTCTGCCTCGAGCCCGGCCACGGCGGTCTGGAAGTAGAGGGTATCGTTCTCTTCGTAAGCGCCTTGAAAATGGGAGGTGTCGATCACCGTGATAGGCCGGTCGCAAACCTGCGAGTAGGCTGTGTTTTCGGCCGCGGCGGCGGCCAGCCCGGGCAGGTTCGCCTGGCTGCCGCTGGCGCTGTCGTTGGTGTAGACGGTGACGCTCCAGAACCCGGCGGAGTTGATGGGGGGAAGCTGGCCCGCCGGGAAGCGGAGGCGGTAGCTCTGTCCGCCCGCGAGGGGATTCCCGTTGCTGTCGTAGCCGCTGAGGGGATAGGTGCCGTCCGGCGCCAGGCTGGCGATGCCGCCTTCGAAAGCCGCCACCGAGCGCACGAACCAGCCGCTCCAGGTGTTGGGGTATTTGCCGATGGCCGAGGTTCCGGTGACGTGCCAGTGGTTCTGGGAGGCTGGCCCGGTCAGGATGAAGCTCTGACCCGCCTGCAGCAGCCGGTTGCCCAGCAGGAAGGCGGCCTGCAGCAAGATGAGCTGCCGGGCCGTCAATCGGGTCGGGTGAAAGCCGCTCTCGTCCAGCCCCAGCGGAGCAAAGGTCGCGAAAAGGTCGGACTGACCCACCGAGGCACTGGGGCTCATCAGGTAGGGAGGCAGGGCCGAGTTCTGGAAGGCCGCGCGGGTGGGAATGGGGTTCTCGGCCACCGCCTCGCCCAGCCAGCGAAAGAAGATCAGCGCGTTCTCGGGCGGGCTCTCGAACAGCGTGGCCAGCTCCGGGAACATCGGGTCGGGTCGCAGCACCCCCTGGAGCGGGGCGAGGGTGAACTGGCTGTTGGCGGCGTAACTGTCGCTGGCCTGGAGGCTTCCCGGCGAGCCGGGGACGGAATAGGCATCCACCGGGACGCGCACGATCACCCAGGCGTGGGGTGTGTCGATCGGAACCACGTGCTCGGCGTCAAATCCGTCCGCCAGGTGAGCCGAGGCGTCGGTGTAGCCAGGG
>CAZWUN010000307.1:0-6662 GCA_964637145.1 uncultured Burkholderiales bacterium
CCATGACGTCCGAAGCGGCCACGATTGCCGGGCTCAGTGTTCTGGACAAGGTTCCCCACGCTACCCCGGTGGCGGGGGATGAACTGCCCGAGCACCCAAAGCAGAGGCGCACCGCTCCGCGGAAACAGACTCGCGCTAAGGCCTGAGCCGATCGGGGCTTGTCGAGGCAGGCCTGAGTAACACACCTGACCTTCTTCAGTTGCTGACTCGTCCATCCGCATAGCTCGATCCCTCTCTTCTGGCGTGGCCGCGAAAGGTTCGCGAAAGGGCTCGAGCCGATGATGAGCCCATCACCTTTGCGGAGGATTGTGCATGCTTGTCTCCTCGCCCATCGACCGATCCAGAAGCCAGGACTACCTTGCTTTGCAGCAAGAGAGCCTGCGGCTCTCGAGTGAGAGCCTGGAGCCTCTCAAGGACCTCCTGAACCCCCAGGATACCTGGTCTGGCAGTCCTGGGGCGGAAGGGGAGCCCCCTTCTTTGACGCGGATACGCCAGAAAGCCGAGCGGGCCGAGTCAAAGAGGGCTGAGCTCGAGCAACGCCTTGAGCAAAGTCGCCAGCGAATGCAGCGATTCCAGCAGACAGAAGACGATCTCACCCGGAAAATCGAGACCAGCAGCCGCCTCGGAAAGTGCGGGGCGTTAGCGGCATTCGCAGGGATTCTCTCAGCGGTCGCAGTGACGGCGCTCGGTCCGGCCGCGGTCCTGGTCGGCGCCGGCTTGCTGGCAGCTGGATTGGGAGGATTGGTCGTGGGAATGCGGGCTGAGAAACTCGCCCTTGAAAGAGAGAACAACCGAATGGCTCTCATCGAAGGACACACGGTCGATCGCGAGCTGGCCAGGCTCTGGGAGCGACAGAATGGGGCCGCCGTCCAGGCCCGAGCTCTCTACCAGGAAGCGTGTCTGCCGCTGGATGCGCTCTCCCTGGAGGCATCCCCTCGGGTGCGTGAAGGGGAGGGCCAGGTCGTCATTGGAAGCGTCGTCCTGCCCCGCAGATAAACCCTGGCGTTTAAAGCTCCTCAGGCGCCGGTGCCGGCTCGGGAGGATCCACCGGGGCCGGCTCCGGCTCAGGCTCGGCTGGAGCCGGCTCGCCCACCGGCTCCGCCACGGGTTCTGCCACCGGGGGCTCGTCCAGGGGGGTGGGCTCGAGCAAGGGCTCGGGCTCGTCGACCATCGGCTCGGGCTCGGGCTCAGGCAGGCCGCTGGGAGTAGCCCGCGGGGCCGGTCGGGACGGGACGGGTCGGCTCCAGGTCGGCTGCACCACGCGGCCCGGGCGGGCCACCGGGCCGGGTTCGGGAATGCGAGGAGGCGCCTTCACATCCGGCACCTTTGCTCCCGGTGGACGTCCGGCAATACGGTGCCATGCCAACTGAACGTCCCGGGCCACGGGCACGGCCACCTCGCCGCCATAACCGCCCGATTTTTCCAGAAAGACGACCACCACCAGGTCGGGTCGCTGGTAGGGCGCAAAGCTCACGAACCAGGTGTGGTTGCGCCCCTCGGGGTTATCGGCGCTGGGCAAGTTCTCCACCGTGCCGGTCTTGCCGGCGATCTCGAGCTCCCACACGTTAGCCCGCACCGAGGTGCCGTACTGGACGGCTGCTCGCATGCCGGCCCTAATGCGCTTCCAGGCCACCAACGGCGCGTTCACGTAGCGCACGACCTGGGGCTCGAGGCTCCGCACGGTCTTCTCGCCGTCCTTGACCTGCTGCACCATGTAGGGCCGGACCACTCCGCCGTCGGTGGCTACGGCCGCGGTAACCACCGCCATCTGTAAGGGCGTCACGGTCAGAAAGCCCTGTCCGATGGACATGTTGGCGTCATCCCCGGCAAACCACTTCTCTTTGACCACTTTGAGCTTCCATTCTTCGTCGGGCAGGTTGCCGCTCACCTCGCCGGGCAGGTCCACCCCGGTAGGCGCTCCCAGCCCGAACTCGCGGGCGGCCTCGCCGATCCGCTTGCCGGTCAGCTTCAGGCCCAGTCCGTAGTAAGCCACGTCGCACGAATGGGCCAGAGTGTCCTCGAAGTTGAGCCAGCCGTGGCCGGAGCGCACGAAACAATTGAAGGGGACCTCGCCGATCTGCAACATCCCCTCGCAGTAGAAGCGCGCGTCGGGCTTGACCAGACCCTCTGCAAAGGCGGCCGCCGAGGTGATCAGCTTGAAAGTCGAGGCGGGAGGATAGGTGCCCGACAGAGCCCGGTTCAACAGAGGGGCGGCTGGATCGCGCAGGAGCAAAGTGAAGCGTCGGCTGGAGATGCCTCCTGCGAACCAGCCTGGATCGTAGCCGGGCAGGCTGGCCATGGCCCGGATCTTGCCGGTGCGCGCCTCCATGGCCACGACCACTCCTCCAGTGCGCTCGCCGTTGCGCCAGCGCAACTCGTTCAAGGCTTGTTGCAGGCTATCCTCGGCTACCTTCTGAAGCTCTGCGTCCAGAGTCAGCACCAGGTCGCGACCCGGGCGGGGAGTAATCTCCTGCAGCTCTTGCACGGGGCGTCCGGAAACGTCCACCAGCACCACCCGGCGGCCAGAGACACCGCGCAGATCATCCTCCCAGCTCGCCTCCAGGCCGTCTTTTCCCACCCAGTCGCCCGGCTCGTACTTGCGGTGCGACTGGCTCAAGGTCACCTCGTCCACCTCCCCCACCTGCCCCAGCACGTGACATGCCAGGCTGCCCAGCGGGTAGTCGCGCACCGGAAAGACCTCCAACCGGCTGCCTGGAATGCGGCCCTGGGCTTCGGCCAGACGGGCCAGCTGGCGGGGACTGAGCCGATCGGATACGACCACCGGCTCGATGGGAGCAGCCTGCACCTTGCGCACCAGCTCGCGCACCTGGGCCGGCTTGAGCTCGGCCAGCCGGGCCAGCTCGCGCACGGTGCCGGTGGGGTCGTTGAGGCTGGCGGCCATGATGGTGAACACCAGGTGGGCTCGGTTGCGCACCAGCACGCGTCCGCGGCAATCATAAACGTTGCCCCGCGGGGCCTGGACGGGCAGCGAGCGCACGATGTTCTCCTGGGCCATGGCCCCCAGCACCTGGCCCCGCCAGGCCTGCAGGTACAGCAGGCGCAGAGCCAGCAGGGCGAAGACCAGGAGCAGCCCGCGGTGGAGCCAACCCAGGCGTCGCGTGTAGGCCAGCGTCACGCTGTCCTCCGGCGCCACAGGCGACGCTCGCGCACCGGGCTCGGACGAAGCAGCAAGAACCAGAAAACCAGGTTCATGAAGAGCGCGCCCGGAAACCAGAGCTGCACTCGGAGCGGGCTGGGCTCGGCCCAGACCCCCAGCCCGGCCACGCCCAGCGCCACCGCCAGCGTGCCCGCGCTGACCAGCACTCCGGGAACCACCGGTCCGGCCCGGGGAAGGCTCTGACCGGCCAGTCCCAACATCAGGCCCGTCCAGCCGTAAACGGCCACGTAGACGCCTGCCAACCCGGGGCCCAGCAGGGCCATCCCCAGCCCCCCGGCCACCCCCAGGCCGGCGCACATCATGGGCGAGGCTTTGCGCCAGGTGGCCTGCACCAGGGCCAGAAGCAGCGGGTCAGGGCGAGGCATGCCAGCCGGCCACAGGGTCAGCAACCAGTAGCCTCCCAGGGCGCCCAGGAGATATCGCCAGAATCGGTTCACGGCCGACGACCTACCAGCAAGACCTCGTGCAGGCGCCCGAAGTCCGCCTCGGGCCGAACCTGCACCGACTGAAACAGGGCTTCGGTGCGCCCGTAGTTGCGCACCACCCGGCCCACCACCAGCCCGCGCGGGAAGATGTCGCCCAGGCCCGAGGTCAGCACCCGCTCCCCTTCTTTGACGGCCACCGAGTGATCGAGAAATCGCACGGTGCAGTTGTAGCCCGACTCGCCGTAGAGAATTCC
Source organism: uncultured Burkholderiales bacterium (assembly GCA_964637145.1). Classification (GTDB taxonomy): domain Bacteria; phylum Vulcanimicrobiota; class Xenobia; order Xenobiales; family QWHO01; genus QWHO01. Next base: position 3,858 of record CAZWUN010000307.1, read on the forward strand.
CACCGCTTTGGAATGCTCCAACATGACCGGTACGGCGCTTTTGGGGTCGAGCAGGAAACGTACCCGAGCCGACGACTCGGCCACGGCCACCACCTGGCCCACCAGGCCCTGGGGCACCAGGACCACCATGTCCCGGGCCACCCCCTGGCGGCTGCCGCGATCCACCACCACTTCCGAAAACCAGCTGGAGGGATCGCGGGCTGCCACGCGGGCCACCACGCCGTCCGAAAGGCGGTCCTGGCGCAGATCGAGCAGGCTGGCCAGGCGAGCATTCTCCTCTTCGATCGCCCGGGAGCGGGCCTGCTCGGCTTCCAGTTCGAGCACCCGCTGGCGCAGGGTTTCATTCTCGCGAGCCAATCGACTCTGGGAAGTAAAGAAGGCGCCCAATCCGGCGCTGAGCTGGTGACCGGCCTGCAACACGGGAGCCTGATAGGAAGCCAGGCGCAGCCCCAGACCGCCGCCCGCCCAGCCCAGGCGAAGCTGCAGGAAAGCCAGCAGGGCTGCCGCCACGCCGACCGCCAGAGCTGTCAGGAGGGCCGGACGCACGGCCTAGCCGCGCTCGTAGCCGCCCAGCACCGTGCGCAGAAGGCGCGGGTCGGAGAAGAGCCGGGCTGCTCCGAGGGCGACGCGGCTCATCGGTTCTGCGACCCGCTGACAGCGCACTCCGGTCACCTGGGTGATCAGCTCGTCCAGGCCCGCCAGCAGGCTGCCGCCCCCGCACAGGGCCAGGCCGCCTTCCATCACCTGGCCCACCTGGTCGGGCGGGGTGGACTCCAACACCGACTTGACCAACTGGGCGATCTCCCCCGTGATCGGCTGGAGCACGCCGGCGATCTCATTGCAGTCGAGCGTGACCGAGCGGGGCAGGCCGCTGTGCATGTCCCGTCCTCGAATCGAGCTGCAATTTGGCTCCAGCCGGGGCAGAGCGGCTCCGGCAGCCATCTTCAGGTTCTCGGCCGAGCGTTCGCCCACGATCAGGTTGTGACGATGGCGCAGGTAGTTCACCAGGGCCAGGTCCATTCGGTCTCCGGCCGCTCGGATGCAGTTGGAGGCGACCAGCGAGCCAGCCGAGATGACGGCGGCCTGCGAGGAGCCACCGCCCACGTCCACCACCATGCAGGCCCGAGCCTCATGAACCGCCAGGCCGGCCCCGATTGCGGCCAGGAGGGGCTGGGGCAGGAGGTCCACCGTGCGGCCTCCGGCATCGCGCACTGCATCGGAGACGGCCTGACACTCGACGTCGGTCGCGTCGGCCGGAACCCCGACCAGCACTCGCGGCCGAATGACGCCATGGGAGCGAACCTGCTGCAGGGCGTGGTTAAGAAGCACCTGGGCCATCTCGTAATCAGCGATGGCGCCGTCGCGAACGGGGCGGACGATCTGGATGTGAGCCGGAACCCGGCCCTGCATGCGGCGGGCTTTCTGGCCCACGGCCACGACCTTCCGCTCGCGCCGATCGACGGCCAGATAGCTGGGTTCGTTCCAGCAGATGCCTCGATTGCGCTGGGACACGGGCGTGTTGGCCGTGCCCAGGTCGATGCCCACGTCCGGGGCCAGCTTGCTCAGCAGGCCCATCTAGCGCCCCTCCAGGCAGTCGAGACCGTGCTCTTTGAGCAGCCGGTAAACTCGGCTGACGGGCAGGCCCACCACGTTGAAGTAATCGCCCTCGATGCGCTCGATCAGGAGGCTGCCGAGTCCCTGGGCGCCATAGGCGCCCGCTTTGTCCATGGGCTCGCCGCTGGCGACGTAAGCTCGGATCTGGCCGGCCGTGAGGGGGTGGAAGGTGACCCGGGTGATCTCGTGCAGCGTGGCCAGCACCTCATCGGAGCGAACCAGGGCCACGCCGGTGTAGACACGGTGCTCGCGGCCGGCCAGACGGCTTAGAATAGCCACCGCCTCCTGCTCGTCGCGAGGCTTGGAGAGCACCTCGCCCTCCAGCCAGACCAGCGTGTCGGCACCCAGCACCAGGGCCTGGCCCGAGCTTCTGCGAGCCACCTCTTGAGCCTTGCAGCGGGCCAGTTTCTCCACGAAGGGACCGGCCTCGCGCTCGGACAGCCGCTCGACCTCCTCCTCCTCAAAGCCCGAGGCCTGGACGGCAAAGGGCAGCCCGACCCGAGCCAACAGCTCGCTGCGGCGGGGAGAGGCGGAGGCCAGGATCAGCTCAGGGCGAACTCCGGCAGACATTGCGGCGCATTATAGCATAGCCCTCCTGGGGGCACAAGCGAACGGTCACCGCCCTCGCAGACGGTCCTCGCAGGCCTCTGCGTTCGCTGGAAGAGGTTCCTCTGGGGCCCGGGCGAAGCGACGAAGCATGCCGAGCACCATCTCCGACCTTTCTTTCCCAGCCGAAGGCGTGTTCGAGGTGCACGTCCACCTCGGAGGCGCGGTGCCCATTCATCGCCTTTACGAATCGGCCGTCGACCGCGGGATTCGTCTGCCCGTCCAGACCTACGACGAGTTCGCCGACCTCTTGCACCGGCGCAGCGACAACTCGGGCTCGCTGGAGAAATACCTCGAGATCTACGAGGTCGCCGAGCGCATCCAGAGCGGGCCGCAGGCACTCCGCGAGAGCGTTCTGATCGCTTTGAACGGGGCTGCCCGCACGGGGGGGTCCACCCGGGTGGCGGCCGAGGGGGAAGCCCTGGTGCCCCTGCCTCAGCGGCTACCCCTGACGGGCATCGAGCTGCGTCTCAATCCGCTCAAGCGCAACGGAGGGGGCATCTGGGACCTCGACCGGGTGATGCTGGCCGCCTGCTCGGGAGTGGAAGAGCTCCAGACCGCCTACAAAGGACGCGTTCAGGCCGG
>CAZWUN010000308.1:0-6621 GCA_964637145.1 uncultured Burkholderiales bacterium
GTTCCAGTGCGTGCCCAACCTGTCCGAGGGGCGCCGCCCGGAGGTCGTCCATGCCCTGGCCGATTCGGTGAGCTCGGTTGCGGGTGTGACGGTAGTGGATCACTCCTGCGACAGGGATCATAACCGCATGGTGTTGAGCTTGCTGGGAGAGGCCGGTCCGCTCGAGGAGGCCATCTTGAGCCTCTACCGCGCGGCCGATCAGCACCTCAACGTGCACCAGCACGAGGGCGCTCATCCTCGTATCGGAGCCGTGGACGTGGTGCCCTTCGTGCCCGTCTGGGGCGCCACCATGGAGCAGGCGGTGGCGCTGGCCCGCACCACCGCCGAGAAGGTGGCCGACGAGCTGCAGGTGCCCGTTTTTTTGTATGCCGAGGCGGCCCGGCGCGAGGCTTACCGGAGCCTGACCTGGCTTCGGCGCGGGCAGCTCGAGGGCCTGAGCAAGGAGCTCGGCTCCGAGCGGACGCCCGACTTCGGCCCGCCGGCTCTCCACAGCCGGCTGGGAGCCACGGTGTTGGGAGCCCGCCGCCCCCTGGTGGCCTACAACGTGGTGCTGGATACCGGGGATCTGGAGGTGGCTCGCCAGGTGGCCCGGCGGATCCGTGAATCGACGGGAGTGTTGCGCTGGGTGCAGGCGATGGGGGTGATGCTGGAAGAGCGGGGACGCGCCCAGGTCAGCATGAACCTGGTCGACCCCCAGCGCACCAGCCTGTACACCGCCTTCGAGATGGTGCGCATGGAGGCGCGGCGCTTCGGAGTCTCGGTGCTCGACAGCGAGATCGTGGGCCTCGCTCCCCTCGAGTGCCTGGTGGAGACAGCCCGCTACTACCTGCAGTTACCGGACTTCCGCTCCACTCAGGTACTGGAGGCCCAGATACTGGGTCTGCTCGCGCGGGAGGAAAAGCCCTCAAGTTAGCCAACTGCGCGCACGATGAAAACGGCAGACCTGATCGTGGCCGCCGGGCAGATCGCCACCTGCGCTCCCGGCAATGTTCCTCGCCCCGGCACCATGATGGACAATGCCGGCGTGCTGCGCGATTCGGTCATCGTCATCCGGGGCGACACGATTCAGGCGGTGGGCTCTCGGCGTGAGATCCTCAACGAGTGGAATGGCGACATCCTGGAGCTGCCCAACTCCACCGTCGTTCCCGGGTTCGTCGATCCGCATACCCATCCCATTTTCGGCGGCTCGCGCCTGCGCGAGTTCCTGCTGCGTAGCCGGGGAGCCAGCTACCAGGAGATCCACGCCAGCGGGGGAGGCATCTTCAGCACCGTGCGGGCCACCCGCGAAGCTTCCGACGAAGAGCTGACCGCCCGGGCCAAGGACGTTCTCGAGCGCATGATGGCCCACGGCACGACCACGGTCGAGGTCAAGAGCGGCTACGGCCTGTCCACCGAGGAAGAAGTGCGCGAGCTGCACATTCTGCGCGAGCTCTCCCGGACGCTGGATATGGATCTGGTGCCGACCTTCCTGGGCGCGCACGCCATCCCCCCCGAGTTCGCCGACCGCCGCCAGGCCTACGTCGAGCTGGTCATCCAGGAGATGATCCCGGCCTGTCGCGAGTTCGCTCGCTACGCCGACATCTTCTGCGAAGAGGGCGCCTTCACGCTGGAGGAGTCTCGCCAGATCCTCACCGCTGCCCGCGAGGCCGGGCTGGGGCTGCGCATCCACGCCGAGGAGTTCACCTACCAGGGCGGGGCCCGCATGGCTGCCGAGCTGGGGGCTGCCTCGGTGGATCACCTGCAGAATCTGCCCGCGAGCGATTTCGCAGCCATCAAGAAGAGCGGAGCCATCCCCATCCTGACGCCCGGAACCACCTTCTTCCTGGGCCTGGAGAGCTTCGCCCCGGCGCGGGCCATGCTGGATGCCGATCTGCCCGTGGCCCTGGCCACCGACTTCAATGCCGGCAGCTGCCAGACCGAGTCGATGCAGGCCATCATCTCCCTGGCCGTGCTGCGCACCCGCATGACCCCGTCCGAGGCGCTGGTGGCGGCCACCGTCAACGCCGCCCACTCGCTGGGGCTGGGCAGCACGGTGGGCAGCCTGGAAGCGGGCAAGAAGGCCGACCTGCTGGTGCTGGATATGCCCGACTTCGCCGAGCTGCCCTATCGTTTCGGGGGCAACTACGTGCGCGCCATCATCAAGAGCGGCGTGGCCGTCAACACCATCCTGGACAGCCCGCTCGGGGACCCTCTTTGAGTCTGGACGACTGCACCGTGGGCCAATTGCTGGAGCGATTGGCCGGCCCCGACCCGTCCGCCGGAGGAGGCACCGCCTCGCTGGTATCCGCCGCCCTGGGAGCCTCGTTGCTGGCCAAAGCCGCCGCTGTCACCCAGAAGAGCGAGCCCATCGCGCGCCTGGAAGAGCTGCGATTGGAGGCGGTTGAGGCTGGCTCGCAGCTGCTCGAGCTGGCCCGGGCCGACGGGCAGTCCTACACCGCTCTGCTGGCCGCCTACCGGCTTCCCGGCGGGGAGGAGCGCTCCGCCCGCATCCAGCAGGCCCTCGGGCACGCGGTCGAGACCCCGCTGCAGGCGGCCACTCTGTGCGGTCAGCTTTCCCATCAGGCGGGCGAGCTGCTGGCTCTGAGCAAGAAGTCCATCCAGGCCGACGTGGCCGCCGGGGCGCTCTTGCTCTGGACGGGCATGCGCGTCTGTCTTCTCAATGCCCTGGTCAACGCCCGGCTGCTGAGCGATGCGGCCAGCGCCTCGAGCGTGCGGCAGCGGTGCGAGGCCCTGATCGAGAGAGGTCAGTCCACCCTGGAGCTCGTCTCGGCGGTCGAAGCATGAAGTGGGCCGCCTACAGCGCTGAGGTCGAGCAGGCGCTGGCCGAGGCGCGGCCGGTGGTGGCCCTGGAGTCCAGCGTCTGGGCCCAGGGGCTGCCTCGCCCCATCAACCTGGAGGTGGCTCGCGAGTGCCAGGAGGCGGTGCGCGCCGCCGGTGCCGCCCCGGCCATCGTCTGGCTGCACGAGGGAAGAGTGCGCTTCGGCCTGACCGAATCTGAGCTGGAAGAGCTGTGCGGCCCGCGTCTGACGGCGAAAGTCGGCATCGGCGACATCCCGGCCGTGCTGGCCAAGAGGGGGGAAGGCGCCACCACCGTCTCGGCCACCCTGGCCCTGGCCGAGCGGGCTAACATCGAGGTCATGGCCACCGGAGGGCTGGGGGGCGTACACCTGCAGTGGACCTCCCGGCCCGATTTCTCGAGCGATCTCACCCAGCTGGCGCGCAGCCGCTGTCTGACGGTTTGCTCCGGGGTCAAGGCCGTGCTGGACGTCCCGGCCACGGTGGAGATGCTCGAGACGCTGGGCGTTCCCGTGGCGCTCTACGGAACCGACCGTTTTCCTCGATTCTACACCTCGGGTCTGCCAATCAAGTTCGGCTTCCGGGTGAACGACCTCCAGGAGGCTGTCACCGCCTACCAGCTCAGCCTGGCCACTCTGGAGCGGGGGCTGGTGCTGGCCAATCCGGTGCCCTCCGCCCACGAGCTGCCCCCCGGCGAAGTGGAAGGCTGGCTGCGCCAGGGCCTGGAGAAGGCCGAGACGGAGGGCCACACCGGCAAGGCCATGACGCCCTTCTTGCTCAACTACCTCTCGCGCGCCAGCGGCGGCCGTACGCTGGAGGCCAACCGGGCGCTGCTGCTGGCCAACGCCCGGCTGGCGGCCGAGCTGGCCGTGGTGCTGAAGAAGAGCCATGGCTGAGCTGGCCGCCATCGTCTCCTACCTCGAAGACCTGCTGCGCCACCGCGAAGTGAGCGATCGCTACTGTCCCAGCGGCCTGCAGGTGGAGGGCCAGCCCGAGGTGCGCCGGGTGGGTTTTTGTGTGGATGCCTGCATGGAGTCGTTCGAGTCGCTCGGCGATTGCCAGCTGGTGATCGTCCACCACGGCCTTTTCTGGCCTTCGGTTTCGCGCATCACCGGCACGCTGCGAGACCGCCTGGCTTACCTCTTGACCCGCGGGACGTCGCTCTACGCCAGCCACCTGCCCCTGGACAAGCACGTCAACCTGGGCAACAACGCCCAGCTCTTGAAGGGGCTCGGACTCAAGCCCCTGGAGGAGTTCGGCGAAGTGGGCTGGCTGGGCGAGTTCGAGACTCCCCTGGCCCGGGCCGCTCTGTGCGAGCGTCTGGAGAGCCTCTTGAAGGGGCCGGTGCGGCTGCTCGACTTTGGTCCCGAGGAGGTGCTGCGCATCGGCGTATCCTCTGGCTCGGGAGGGCTGGAGCTGCTCTCCCAGGCGGCCCTGCGCCGGGCCGACCTGGTGCTCACCGGGGAGACCTCGCACCCGATGTACCACGCCGCTCGCGAGGCCGGGGTCAACGTGGCCCTGGGCGGGCACTACGCCACCGAGACCTGGGGACTCAGGGCCTTGATGCCCATGCTGGAGGAGGCCTTCGAGGTGGAGACCTGGTTCGTGGACGTGCCCACCGGGTTCTAGGAGCCCGGCACTTCAGGAATTAGCGCGGCATCTCCACCCGCAGCGGCTGCTCGAGCCAGTCGCCGTCCTTGCGGCTCAGTCCCTTGCTCTTCCAGATCTCGGCCGTGAGCACGGGGATCTCGAAGCTGCCCTTCACCTCGCGTTGCTCGGGCTTAGAGACGGTGTAGCTCCACTTGCCCGGGGCCAGCCTGACCTTGGTGCGCCCGGTGAAGGTAGTGGTCACCTCGATGGCCTTGCCGTCCTTCTCGAGCTTGATGCGGGCACCACCGATTCCTCCCGGCAAGGGCTTGAGCAGCTCTTCGGTGGTGAGCGCGGGAGGAGCGGGAGGACTGCCCGCCTGCACCACCTCCAGCGCTACCCAACTCGGGTGGTTGGGGCCGGGCGTGATGACGAAGACCTTGCCCTTGCCGGCGCAGGTAGGGCAGTCGCTCCGCTGTCCCGAGCACTCTCGACAGACCCGGGTTTCCATCCGGTCGCCAGGATAGGTCTCGGGACGGTTGGCCCGGCTCAGCCCGCACATCGTGATCGGGATGAGAAAGGCGGCCACCACCGCCCAGGCCAGCAGGCGGCCCTTGACCCCGGAGAGGAAGCGGTGCAGGAAGCTCAGACGGTCTGCTGGCCGAAGCCAGGCCACTCGATACGGGTCTCGACGGCCGGAGCGTGTTTGAGGGTCGTGCGGCGGGTCAGCTCGAGAAAGAAGTTTCGCTCTTGCTCGGCGGCCGCCATGTTGCTGTTCATCTGAGTGCGATCCTGAACCAGAAGACGGCGCAGAGCGCCATTTCCACCCGTTTCCCACACTGGCATCGGTTGCTCGATCCCCTTCCTGCCCTCGGGCAGCTGCGTTCCAACCACCCCCATGGAGGTGGCGTGGCGGCGCAGGCTCATAATCAGGAAGCTGGGATCCTCGTGCTCGCCCTTGAGGTCGATCCGGTCGCCGCGAAGAACGGCCGGGCCCGCGGGCAGAGCTACGGGAGCTGGGGGCGCCGGGTTGGTGAGCACTTCACTCATCGTGCCCCTATCCTAACCGGTCCCGATGCTTCCCAGCTGGAGAATAGTCTTACCGGGCTGTTAAGACTGTGAACGAATTGTAAACCTTTGTTTGGGGGCAATATCCGGGTAGAGGGAACTTCTGCCGACAGTTGCGCATTTATCTCCTCACCCGGGCGCTGCGAGCAGGGTTCTCCCTGCCGGAGCAGAAGGTCCGCCCTGCATTTTATAAGGAGTGAAACCCGATGACGTTGTCTCTTCCCAAGACTGACTATAAAGTCGCTGATATTTCCCAGGCCGAGTGGGGCCGCAAAGAGATTCGCCTGGCCGAGCAGGAGATGCCGGGCCTGATGGCTTGCCGCGAGCGCTACGGCAAGACCAAACCCCTGACCGGGGCACGCATCGCGGGCTGCCTGCACATGACCATCCAGACCGCGGTGTTGATCGAGACGCTGGTCGAGCTGGGCGCCGAAGTGCGCTGGTCGAGCTGCAACATCTACTCCACCCAGGATCACGCCGCGGCCGCCGTGGCCGCCGCCGGAGTGCCGGTCTTCGCCTGGAAGGGCGAGACCTTGGAAGAGTATGACTGGTGCATCGAGCAGTCGCTGCTCTTCTCCGAGGGACGCGGGCCCAACATGGTGCTCGACGACGGCGGCGACCTCACCAACATGCTGCACGACAAGTATCCCCAGATGATGGAGCAGGTGCTGGGCATCACCGAGGAGACCACCACCGGCGTGCACCACCTCTACAAGCGCCACCAGGAGGGCAAGCTGATGGCTCCCGCCATCAACGTGAACGACTCGGTGACCAAGTCGAAGTTCGACAACCTGTATGGCTGCCGCGAGTCGCTCATGGACGGCATCAAGCGGGCCACCGACATCATGGTGGCCGGCAAGGTGGCCGTGGTGGCTGGCTACGGCGACGTGGGCAAGGGTTGCGCCCAGTCTCTGCGCGGCCTGGGCGCCCGGGTGCTGGTGACCGAGATCGACCCGATCATCGCGCTGCAGGCCGCCATGGAGGGCTTTCAGGTGGTGACCATGGAGGAGGCTGCTCCTCAGGCCGACATCATCGTGACCGCTACCGGCTGCATGGGCATCGTGCGCCCCGAGCACCTCAAGGCGATGAAGGACAAGGCTATCCTTTGCAACATTGGCCACTTCGACGTCGAGATCGACATGGCGTGGCTGGAGAAGAACTGCAAGATCG
>CAZWUN010000309.1:0-6593 GCA_964637145.1 uncultured Burkholderiales bacterium
CCCTTCTCGTTGGGGTTCTTCTCAGCCGGGCCCTTCTCGATGGACTGCTTCTCGACCGGCAGTTTGTCTCCAAGCTTCTCGTGGAAGTCCTTCTCGCAGGTCAGCTTGTCGCCCAGCTTCTCCTCGTGCCGCTTCTCGAAGCAGCCCTTCTCGCCGGCCTTCTCCAGGCGCCCCTTCTCGTCGGGACCCTTCTCGATGCTCTGCTTCTCGAGCGGCTGCTTGTCGCCCAGTTTCTCGCTGTCGCGCTTCTCGTGCAGGTGCTTCTCGTCGCGGCACTTGTCGCCCAGCTTTTCGGGCTGGTGCTTCTCGTGGTGGAGCTTCTCGTCACGATGCTTGTCGCCCAGCTTTTCGGGCTGGTGCTTCTCGTGGTGGAGCTTTTCGTCACGATGCTTGTCACCCAGCTTCTCCAGCGAGTCCTTCTCACGCCCCTTCTCGACGCGCTCCTTCTCGAAAGAGCCCTTCTCCTGACGCTTCTCGGCGTGATCCTTCTCGCAGAAGAGCTTCTCGGTCCCCTTCTCCTGGCACAGCTTCTCCAGACGCTTGGCCACCTCGTCGGGCTTGTCGAAACCCGGCCCGGGAGCGGGAAGGGGCCCCGAGAGCGTCCCCGGCTCGGTCTTGCGGATAACGTCGCCCACCGGGCGGTTGGGGCGGAACTCGGGGTTGATGAAGAGGTCGGACATTGGTGGAGCCTCCTGCGCTGTTCGTTGAGTGCAATTTCCCACCGACCTCGCCCCCGACTAGGGAAGAAAGTTACAGGGATGCTAGCGTTTCATTGACGACATGTTAATTCTGCAATTGTTACCTGTTTATGTCGATTTGTTATCGTTCTGTAATCGACAGTTTTTTGTGTCCGCTTTCCAAAACAGGCTTTCAGGGCGCTTTCAGCAGGCCAGGCTAAGAATGGTAGCAGTGGAAGTCCGACCTTCGCTCCTGAACCGAACGCTGCGCGGCGGCCTGCGGCCCGACCTGGCCGCTCGGCCCCTGCCCTCCAATCCCCACGAGCGCGCCTATGTCGAGCGTCTCCAGGAGCCCTTACGGCAAGGCGCCTTCGTGGACAGCTGGAATGTCGGGCTCAGCACCGGCGAGATGAGCGCCCTCACGGCTCCCTGGCTGGCCGCCACCGTCACCTCCATGGCGGCGCTGGGGCTGACGTCGATGGCAACGGTTCCCTGGCTGGCGGCTCAGACCAACCTGGGGTTTCTGCCAGCCTTTGGGGTCCTGATCGGAGGGATCGGGGTGGGCTCAGCGGTGGGCGCGGCTGCGGGAGCTGGAGCCTACGCGCTCACGGCCTGCTTGACCCACTCCATTCTCCGTCACCGACGCGAGCAGGCGGTCGAGGAAGCGCTGCAGGCCCCGCTGCCTGACCCCAGGCAGCGAGCGGAAGCCGTTCGCCAGGCCCTGGACAATCCTGGCAGCCTGGCTGGAGGGCTGCTGGGCATGGCTCTGGGTCCCTTCACCAGCGGGCCTTCCGGGAGCGCCTTCGCCCACAAGGATCTGACCAGCGACCAGTGGCACAAGCGTCTGGGCGCGGCCGTCGGTTTCCCGTTCTTGACCACGGTGGGGCTCGGCTTCGGGATGTTCTTCAGCCCCCTGACGGGCTACGTGCTGGGACGCTCCGAGGGCGTGCGACCCCAGCTTGCCACCGCCGTCGGCGTGGCGGCAGGAGTCGGGCTGAGCGTGAGCGCAACGCTGGCGGCCGGGGGCCATCCCGTGCTGGCCGGGCTGGTGGGCTGGTTGGGCGGTAGCCTGGGCGGCTCGGTTGCGTCCGCCGCCTGGTCGCCCCTGGTGAACCCGGACGTGAGCCAGGTGCGCGCCTGGCAGGCCGAGTTGGGCTCCTCCACCGAGGGCCGCGAGAACCTGATCCGCCTTGCCACCGGGGCGGACATGACCGGGGAAGAGCAGGCAGGCGCCAACCGCCTGCTCAAGAGCTTGAACCGCGACGACCGTGCGCTCCTGTTGCGCTCGGTGGTGGATGACCCCCAGGTGGGAGCCACCATGCTGGAGTGGGATGGCGCCCACCGCGCCAACCCCGGGCTGGCCAGGCTGGAGCCTTGGCGCAAGGCGCTGGGCAAGACCGGGCTGAGTCTGAGCAGCCCTCATGTCGGCCAGGCCATCCGAGCGCTCTGCCACGTGAGCGAGGCCACCGCACTGGTGCAAGACCTGAAAGACGAGGACCGGGGCCGTCTGCTGGCCCATCTGGCGGGCAACTGGGTGGACGAGGGCACTGCCCGGGCCCAGGTTCGAGATATCGCCCGCTCATGGCTGTTGGGAGCCGGCAAGCTCGTCCTGCAGCAGAGCCCCGCGCGAGCGGTGGACGAGACCGAAACGCGCGTCACCGTGGGCGGAGTGAGCGTGCGCCGCCGCACGCCCGCCCGCCTCTCGGCTCAAGAAGCCCTCCGGCAGATGGAAAAGGATGCCCCGGTGCACTTCATGCAGGCCGAGACCGGCACCAGAGCCCTGGACGGGCTGGCCACCGAGAACGAAGCCGCCCGCCTGGCCCTGGTGGGAGTCAAGGTGGGGCAGAGCGAGCACTTCAAGGCCAGCACTTGCAAGCTCGCCCTCCAGGCCCTCGAGCGGGGCGAGGAGTCGCCCTACCGGATGGCCCGCCACCTGGTGGAGGACACGAGCTTCTACTACAGCCGCGAGGGGCACGAAGCTCTGTTCGCGATGCTGAGCCTCCTGCAGCAGCAGTCCGGCCCCGAGGGCGCCGAGCTGCTCGACCGCACCCTGGATCAGCTCGACGGGCAGCTGGGCAAGAACGCCCTGGCCGACCAGAAGCTGGTGACGGGGGCTCTGGACAGGCTGGTGGGGCTGGCCACCGATCGCGAGGCCCTGACCCGCATGCGGTCGACCCTGGTTGAGCCCGAGGGCGCCGCCCTCCAGGAGAGCGGTGACCGCCTGATCGTGGGCGGGGTTGCGGTCAAGATCCGCCGGCCTTCCTGACTGCGGGGAAAACCGGTCGGTCCGCTTCTTCATTCAGATACCGGCGCACCTGTGACCAAACAAAGTTTCGATACCCGGGTACAAATTTCGAACACCCGCTCGACCCCAGGCGGCCGGTTTGCCAGAAGCGGGCAGTCATTCGGCCGGACCAGGAAACTGCTGCGGCCGAAGGCGGCATTGGGGAACTCGGACCCCGAGCCGGTGACCTGCCCGGTGGCAGGCAGGCCCGGGCCTGATCCGCCCGAAACAGCCCGGGTGAACCCTGTGCGTCTGGAGAAGTCAGGGCCTGTCTGGACGGTCATCCTGGACCGCCCCGAGGTCCGCAACGCGGTCGACCGCACCAGCGCCGACCGACTGGTGGCGGCCTTTCGGGCCTACGAGCACGAGCCCTCGGCGCGGGCCGCGGTGCTCTGGGGGGCGGGAGGCCACTTCTCCTCCGGAGCCGACCTCAAGGCGGTGGCCGAGGAGCGGGGCAACCGGCTCGAGGAAGAGGGCGACGGACCCCTCGGACCCACCCGCATGCAGCTCACCAAGCCGGTCATCGCCGCCATCGAAGGTTACGCCGTGGCGGGAGGGCTGGAGCTGGCCCTCTGGTGCGATCTGCGAGTGGCCTCCAGCGAGGCGGTGCTGGGTGTGTTCTGCCGGCGCTTCAACGTGCCCCTGATCGACGGGGGCACGGTGCGCCTGCCCCGGCTGATCGGATTGTCTCGGGCCCTGGACATGATCCTCACAGGCCGCCCGGTCAAGGCGGATGAGGCGTTGCAGTTCGGGCTGGTCAACCGGGTTGTGCCACCCGGGCAGGCGCGAGCGGCCGCCGAGCGGCTGGCGATGGAGCTGGCCAGCCTCCCTCAAGAGTGCCTGCGGGCCGACCGGCTCTCGGCCCTCAGCCAGTTCGACCTGAGCCTGGAGGAGGCGCTCAAGGCCGAGTTCCGGAGTGGCACCGAGGCCTTCCGCAAGGGCGGCCCCGAGGGGGCCCGGCGCTTCCTGCAGGGCGAGGGTCGGGGAGGACACCCGCTGTGAGACGCGCCCAGAACCTGCAGCGAGCCGCCCGCTTGCCCGGGCATGGTTCGGACCGCCCGGCTGACCACGCGGGCCAACCATTCAGGGCACCGGTTGCCCGCACACGTGCCGGCCTGTCCGGGCACAGTCCGGCTGCCCGCGCGGGCCAGCCAACCATGGCTCACAATATCCGCCCATGGGGCGTGTCCGGGCACATTCGGCACGGTCCGGCCGACCGCGCGGGCCAGCCACCCGTGGCTCAGCAAACTGCCCTCGGCACGTCCGGGCACATTCCCCAGAGTCCGGCTCACCACTCGGGCCAGCCACCCGGGGCTCAGCAAATTGCCCTCGGCGACATTGCGAACAGTTCGGCCGCCCGCGCGGGCCAGCTGTGAACTTCGAGCCCCTGCTCCCCGAGCTGTGCCACCAGGTGCGCCTCTTCGTGCAAGAGCAGATCCAGCCGTTGGAGCGCGACTTCGACGAGACCCGCTTCCGCCAGCTCCTTCCCCGGCTCGAGGCGGTGCGCGGCCAGGTCAGGCGGAACGGCTGGTGGGCTCCTCCCCTGCCCCGCGAGCTGGGCGGGATGGGCCTGACGCTGCTCGAGTTCGCCCACCTCAGCGAAGAGCTGGGACGCAGCCCGCTGGGACACTACTGCTTCAACTGCCAGGCGCCCGACATCGGCACCATGGAGCTCTTGCTCAGCCATGCCAGCGAGGCGCAAAAGGAGCGCTACCTGCTCCCGCTGGCCAGGGGCGAGCAGCGCAGCTGCTTTTGCATGACCGAGCCTGACTACCCCGGCTCCAACCCGGTCTGGATGGGCACCACGGCCAGGCAAGAGCCCGATGGCTGGGTGCTGAACGGGCGCAAGTGGTTCGCCACCGGAGCCGACGGGGCGCAGATCGCGCTGGTGATGGCGCTGACCGAGCCCGAGCATCCCGAGCCCCACAAGCGTGCCAGCCTCTTCCTCTTCCCCACCGCCACGAGCGGATTCGTGAACCTGCGCAACCTGCCCGTCATGGGCCCGCCCGGCGAGGATTGGCCCAGCCACTCCGAGATCGAGCTGCGCGACTGCAAGGTCGCGCCGGACTCTCTGCTGGGCAAGCCCGGCGAGGGGTTCCGGCTGGCTCAGGAGCGGCTCGGTCCGGGGCGGATCCACCACACCATGCGCTGGATCGGCATCGCCGAGCGGGCCTTCGAGCTGATGGCCGACAGGGCCAGAGAGCGCGAGCTGAAACCCGGGGAGAAGCTGGCCGAGCAACCGGTGGCGCAGGGGTGGATCGCTGATTCGCGGGCCGAGATCGACGCGGCCCGCCTGCTGGTGCTGCGGGCCGCCTGGCGCATCGACCGGCAGGGGGCGGCGGCGGCCCGCGACGACATCGCCCTGATCAAGTTCCACACGGCCGCCATGCTGCAGCGGGTGCTCGACCGGGCGGTGCAGGCCCACGGCGGGCTGGGCCTGCTGGACGAGACCCCGCTCGCCTTCTGGTATCGCAACGAGCGGGCCGCGCGCATCTATGACGGGGCCGACGAGGTGCACAAGAGCTCGGTGGGCCGACGCCTGCTGCGATGAGCCTGGACCGCCCGCGCCCGGTGCGAGCCGGCGAAGAGCTCGACCTCGAGAAACTGGCCGAGTGCCTGGGAACCGGGCCGCTGACGGCCGAGCAGTTCCCGGGGGGCTACTCCAATCTGACCTACCTGATCAAGAGCCCTCGCGAGGAGTGGGTTCTGCGCCGACCCCCCCGCGGCGCCAACATCAAGACGGCCCACGACATGGAGCGCGAGTTCCGGCTGCTCAGCCAGATCTACCCGGTGTGCCCCGACCCATTCGCATGGTGACTGACGAAAGCGTGCTGGGTGCGCCCTTCTTCCTGATGGAGCGAGTGCGAGGAATGGTCCTGCGCGGCCCCGGCCAGCCTCCCGAGGTGCTGGCCAGCCTCTCCCGGCAGGTGGCGGACCTGCTCGCCGAGTTGCATGCCCTCAGGATCGACGGGCTGCCGGGCAAGCCGGATGGCTACGTGGAGCGCCAGGTGAGCGGTTGGAGCGAGCGCTATCTCAAAGCCGCCACCGACAGCCACCCGCACTCGGGGCCGGTGATGGAGTGGCTGGCCCAGAACCAGCCCCCCCAGAGCGGGGCGGCCCTGATCCACAACGACTTCAAGTACGACAACCTGGTGCTCGACCCGGACGACCCCACCAGGGTGCTGGCGGTGCTGGACTGGGAGATGGCCACGCTGGGGGATCCGTTGATGGATCTGGGCACCACGCTGGGCTACTGGATCGACCCCGACGATCCCCCTGAGTTGCGGGCTTTCGGTTTCGGTCCCACCTACCTGCCAGGCAACCTCGACCGACAGCAGCTCATCACCCGCTACACCCGGGCGACACAGAGGCAGTGGCGGCCGTTCTACCTGGTCTTCGGGCTCTTCAAGATCGCGGTCATCGCCCAGCAGATCTACGCCCGTTACCGCCAGGGGCTCACGAAAGACGAGCGCTTTGGGGCTCTGGGGCAGGCGGTTCGGCTTCTCTTGCAGCGCGCTGACGCTGAATCTCGCCGCCCACGATGAGGTGATCGCCGAGCTTGCCGGCCCGACCGTTGCCGCGCAGCGACTCCTCGAGCAGCTCCAGGTCGTCGGGGAAGTTGGACAGCTTGC
>CAZWUN010000310.1:0-6591 GCA_964637145.1 uncultured Burkholderiales bacterium
ACAGCCTGCCGGTCATCGACGGCGTGTTGTTGCTCGTGCGCGGCCACGTCTGGCTGGAAGCGCCTCCCGAGTTCACGGGCACCTGGGCCGAGCTCGAGCTGGCCGAGCCGGTCACCTATCCGCTCGAGCTGGACGCGCGCCGCCTGGCGCGCATTCCCATCCGCCTGAAGGTGCGCCCGGACACAGCTCAAGACCTGCGCGAGTCGGCCAGCGCCGCGGCCGAAGGGCTGAAGCGCCGGGCCAACCTGCGCTTGCGCTGCACCGATCGGGGCACTCGCAATCGCAGCGCCGAGGCCCTGCCCCTGGACGTGCCGCTGGAGGTCGGCTTCGTGCTTGGCCCCGAGCTGCTGGTGGCCCCTTTCCCGGAGAGCCGGCGGCTGGACTACGACCTGCTGCGTCGGGTCTCCGACCATCGCCCGGTGCGCCTGCTGCTCTCCAACGGCCCGCCTCGGGCCCGGGGACGGCTCGAGCTGGTGATCCGCCAGCTCGAGATCGACGTGCCCTGGCTCAGCTGCCCCGAGGCTCCCCCTCTGCCCTGGCGCATCCCCACCGGGGAGTCGCTGGAGCTTTTGCTGCAGGTGGGCGCGGTGCAGGACGAGACGGCCACGCTGAGCTTCGTGGCCAACGACCCGCTGGCCAGGCCCTGCTTTTTGCGGGTGCGCACGCGCGAGGCGTCCGAGTACCCGGGCTGGCTGGTGGTCGACCTGGGCACCACCAATACCTGCGCGGCCCTGGTGGACGAGAATCGCCGGGTGGAGATGCTGGCTCTGGACGCCGAGGCCCACCTGCTCGACGAGCGCCCTCTGGGGGTGGAGAGCGAGCCCCGGGGCCCCGAGACGATGCCCTCGGTGCTCTGCTATCTCGAGCTGGCCGCCGCCCACCGCTATCGAGTGGGCACCTGGGCCTGGGAGCAGGCCGGCCACGCCGCGGCCGCCCGGGCGGTGGTGTCGGGAGCCAAGCGGCGCCTGGGTGACAGCGAGTTTCGCTTCGAGGTGGTGCCGGTGGACGAGCCGGCCCGGACCGTGTTGCTCACCCCCGCCCAGGCCATGCGCGATCTCTATGCCCACGTGGTCGAGAAGGCGATGGAGCACCTGACCTCCCAGGGGCGCTCCGACGTGGTGCTGCGGCGCTGCCTGATCACCCATCCCTCGCGCTTTTCCATGCACCAGATCGAAGAGCTGAAGACGGCTGTGCGGGAGGCCATGGAGGCTCAGCGCCAGCGTTTTGCTCCCCACTTCGAGCCCTGCGAGGAGCCAGCCACCCTGCACGAGCCGGTGGGAGCGGCGCTGCACTTTCTCAACGACTGGAGAAGTCACGCTCCCTTGCACGAGGCGGCTGACCAGGACGAGTTGAGCTACCACCTGCTGGTCTTCGACTACGGTGGGGGCACGCTGGACGTCACCTTGCTGCGAATTCAGTCGCAGCGTCGCCTGCGGGGTGGGGCGACCAACGCCGAGTCTCTGGCAGAGCGGTTGACCCGCCACTGCTGGGAGCGCTGCCAGGCGGTGCTGCGCCGGGAGACCGGAGTGCAGGTGGCTCTGCCCGGCGAGGATGAGGAGCTGGCCGCCGGCAACAGCTTCGTGCTGGGCCAGTTCGTGGACAGCTGCCTGCGAGCCGCTCAGGCCGAGGAGGCGCCCGATTGGAAGGCTCTTGCCCAGAGCGCCCAGGTCAACGAGAAGGTGATGCTCTGCTATCGGTTCAATGGCACCCCGCGCGAGCGCGTCTTCTCGCGCGCCGAGCTACTCTCGGGGCTGAAAGACGTTGCCTCGGGCGAGCATCCTTACAGCTACGTGGTGACCCCCACCGTGCTGGGAGCCACCGGTCAGCGCTGGATGGGGGGCGAGGACGTGACCGCCGTGGTGCGCGAGCTTCTGGTGCAGCGCCTGCTGCGGGCCGTGCGTCTGAGCGAGAGCGCCGCCAGGATCGAGCTGCCCAGCGACGACTCCAGTTTGTCGGCCCGGACCAACCGAAACACGCTCCGACTCTGGGCCGAGCGATTGAAGGTGGCCCTGGCCTCGGGGGCGCCCGAGGACGAGCTGCGGACGACTTTCCAGAACCTGACCTTCAGCTTCGACGGCCAGGAGCGCATGCTGCCCGGCAGCCTGCTCTTCAAGCAGGCGGGCGCCCCCTCTCTCGACGAGGTGCAAGAGCCGGTGCGCCCCCGCCTGCTCGAGACGGTGGAGGTCATCCGCCGCCTGCTGGCCTCCCACGCCCTGGAGCAGCCGGACGTGCTCTTGCGCGTGGGCAAGGCTTCCAAGCTGCCGGTGGTGGACGAGGTTTTGCGCAAAGCGTTCCCGGCCTCGCGCTACGTGACCCCCGAGGAAGCCAAGGAGTGCGTGGTCAAAGGGGCCAGCACCACCCACATGCCGGGCCGGGTGGGCACCGGCGTGCAGATCGCCGCCGGAACCCAGCGTCCCAGCGTGCGCGTGCGCCTGGCCCGCAATCAGCAAAGCCTGACGGCCACCACCAGCCGCCTGGGCATCAAAGTGTTCGAGGCCGGCCAGGCTTACTTTCACGAGCTGGTGGGGGCAGGGGTGGCCATCCCCCCGGAGGGCAAAACGGTCACGGTCTCGGGACTGGTGCTGCACCCGGGCATGAATGTGCTGCCTGTGCTCGAGAATACCGGCCTGGTGGATCGGATGCTGGATGAGCAGGGCCGGCCCAATCCCGACATCCAGAGCATCCGGCAGTTCGAGATCGAGGTGCCCGAGGAGATGGATCCTTTCGAGCTCGAGGAGGTGGAGCTGACCTTCCGGGTGTTGCCCGATCTTTCCCTGAGGCTGAGCCTGGCGCTGGAGGGCCGCGACCGGATGGAGCTCGAGCCGATCGCCGCCACCGACTATGGAAGGGGCTACTGAGATGGACGAAGAGCTGCGCCAGGAGCTCTGGCAGATGCGCCAGGAGCTGTTCCACCTGCAGGAGGAGTTCCAGCGCGAGCTGGTGGAGCGCATGAACGCCGAGAATCGTCAGCTGCGCGAGCGACTCGAAGCGCTCGAGCGCCGTCTGGGGTCGGGCCAGGCCGCTCCCCCGGCCGACCCCGAGCAGCGTCAGCTGTGGGACTCGGCTTGCCGCATCGAGGCCGCCACGTCGGCTCTGCTGCAAGAGGCTCCCGAGTCGCTCTTGAGCCCGCTCGAGACGTTGCGCGGAGAAGCCCAGCGCGTGGCCATGGGCCAGGCCCCCACAGACGAGCTCAGGCTGGCGCTCGTCAACCTGGTCACTTTGCTGGTGCCCGAGCTGGTGGAGCTTTGCGAGGCCGCCCGGCGCAGTGAAGATCCCGACCTGCCTTTCTTTGCCACGCTGGACACCCGGCTGGAGGAGCTGGCGCGGGCGGCCGGGTTGGAGGAGATCCGCCCCGGGCCAGGCAGCGCTTACGATCCGGCCGAGCAGAACGCCCTCAAAGTGGTGCGCAGCAGCGACCCCGCCCAGCGCGATCGGGTGGACCGCTGCGTGAGCCGGGGATTTCGCCATGCCGGCAAGCTGCTCAAGAAGGCCGAAGTGGTGGTCTATCTGTGACCGGCCCTACAGGAAGGCGTCCAGTGACAGGCGAATCCCCTTGTAAGCATTTTAACCGCCGGAGGCGCGCGTGAACGACGTGAACGACGTTCGAGATCAATTGCTGGCTGCGATGTACCGAAGCTTTTATGCCGATGAGGCTCGCTTCGACATCACCCTCTGGTTGCGAAAAAACGACATGGGCCAGAGCGCCTTTGCCACCTCGCGCGACAAGCTCGAGCTGGACATCGGGCCCAACGGGCGCAACCTGATCGACGCCATGTCGAACGCCGGTCTGATCGAGAAGCGCGTGGGCAGCGAGGCGGTCATCCTGCCCGCCGGCATCGACCGCGTCGAGCATGACAACCTGGTGGAAGCGGACATGGTCAACCAGATTCGGGATCGCCGTTTTCGGCTGCTCTCGACCATCCAGACCCTGCAGGCTCAGAGCAGCGATCAAAGTCGCGCCCAGACGGGCCGGGTGATGAACGAGACCCGGCTCAACCGCTTCGAATGCGCTCCTGTCTTCAAGGAGTTCGAGAAGCGGGCCTGGACCGAGGCCCCTTCGGGCCAGAAGGAAGGTTGGGTGTGCATCACCTGGGAGGGTGCCCAGGCGCTCGATCAGATGCGCACGACCCGCCCCCCCGAGACCGACTCGGCAGCTCCCCAGGCCGAGTCGGGCGGGGCCACCCCGCTCTCGGCCATCAAGTTCTTCGACTGAGCTTCACCAGTCGAAGACCACCGGCTCATGCACCGGCTGGTAGTGAAGGTCGCAGATGCTGGCGTTCACATAGGTGGTGTGCTCGTCCCTGGTGACCCCGTAGCCCTCGTGAATGTGCCCGAAGAGGTGCAGCCGAGGGCGCACGATTTTCAGCCGCTCCTTGAGGTCGGCGCAACCCACTTCGCGGCCGTCGAAGGTGCGATCACCCTGGCCGAGAGGGGGACCGTGGGTGAGCAGGACGTCCGTGTCTTCGGGGATCTTCGCCCAGACGCGAGCCAGAGCGGGTCCCCGGTCGAGGTTGAAGGCCCAGTCGAAGAAGCGCGGTTGCCAGGGGCTTCCATAGATCTTGATGCCCTCGAGCTCCAGGGCCTCGTCTTGCAGGTAGTGGGCGGCGGTCAAGAGAGGCCGGGCCTGCTCCAGCTTCTGCTCGAAGCAGAAGTCATGGTTGCCGGCGATCACCACTTTGTGCCGGTGGGGCAACCCCTCCAACCAGCGGTTGAAGGCCCGCACGTCGGCCAGCGAGCCGTGCACGGTCAGGTCGCCTGCGTGCAGCAGAATGTCGCCCTCGGGAACCTCGAAGCGATGCCGGCAATGGGTATCGCTGATCAGGACCAGCCTCACCAGCTCGCTTCGACCGCTAGCCCGATCTCGCCCAGGTCTTCGAAGGTGAGCAGCCTGGTCTTCAGGCCGGCTTTGTTGCATACCTCCAGAAAGTGGTTCATCTCCCCGGGCAGCTTCAGGCCGCGGTTGAGCCAGCGCGACAGACCCGAGCGCTGGGCCAGTTGCTCGCGCACCGTGCGCACCCACTTGAGGGCCGGGC
Source organism: uncultured Burkholderiales bacterium (assembly GCA_964637145.1). Lineage (GTDB taxonomy): Bacteria > Vulcanimicrobiota > Xenobia > Xenobiales > QWHO01 > QWHO01. Next base: position 5,034 of record CAZWUN010000310.1, read on the forward strand.
GAGGAGCGATGTCGGTCACCCCCAGTTCGGCCAGGATGTCGTGCACCTGCCCGAAGTTGAGCGGCCCCAGGGCCCGAAGAGCCGGGTAGCGGTCGTTGGCCGGATCGCTCATGATCTGCCGCAAATCGTCCAGAATGGCCTGGCGTAGATCATATGAGCAGCCCACCACCTGCAGCACCAGGGTGCAGTCGTAGCCGCGCTGGGAAGCGTCTCGCACCTTTCCCTGCAGGGCCTGCTCGGCCTCGGCGACCCAGGTCGAGAGGGCGTCCTCGGCCATCAGCTCGCGGCGCCTGGCCACCGTGCGCACCAGGTCGATCTTCTCGTGCTGCAGCTGGTCTTTGGCCTTCTTGGCGCTCTTGCGCAGATCCTCGACGTCCACTGAGTCGAGCCTTCGCTCCTCCAGGGCTCCGACCCTCGGTCTCGTGCTCAAGCCATGGCAAAGACCTCCCTTCCCAGCGGCCTGGCATCTTGCAGCAAGAGGCAGCGGTGATAGCGGCCCGCCCGCTCCACCAGCCCGCTCACGATCACCGCGCCCTCGCGCCCCACGATGGTTTTGAAGCGCTCATAGACCGGGGGCGGAAGCACGCACTGCACCCGCTCGGTCTCGTCCTCCAGCAGCAGGAACATCACTCCTTTGGCGGTGGGCGGACGTTGGCGCAGCACCACCAGCCCGGCCAGGGTGATGCGAGCCTTGTCCTCGGCGCCGTGCAGGGCGGCGATGGGGGAGATGCCCCGCTGCGCGAGCCAGGGCCGGTGGCGGGCCATGGGGTGCTCGCGGGCGCTGAAACCCTGGGTGGAGTAGTCCCAGGTGAGGGCCAGCTCGGCTGCCAGCGGTTCGAGGGCGGGCAGCAGGGCGGGGTCGACCGGCTCCACCACCAGCGGCAGTTGCTCGGGACGCTCCGAGCGCGCCCGCAGGCGCCGGCTGCGGGCCGCTCGCGGGCCGCCAAAGGGCCCTCCGGGCTGCAGCCGGGGGGCCTCCACGAAGCGACCCGAGGCCCTCGCCCGGAACAGGCCCACCCGCCAGAGCGCCTCGCGCCGCTCGTGGCGCGCGTCGAAGGCGCCGGCCCGGGCCAGGCTCTCCCACAGGTCGACGGGCAGCTCCACCCGGGCCAGCAGCTCGTCCAGCGTGCCCGCCCGGCGGCGCACGAAGCGGGTGGCCAGCTCGGGCGAGAAGCCCGTGACGGCGGTCAGGGGGAGGCGGATGGCGGCCTTGCCCTGCCAGGGCTCGAGCGAGTAGCGCACGCCCGAGCGCCAGGCGTCCACCGGTAGGATCAGAACCCCCATGTGGCGGATCTCCTCCAGCACCGTGCTGCGCGGGAAGAAGCCCGGCAGGTGCTGCAGGAAAGCGGCCATGTAGGCGGCCGGATGGTGGCGCTTGAGGTAGGCCGAGTGGTAGACGGTGCGGGCGAAGGCGGCCGCGTGCGAGCGGCAGAAGCCGTAGCCCACGAAGGCCGAGACCTGGCGAAAGACCTCCTCGGCCAGCTCCAGCGAGACGCCCTGCCTCTTGCGGGCCCCCTCCACGAAGGCCGCCCGCATGTCCTGCATGCTGCCCGGGTCG
>CAZWUN010000311.1:0-6545 GCA_964637145.1 uncultured Burkholderiales bacterium
ACTGGTCGCGGGCCTTGATCAGCTTCTGCTTGAGCTTGTCCCAGGTGGCGGCGTTAGCGTAGAAGCGCACTTCGCGCCCGTCCTGGACGAAGTAGAAGCCCACCACGGGCTCCTTGTACTTGGTGTGGCAGGCCAGCAGGGTGAGGGTCGAGCCCTGCTCGTCGGTCAGCTTGGGGGCCGCCCCCAGAACGGTGAGACCGTCGTAGGCGGGGCTGCCCTGGGCCAGGGCGGGCGCCAGGCCAAAGAGCAGCAGGATCAGAGCCAGGGGGATGGTACGCATGATGCCTCCTCGTTGGTGTCTTAACATCTCAAAGCTCCGCCCCCTCGGGCGCGCCGGCCCGCTTCATCATCGTCTTGGTGGGCCAGTAGCCTTCCTTCACCGTCTTACACTCGCTCTCGGGACGCAAGCCCTTGATCGCCCGCGGCGTCTTGCGCATCTTCTTGACGATGCTGACCAGGTAGCCATCGGACATGTGCTTGGAGCTGCCGCAATCCAGGTGCTCCATCCTCCACAGCGCGTAGACCTGGGGCGCCAGTCGCGGGCTGTCGAGCATCGGCAGCAGGATGTTGCCCACCTCGGGTGCCTGCACGATCTGGTCGAGCTCGGAGAGCTCCTCCGGCTCGGGTTGGGCGGGGTCGGCGAGGAAGACCGCGACCGGGGCAATGCGAGCGAGACGCTCCTCGTCGTAGTATTTCAAGAAGGAGTGGTCGGTGGGGATGTTCTGGTTGTCAAACAGCACCGCCCGGTTTTTGAACAGCGTGTCGTACTGCTGCTCGGTCATGAGCGGGAACATGTTGCCGGAGGCATCGCCTCGAACCATGGCGCGCATCTTCAGGACTTCGTCCTGCTGCTCACCCAGAATCTTGGACATGGTCATCCAGACGAACTTGCAGCGTCGGTTGCCCCCGTCCCGAGCCGCCACGCCGCCCTTGTACCAGATGTCGTAGTCGAGGTCGGAGCCGGCCAGGGTAGCCGTGTTGAGCACGATGTCCTGTCCGGCCTGATAGATCTCGGGCTGTTTGTCATTCTCATCGAATTGCAACTCGGGTATTACGGCCGCAGCCGAAACCTCGCAGCCCATGCTGTGGCCGGCGATGTTCAAAGCCGCTTTCGGAAAGCGCTGCTGCAGGGCGAGGAGGACCTGGCGCAGGGCATTGCGTCCGGTCGTGTGGGCCTGGGGGATGGTTTCGAAGTATTCCCCTTCCATCCCCAGCAAGCCGCTCTCCACGGAGGAGTCCCACTGGAACCCGACCACCACGGCCTTCTTGCCCGCTTTGGCGTAGGCGTCCTTGAAGCGAGGGCCGAGCGTGTTGTACTGCTGGGTGCTGGTGTCGCGATCGGTGGCAAAACCGTGCACGATCACCACGATGTGATCGGGATTGGGGTTCTCGGCAGCCACCTGGGCCACCACGTCGGCCACGGCCTGGTCGCTCAGCTTTCCTGAGGTATCAACCCAGACCGGGACGTAGGGCTTCTGGGCCGAGGCGTTGAGCACGAGACAGGCCACCAGAGCCAGACATGTAAGAACTCTTCTGGACAGGAATAACAAGGAAAAATCCTCCTCGGGGCTTGGGAGCACCGACCCCTCGTGCTCGGCAGTTTTGACGGCGGGGACTACCCTACCGGAGGGGAGTCTTCCTGCCCCTGATCCAGATCATTCTCCTCCGGAAGGGTCTGTGAAACTTCGTCTGGCGCGGATTCAGCTCCGCTCGGTCCGTTTCCACCGATCCGTCGATGAACCAGATGCTTGTAAATCTCGCTCATCAGGAAGTTCAGCAGGGCATACACGATGATGAGCTTCTGAGGCTGAGCCCGTACCAGCGTGCTGAGAAAGAGGGCCAGACCCAGGTTGCGGTTGGCCGCGGCCACCGCCAGGGCCACCCGGGTCTCGCTCAGAGGGCCTCCCAGAAAATGGCCGACCGCCAGCGAGAACACGGACAGCGAAAGCAACGCCAGCCAGCTCCCGGCAGCGATCTCGAGGATGTCCCCGGCCACCGCGGCCAGAGTGAGCACGATCAAGAGCAACATCGAGAGATTGGCGGTCACGCTCAGCGGCCTGCTCAGGCGAGCCCTCAGTCGGGGGAACAGGTACATGAGCAGGCATCCCAGCGCGACCGGGACCACCTGGACCGTGAAGACCTGCTGGGCCACCTGCTCCATCGGGACGTAGGCGCGCAGGCCGTGCAGGTGGGCCATGAAGATCAGGGTCAGGGGAGCGGTGATCACTCCCGCGCCCGCCACGATCAGCTGCATCGCCATGGCGGTCGACAGGGGGCTGCCCAGCTGGGCAGCTCGCTTGGCCATCATGGGTGCGCCCGGAGAGCAGGCCATCAGGGCCAGAGCCACCCGGGTCGGCCAGGGAATGGCCTCGACGAAGGTGAGCAGCGTGGCGAAAGCGGGCACCAGCACCACCACGGCCAGCAGGGCGCGGGCAATCAACGGGAACTGCAGGGCTGTCCGCAGGACGTCTCGGAAGCTGACGGTGATCGTCATGTCGAGCAGCTGGAGAAAGATCACCAGGCTGGGAATGAGCTGCGCCATGGCCGGGCCCATTCGGGCGGGTGGTTGGGAACCCTCCGCCGGGTGACTTTACAGCCGCGCGCGAGAGTGGCACCATGCACCGCATGCCCTACCATCACGGCGATCTCCGGGCCGCGTTGATCGAAGCCGCCACCTCGCTGGTGAGCAGGCACGGCAGCGAAGGTTTCAGCCTGCGCCAGGCGGCCGCCCAGGTGGGCGTCGCGCCCAGCGCCTGCTACAAGCACTTCGCCGACAAGAGCGAGCTGCTCGCCGAGGTGGCCCGGGCGGGCTTCTCCCGGCTGGCTGGCGCCCTGGAGAACGCGGTGCAAGAGAGCTCGGGCTCGACCGCCGCCCTGGAGGCCATCGCCCTGGCCTACGTGGAGTTCGCCCTGCAAGACCCGGCCCGCTTCCAGGTGATGTTCGGCCCCCACGGCGCCGGCTCGTCTCGCCCGGACACGGGCACCGGCCCGAACGGCAAGACCACTTATCAGATCTTCCGCCAGGTGCTCGATGACCTGGAGGCCGAGGGCAGCTTTCGGCCGGGTGCTCGCGAGCAGGCCGAGCTGCCCCTGTGGGCGGCCATGCACGGGCTGGCCGGCATCCTGAACAGCCGCGCTCTCCCCGAGCCCGACCGGGTGGCGGTTCGGCCGGTCGTGCTCCAGGTGGTGCGTTGCACCCTCAACGGACTGCTCCGAGAGGGCTCCTGAGCGTGCACCGCGATCTGCAAAACCTGCTCGACCAGATCCGCCAGGGGGGCGAGGTCGATTCGGCCGGCGAGTTCACCATCGACCAGTTCTCGGCCGCCCGCAAGCTGGCCCGGACGCAGTTTCCCACCCCCTATCTCTATGCCGTCAAGCTGGTGCAGTGGGCCGTGGCCAGCGGCGCCTCCCGGGTGCGCATCGCCGTCTGGCCAGGCTCCTTCCAGCTCGTCCACGACGGGCTCCCCATCGGCGATCAGTTGCCCGAGCTGGTGCGCTGGGCTCTCTCATCCCCCACCGGTGCGGAGCGGCGTTACGTGCACCTGGCCTCGGCCATCCTGGCCTTGCAGGTCCTGAACCCGAGCCGCGTGGACGTGTTCAGCCAGGGCCAGTGCCTGCGCGTGGCAGGGGGCAAGGACGAGCTCAAGTCCGTCCGGCCTTCCAGCAACGATCGCATCCATGTCAGCGGCCTGGCCCTGCGAGGCAATTCCGACTCGCTGGGGCTCCTCATGGAGCCGGCTCTGGGGCTGGTGGGCACCGTCCGCCCCGAGGTGGGCATGCTGGTCCACCACTGCGCTTACTCGGAGATCCCCGTCTACCTCAACGGCGCCCCCCTCTGTCGGGCCCTGCTCGGGAGCCGGCAGCACGCTCCCCGGGTGGTCAAAGGGCGCACCCGCCTCTACATCCCTTCCGGCTCGCACTCCATGCCCATTCGGGTGGCCCTGATGCCGGCCGGCGACACGGCCGGCATCAGCGTCCCCGGCCCCGAGACCGGGGGCGTCTTCTCCCGCGGTCGCTTCTGGATGCGCGAGCAACCCGACGTCTTCCAGCCCATCGGCCACGCCAGAGCCTGCATTCCCTCCCCCCCCGAGGCCGTGGTCCTCCCCCACATCTCGCTGGCCGACTTCCCGATGTTTCGCGGCTGGGCCATCCTGCTCGACTACCAGGGCACCTTCGAGCACGCCCTCACAGCCGCGTTCCGGTCCAACCTGATCCAGTTGGTCCAGGACGGCGTCATCATCGAGACCGTCCAGCCCCGCCTCAACGAGAGCCGGCTGCAGGCCGAGGGGATCGTGGCCACCGGCCTCCTTCCGCTGGACCTCTCCCACTTTCGGTTCGTGCGCAGCGAGCGATTCATCGCCCTGATCGAGGAAGTGGTCCATTTGCTCGAGCTCGGCCGCTGACAACGACGCTACCTGTCACCTGCCCCGCGTAAGCTGGTCTCATCAACGCAACAGGAGGAAAGCCATGCGCTCTGATGCGAGACCCGTCATCCCGGTGGCGGCGGAAGTCGTGCTGCTCTTCGTGCTGATTTTCGCCGCGGTCTACATCTGGGAAGTCCAGAGCATGATGCTCCACCATTCCCACTACACGCTCGGCGAAGCCATTTACTGGCTGCACGACGTGACCCTGTACAACTTCAGGGAATGGCTCGCGCAATGGCTCTAGAGGCACGCCTGGCGGCGGTGTGGACCCCCAAGCTGGTGGCCCGGGGCTGGGTGCCGGTGGCGCGCACCTTCCTGGAGTCCTATCCCCGACTACAAATCACCGCCAGCGAAGCGCTGCTGCTGATCAACCTGCTCGCTTACAAGGGGCGCAGGGAACACGCCCACCCCAGCATCGCCACCCTGGCCAGGCGGCTGGGGGTGGAGCCGCGCACGGTGCGCAACCTGGCCCGCAAGCTCGAGCAACGCCAGCTGCTCGTGCGCATCATCCGGCGCAAGGGGCACGGCAGGGCCCAGACCAACCTGTGGGATCTGAGCCCGCTCTTTCAGCGCCTGGAGAAGCTGGAGGACGAGCGCCAGTGAGCCCGCCTTCAGGGCTGGCCGAGCGGCACCTCGGCCCAGATCACCCCCCGCAACTGCCCAAGCTCGAACCCGGTGGCCTGATCGGAAGGATAGAGCCGCTCGAGGCTGCTGCGGAGCTCGCCCGACATGGCCCTCGGATCGCCGTGGCACTGCAGGCACAGCGCCTGGGTCGCGAGGGGCGCGATCACTCCCACCCGGCCCTCCAGGGGCACCACCCGGGTGGGGGCCTTTTCGGCCGGCTGCGAGGCAAACTCGTCCAGATAGGCCTGAGCCCACTTCGGGGTCGCGTTCTTCGGGTTGCGCAGGCGGTGGCTGGTGCGTCCGAGCGGGAAGGCGACCGCCCCGGTGGTCAGGCGGGGGGCCTCCTCGCGGCAGACCTCGATGGCCATGACCGGGCCCCCCTCCTGGAGGGCCTGGCCGAGCCGGCCGAGCAGCCGGGACTTCACCTCCTGAAAGGCGTCCAGGGCGCGCTTCACGGGCGCTTTCAGGCTTTCGGGGGCCGTCTCGGGAGTGTAGGGCTGGGCTCCGGCCTGCAGGGCCAGAGCCAGGATCAGCGGAACCAGGAGCTTCATCCCTCCAGGTTCGAAGACCCGGGCTGTGGACCTTCAGACTTGAGCCTCCTTCGATGAGCCCCTTCCTCGAGCAGCTCGCCGAGCTCTGTCGCGCCCACCCGACGCGCGCGAAGTGGGTCTTCCTGCCCTATCGCAGCCTCAAGTGGACCCTGGCTGAGGCGCTGCTGCACGCAGGCCATGACTGGGCCAACCTGCGCTTCACCACCCCCTTCGAGATGGCCCTGGAAGCGGCCGCGCCCGGCCTGCTCGAGAGCGGGCTCAATCCCAAGCCCGAGGGGCTCGGTCCCAGCCTGATCCACAGGCTCATGCTCGAGCTGCCGGCCAGGAGCCGGCGCCACTTCGGCGAGCTGCTCGATCAGCCCGGCATGGCCGAAGCGCTCTGGTCCACCCTGAGCGAAGTGCGCATGGCCGGCCTCACCCATCGCCAGCTCGCCAGAGCCCTGAGCGGCGAGAAGAAGAGAGAGCTGACCGCCCTGCTCAAAGCCTACGAGGAGTACCTGCAGGCCAACCAGCTGGCCGACCGGGCCGCCGTCTACGCTCAGGCGGCCGAGACCCCAGTTCGAGAGAGCGACCTGGTGCTGGAGCTCCCCTCCACCCTCTGGGCCCCGCTCGAGCGGCGCTTCCTGGACAGCCTGCCGGGCGAGAAGCTACCCGCTCGAGCCCCCGACCTTCCTCTCCCCCGACGGCTGGCCCACCGACCCCGCCAGATGGTTCCCCCCAACCTCGTCAAACCGGAGTTCTTTCGGGCCGGTCGGCGCGACGCCGAGATCATGGAAGTGCTGCGCCGCATCCGCTCTCTCAAGCTCGACCAGGTCGAGCTGGCCTGCGCCGACCCCGACTCGCTGACCCTGCTGCGCGACAAACTGGCCGGGCTGGAGCTGCCGGCCACCTTCGAGATGGGCCTGCCCCTCTCGCTCTCGCGCCCGGGCCAGGCCTTCCTGGGCCT
>CAZWUN010000312.1:0-6488 GCA_964637145.1 uncultured Burkholderiales bacterium
AAATCGTTCTGCACTTAACTTTAACCCCTGCCGACCAGGGGGATGACTTCGGAGGCAAAGCGCTCGAGCGACTCCCCGCCCACCGCCTCGGGGAAGTAGACGATGAAGTAGCGCACCCGGGCGTGATCGCGCAGGTGAATCAGGCGCTCGGCGATGGAGGCCGGCTCACCGATGTAAGCTCCCTGCTTCCAGTCGGCGATGGCGGCCGGGCTGCGACCCGCGGCCTTGAGCACCTGATCCACCTCCGACTCGGGCCCCACGAAGGCGTTGATGTTGAGGGTGCGCTCGATGTCAGCCGGGTCGCGCCCGATCTCCTCGCAGTACTGGTCGAGCAGGCGGTTCTTGCGCTCGAAATTCTCCGCGTCGCCGAAGAAGTTGGACAGATTGGCGTGGCGCGCCACCACCCGCAGGGTGAGCTGCTCGCCCCCGCCGGCCACCCACACGGGGGGGTGGGGCTTTTGAACCGGCACCGGGTAGTTGAGGGCGCCCTCCAGCTCGATCTCGCGGCCGCGAAAATCCTTCACCCGGCCATGGCCAACCGTGTAGTACTTGCCCTGGAACTGGTAGGGGCCGCCCTTCCAGAGGCCCTTGATGATCTCCAGGGCTTCGCCCAGAGCCCCGATTCGAGCCGCCGGACGCTCGAAGGAATAGCCGTAGGCTACCGTCTCGTGCTGGTACCACCCGGCCCCGTAGGCGAACTCGAGCCGACCGTTGGAGATCACGTCCACATTGGCAGAGATCTTGGCCATCAGAGCGGGGGGACGGTAGATGTTGCAGCCGCACATGTGGCCCAGGCGAATGCGCTCGGTGGCCTCGGCCAGACCGGTGAGGGCGGTCCAGGCCTCGAAGGTTGCCTCGGGCAGAGCCTGGGGAATGGTGTGAAAGTGGTCGTAGAGCCAGAGCGAATCGTAGCCGGCGGCCTCGGCCCGGCGGGCCACCTTCTTCATGGCCTGCCACTGCGAATAGCCCGGCTCAACGCCTACCAGATCCAGGCGCCAGCCCTGGGGAACGAAGCATCCAAAACGCATGCTCAGCGCTGTTCGAAGGTCGGAATCGGCCGCCGGTTTTCACCCGTGTAGATCTGTCGCGGACGGTTGATGCGGTTGGCGGGGTCTCGCTTCATCTCTTTCCACTGGGCCAGCCAGCCGGGCAGCCGCCCGAGTGCGAACATGACCGTGAACATGTTGGTGGGGATGCCCATGGCCCGATAGATGATGCCGCTGTAGAAGTCCACGTTGGGATAGAGCTTGCGCTCGATGAAGTAGCTGTCGTTGAGAGCCACCGCTTCCAGCTCGCGGGCGATGTCCAGCAGCGGGTCCTTGTGACCGAGCTCGTCCAACACCCGATCGGCGGTGTGCTTGAGGATGTTGGCCCGCGGGTCGAGCGACTTATAGACGCGATGCCCGAAGCCGAAGAGACGGAAGCCCGAGTCTTTCTTCTTGGCCATCTCGACGTACTTCTTGTAGTCCGAACCGTCGCGGTGGATGGCCTCGAGCATCTCGAGCACCTCCTGGTTGGCTCCGCCGTGGAGCGGTCCCCAGAGGGCGCAGAGACCGGCCGCGATGGAGGCGAACAGGTTGGCCCCCGAGCTACCCACCATGCGCACGGTCGAGGTGCTGCAATTCTGCTCGTGGTCGGCGTGCAGCACCAGCAACAGGTTGAGGGCCTGCTCCAGCACGGGGCTCACTTTGTAGGGCTCGGCCGGCACGGCGAACATCATGTGCAGAAAGTCGCCGCAGTAGGTCAGGTCGTTGCGCGGGTAAACGTAGGGCTGACCGATCGACTTCTTGTAGCTGAAGGCGGCAATGGTTTTGAGCTTGGCCAGCAGCCGGATGATGTTGAGTTTCTCGTCGCGGTCATCGTTGCGCTCGGGATAGTAGGCCGAAAGCGAGGCCACCATAGCGCTCAGAATTGCCATCGGGTGGGCTGCCGGCGGGTAACCCTCGAAGAACTTCTTCATCTCCTCGTGGATCAGGCTGTGGTGCATCAGGTCGTGCTTGAAATTGTCCAGCACGGCCTTGTCGGGCAGGTGACCGAAGATCAACAGGTGACAGACCTCGATGAAGTCCACCCGAGCAGCCAGCTCGTCGATGGGATAGCCCCGATAGGAGAGAATGCCCTTCTCTCCGTCGATGAAGGTGATCGCGCTCTTACAGGCCCCCGTGTTGCCGTAGCCGGGGTCGAGGGTGATATAGCCGGTCTTGGCTCGCAACTGGGAGATGTCGATGGCCTTCTCGCCTTCGGTTCCTTCCACCGTCGGGAACTCGTATTCGACTCCCTCCAGGCTGAGCTTGGCCGTGGCAACCTGTGTTGTCATTTGCTTCTCCCTTATGCTAATCCACCGCCTGGGGCCAGGCATCGTTCTTGCCCGTCCAGAGCGGAGCCCCGAACTCGGAGCTGAGCTGGTTATCGAGATTGTCTGCGTACCCCGAGATGCGGTCGATCATCTCCTCGGCCTCACCGGCATCCATGCCGCGCAGCGGACGAATGCCCAGCAGATGAACCTCGGAGCCGCGCAGCGTCAGGGTGGCCTCCACCAGCTGGTCGTTCAGCTCGAGCAGGCGCCGAAAAAAGCCCTCTTGATTGGTGCTGGGAAGGGTGAGGATGGGGCAGTCCACCATGAAATAGCCCTCCTCCTCTTGACCGAGCAACTCGACATAGACCACCGCTGAGCCGCGCTGCAGCAGCCACGAGTATTCCTTGTCGCTGCCGGTCTGTTCGCGGTTGCGATCGGGGTCGATGCCGAGGCCACTGAGAATGTCCTCAATCAGTTCCTTGTAGCGCTCGAGGCTGGGGCGTTCTTTGAAGAGCGAACGAAGCATGGAGGGCTTCTCCGTTCCCGGCCGGGCGGCTGACCTCCTTCCCCCGGGGCCTGCCCCACGGGGTTTCCGGGGACGAGCGCCGAAGGTCGGGCCATGCCACGGCTCTCGTCCGTTCTGCTACTGCTCTTTCTGGCCGGCTCGGCCGCGGCCGAGCCGGATTTTCAAGCTCTCGGCCGGGAAGCGCTTCCGATCCTCCAGGAGTACATCCGCATTCCCAGCGTCAACCCACCGGCCCAGACCCGGGCCGCGGCCGAGTTCTTGCAACAACTGCTGGCTCGCGAAGGGATCGAGGCGCGACTGTTCGAGTCCAACCCCGGTCAGGTCAACCTGCTGGCCCGCCTGCCCGGCAAGAGCCGCCAGGGGTCGTTGATGCTGTTGCACCACATGGACGTTGTGCCGGCCGACGCCAGCCGCTGGCCGGTGGACCCTTTCGCCGCCGTCATCAAGGATGGAGAGTTGTACGGCCGGGGCGCGGTGGACATGAAGAGTCTGGGAGTCATGCAGATCATGACCATGATCGCCCTCAAGCGCGAGCAGGTCCCCCTCGAGCACGACTTGCTGCTCTTGTGCACCGCCGACGAGGAGACCGGAGGCGAGGCCGGAGCCCGTTTCATGATCGAGCGCCACTGGCCCGAGCTGGAGCCGACCTATGTGCTGGACGAGGGAGGCTTCGGGACGCGCGACCTGCTATCGGCCGAGGGGAAGCTGGTCTTCGGGGTGGCCGTTGGCGAGAAACAAATTCTCTGGGCCCGTCTCGTGGCCACCGGTACCAGCGGCCACGGCTCCCAGCCCATCTCGGATAACGCCAATGACCGCCTGACAAGAGCCCTGAGCCGGCTGGAACCATTCATGCAGTCTCGCGCCGGCCAGCAAAGCCCGCTGGTGACCGAACTGCGCCACCGGGTGGGCCCTCTGGCCGAGAACAAGTTCACCCGGGCCATCCAGGCCGATACCATGTCGCTGACATCGCTCCGCTCCGGGGTGGGGGATCCACCCAAAGCCAATGTCATCCCGTCCCGAGCGGAAGCCACTCTCGACTTTCGCCTGCTACCCGACACCGATCAGGCCGCGCTGCGCAGCGAACTGCAGAAGCTGTGGCCGGAGGGGGTGGAGCTCGAGGAAATCCACAGCACCAGCCACACCCCCGTCAGCTCCCATCAAACGCCTCTCTTTCAGTGCCTGGAGAAGGCTTTGAAGCAGGAATATCCCGAGGCCGTGGTCACCCCCTATCTCGTCCCCTTCGGCACCGATTCCAACTCGTTCCGCCAGAAGGGAGCCCAGGCCTACGGCTTTGGGCCGGCGGTGGTGAACGCCTCCATCGTGGCCTCCATGCACAGCGACTCGGAGCGCCTGCCGGTGGCTCAGATCGAGCCTTCCCTGCGAATCTACTACCGGGCCGTGGCAGGCTACCTGGCTCCCTGACCCCCAAAGAGGGCCCGATTTTCGGCAGGAGCCCGGAGGGAGACTGCGAAGCCGCGCTCGCGCCCTCGGACGCAAGCCCTGGAAAAAGCGATGAAACTACGCCTCTTCCCTAAGGACGAGAAGTTTTTCGAGCTGTTCTTGCAGCAAGCGGCAGCCATCGACAAGATCTGCCGGCAGTTCCGCGATCTGTCGCAGAACTGGAGCCGCCTGGAAGAGCTGGTGGCGGCCATTCACAAGACCGAGCACGAGGGCGACGAACTGCGCCACCAGACGGCCGTCCGCCTGGCCAGGACCTTCGTGACCCCCCTCGACCGGGAGGACATCCACGAGCTTTCAGCTCACATGGACGACATTCTCGACCGCGTCCAGGGTGCAGCCGTTCGTTTGCTGATGCTCGAGGTGGGCGAGCCGCGAGCCGAGGTGGCTCTGCTGGCCGACATCCTGGTGCAGGCCTCCGAGCTTCTCAAACAGGGCGTCGAGAAGCTCCCCACCTTCACCGACATCAATGAGCTGCGCCGCTCCATGCACCGGCTCGAGCATGAGGGTGACCGGATCTATCGCGGCGCCATCTCGCAGTTACACCAGAACAATGAGACGGTGGCCGACATCGTCAACCTGATCAAGTGGACCGACATCCTCGATCGGCTCGAGAACGGCATCGACAAGTTCGAGGACGTTTTCGACATCATCCAGGGAATCATCATCAAGTATCGCTGAAGCCATGGAAACGACAATCTGGCTGCTGGCCCTGGTCATCATCATCGCTCTGGCCTTCGACTACGTGAACGGCTTTCACGACGCCGCCAACGCCATCGCGACCGTGGTCTCGACCCGGGCCATGGCCCCCAGAGCGGCCCTCATCCTGGCGGCTTTCGCCAACTTCGCGGGAGCCTTCATGGGGGGAGCCGTCGCCTACACCATCGGCAAAGGGCTGGTGGACTCGGACTCGATCCACCACCAGGAAGTCATTCTGGCCGCCCTGCTGGGGGCCATCGCCTGGAATCTTTTGACCTGGTATTGGGGACTTCCAAGCTCCTCCTCCCACGCCCTGGTCGGCGGCCTGGTCGGGGCAGTCTTGTTCTGGAAGGGCACCGCCTTCGTGCAGTGGGGCGGCGTGGTCAAGAAGGTGGTGGTGCCCGGCCTGGTGGCGCCCCTGCTGGGCATCTTCGTGGGCTTCTGGATCATGGTCACCTTGATGTGGACCTTCCGCAACGCCAATCCATTCCGCATCCAGAAGCGCTTCAAGAAGTTGCAGATGGTCTCGGCCACCCTGATGGCCCTCAGCCACGGCAGTAATGACGCCCAGAAGGTGATGGGCATCATCACCATGGCCCTCATCACCGCGAAAGTGCAGGACGAAGAGCCGTTCTACGTGGCCTGGTGGGTCAAGCTGTCTTGTGCTGCCGCCATCGCCCTGGGAACCTCCGCCGGGGGCTGGCGCATCATCAAGACCATGGGTGGAAAGGTGGTCAAGCTGCAGCCCATCAACGGCTTTGCCGCCGAGCTGACCTCGGGAATCATCCTGATGATCACCGCCAAGCTGGGCTTCCCGGTTTCCACCACCCACGTGATCACCGGCGCCATCATGGGCGTGGGGGCCAGCAAGCGCATCTCGGCCGTGCGCTGGGGCGTGGCCGGCAACATCCTCACGGCCTGGGTGCTCACCATTCCAGCGGCTGCGCTGATGGGCGGGGTCTTCATGTTGATGGTGAAGGCCATTTCGAACGACATCTGATGCTGGCCCGCGACCCTTACGCCTGGCGAGAGCTGTGGCAAGAAGACGACCCGCAGGGCAGCGAGCAGGCCCTCAAGGCCCTGGTGGTAGGCGCCAAGGCCACCGGGGACGGCCTGCTGGTGGCTGAGATCTTGAGCTGGACGGCCCGGGCCCAGGGTGCTCAGCAACGCTGGGACGAAGCCCACGACACGCTCAACGACGCCGACTTCATCCTGATGCAGCAGCCCCCCCGCCCGGTTCACGCCCGCGCCCTGCTCGAGCGCGCCCGGCTCTTCGCCCTGTCCGGCCTCAACGCCGGGGCGCGGCGCTTCTCCCGGCAGGCCCGGGAGCGGGCCGAGGAAACTCACGCCGACGAGGTGCTCGAGGAGTTGGACAGGGAGAGCTGGAGTTTGTGAAAACTTTCGCAACCAGCAGGAAACCTGAGCGGGTCTGAACAAGAGCCACTCAATCACGGTCAAGGAGAGACAAAGATATGGGCCCGTCATTCGAAGGGGGCAGCATCGCAACCG
>CAZWUN010000313.1:0-6481 GCA_964637145.1 uncultured Burkholderiales bacterium
CATTTGAAATCGGTAAGGTCGACGGAGTCGGCTCGGGTGGAGGGGTTGGAGGCGTTAGCCCCAGCTACACCCCCCCGGTCGGGGGAGCGGCCAATCGTATAGGGGAAGGTGGCGGTGCATCCGGCGTAGCCGGCACCCAGGCGGCTAGCGGGATTACCGATAAGGTCCAGTTCTCGCCTGAGGTAGGCGATACTGACGAAGACAACACCGTCAAAGACCAGAACCTGAGCAGCTTGATCAGCGCCCTCAAGGCGCCCGAGCAGGTTTCGTCTACCCAGAAAGTCAACGAGGTCAACGATGCAGCCGCCATTCAGACGGGCGGCGGAGGCCCCCCTCGCTCCAACTACGACCCGGGAATGCAGGCCGGGGCCGTTTATGGCTCCAATGGCAGCGTTTCAGGGGTGCAACCCGGTATGCAGGCCGGCGCCGTGCATTCGACTCGCCCTCAGAGCGTCTGAACCAGAAAAAGTTGTTTGTAGCGCGCGTCCCCGCGCTCGGACCCTCCAGAACCCCTGGCCCGGTCTTCACCGACTCGGGCTCCTTTTTTTGTCGGGGGTTTAGCTCTTCTGGATGTAGTTGAGCGTATGCTCGGCCACAAGCCGGTTGTCCAGGTAGATTTGAAAGAAGTATGTTCCCGCCTCGGTGAACACGATCTGGTTGACGTCCACCTGCACATGCACCGTCTGGCTCTCGTCTTCCAGAGTGAAATACATCTCGGGAGACTGGTTGAGCATCACGGTGCGGGCCGGATTGAACATCTTGACCACCTGAATGTGAAAGCCCGTGCCCCGACTCCAGGATGTCAGGATGGAGAAGCGCGGATGGGTGACCGGAAACTTCGGCGCCCACAGATCTGAGAAAACTCCATAGCAGAGCAGCTTGCCATGGTGAGAGGGCACAACCGCGTCGCAGAAGAGGAAGCTACGAAGAACCGGTTCCAAGAATGCTCGCTTGCGTAAAGATTTTCACTGCCTTTCCACGGGGGGAAAAACTTTCCTACCGGGCGAGTCGTGCGTGCGTCAGACCGGGCCTTCCCCCCCTTCGGCCATGGCGGCCTCGACCATGCGGGTCACGGTGGCTCCATCCAAGCCATCGTTGACCATAACGCACCAGGCCAGGATGTAGGGGGCCAACTGGGGATACTTGTCGTTGAGCCGGAAGTTCTTTTCGACCAGGGGGTCGTCCAGGTTTACCACAAGATCTTGAGGCGCCTTGCGGGAGCCGAACAGAGTGGCCAACAGGCCCTTCTTCTCCCCCTCCGGGCGAAACAGGCTGCCAGCCTTCTCTTGCAGCACATAGGCTCGCTTCTCAAGCGAAGCACCGGCGTCTTTGAAGCGCCCCGGGAAGATGCTGCGATAGGGACTGCCAGCCCGCTTCAGGATGCGCCCAGCAGCTTCGAGCAGCTCCTGCTGGTTCTTGGAAAGGCTGCCGACCAGTGCTGGCTGGGCATAGGTCCCGCTCGCACAAAGGAGCAGGACTTTCTCCTTGCGTCGGCACAGATGCTCGAGCAGTCTGCCCAGGCCCGGCTCGCGCTCGGGGCCCGCCCACTTGAGCACGACCTTTCCCTGGCTCTTTAGCGATTGGGTCAGGGCAGAGTCATGCTCCTCGTAGAAGACCTCCCCCTGCTTATCCACCGCCGTCTTCAACTGCTTGAGGGTCAGGCGCCCCCCATCTACCAGCGGCAGCAGCGGCCTGTTGGCCAGTTCCTCCGGCAGACCTAGCAGTCGGTGGGTCAGGAATCCAAAAACGGCGTCCTCGCCTTTCTCCGATGCTGCCTGAAAGAGCGCTTTGCGGAACGGCCCGTCCACGAACGAGCGCAGGATCGTCATTGCCTTGTGGTAGTTTTCGTCGCGCAGAATGTTGTCACGGGTCAGCGTGTGCTCGAGGTAGCGCGACTTGATCTTGAAGTGGATGCCGGGCGGATGATCCTGGCGGTCATTGGGGTCGTCCCGTTCAATCGACTCTACCAGAGTTAAACCACGGTTGTAGAAGCCGTAGAAGGGCTTCGGACCATCGGCTGGAGCCACCACCAGCTCGGTTCCCGGTACCTGGTGGGTCATTACATGGGGCCCGTTGAGGGTGAAGGGCTGGTTGATCCTCTCGTTGTCTACGTAGATATCAACGTCGCAATGCTTGCACCAGTAAGTGATGGTGCGCTTGCTCTCGCGCTGGTGCTTCTCGTAATCCTCCCGGCTGACCATCTTGATCAGCTGAACCTGGGTTCCGTCGATTGGCTGATCGAGCACGATGCGCTCAAACTTCTTGTCCTTGCCGTGGAAAAGAATGCGCCAGTTCTCGCCATCCCGGCTTGTGTCCACCACTACCGCCTCGGGCGAGAGGGCAAACACTGACACAAATCCGATGCCGAACTTCCCGATCTTGGTCAGGTCGTTCTCTTTAGAGGATGAGAACAGCCGTGTTAGCTGGGTATCAATGATCTCCCGGTTCATGCCCTCTCCCGTGTCGTCCACATGCAGCCGCATGGCCCCCATGCAACCGCCCTCGAAGGGCTCGAACTCAAACCACACGTCGACTCGCTTGGTGCCGGCGTCGATCGAGTTCTGAATTAGCTCGCGCAGAAAGGCATACTGATTGGTAAATTGCTGGACAAGTTGCTCGAGGGTGTCGCCCGCCTCGGGGGCGTACTCGGGAGTGGTTGACACAGCTCAGTTCCCGTAACTTTCCAGGGCCGCCTTCTGGGCCGAAAGGTTGAACACGATCTCGCGTACCCGCTCGTCGAAACGCTGCCGTTCGGCTTTGGCCTCGGCTTCGGCCTCAAACTTTCGAAAACCGTCCATGATCTCAATGATGCGTTCGACCGTCATCGGTTTGGACAACTCTCGCAAGATGCGCCGCCGCTCCTCAAAGCTGGCTTTGTAGTAGTCGTCGGGTGGATCGACGTCTTGCACTTCACGGATGAGCTTCTGGGTTATGTTGTCGACATTACGCCCGGACAGGCTGAAGTCGAGGCAGGCCTGCCCCACCTGGCGCCACTGCTCATCGCTGAGGTGGAAAAAATCGGAGAACTCGTGCAATTTCTTGTCTCGAAACAGGGTGACGAAGTCGTCCACAGTGACTGGACCTCTGACGATGTAAGGGTCCTGACTGATGCGGCTCAGAGTGGCCTGATCCATGTTGATGTAGTTGGCGTCGCAGAGCAAGAACCATTTTCCGTTCTTGGGGATCAGGGTGCCATCGAAAATGCCGAAGCTGGCTCCGAGGATGTTCTTCTCCTCTGAGCGCAAGCCCGGGTCAGAGCGAGCCGCGAAGGCGGTATCGATGTCTGCCCAGTAGCAGCCTACCACACCAGGGAAAGCGTAGACGTCGTCTTTGAAAATGGAGATCAGCTTGTTGGCCGAGGCATTCTGGTAAGACGAGGCCCAGTCGGTGCGCCGGATGATCAGGAACTTTGCTGGAATATCGCGCTTCTGGCAGTAGTCCAAGAAATAATTGCCTACCGCGTGGGCGGTCAGGGTCTTGCCGCAGCCCGGGGTGCCCTGACAGAACAAAACCGGGTTGACCTTCTTGGGGTTCTTGCCAGCTTTAAAGTCGAATCCGGCTACGTCCCGGGCTAAGCGCATTCCAGCGGCCAGATATTCCTGGTTGCCCACCACGTCTTCGGGCTTGACCGGCAACAGATCGCTTGACTGGTTGGTGTCGGCTGCTGCAGTGGGTTTCAGGCCCACGTAGCCCTGGCCTAGAATCTCTACCCGCATGGTTTCCAGTACTGTCCGGTGGCGCTCATACTCGCCGTCGGACAGAAACTTGGCCACTCCGTTGGCCAGCAGCTTGAAGAAGGCAGCCGAACTGTCGGCTACACGCTCGGGCTCGGTGATACGCCGAGCCGGGTCGGAGTGGTTGCGGTGGTGCTCGTAGAAGCCTTTCAACTCGCGCAAGACCACCTGCAGCAAATTGTTACCGGCCAGGTTGCCCAGATCCTGGACCCAGCGATTGTTGAAGCCCCCCTTAACCGAGACGGCGGTGCTGGTGTGTTTGGCGCACTGAGCGCTTGCCCAGTCTGAGGCCACGAAGACTGCATACCAGGCGCAGAATGCGCGGTCCATCGGCTGCAATTCGGCGATGAAGTCGAAGCCGGCCATCTCGGCTTCGCCTCCCCTGTCAGAGGTGATGCGCTGGCGGAGCCGGGTCTCAACTTCAAGGATAATCGAGCCGGCCTGCTCTAGGATGTCCAGCACTGCGAGATGGGGCCCCGCCAGTCCATACGGGCCAGGGGCCAGGTTCCCCAGGGCGCCCGGGAGACCTGAGCCGATGATCATCCCGCGCACCAGGGGGAGTTCCTGGGCGAGATCCTCGGCGCGCACGATGAGAGAGGCTCTCGACATGGCGATGTCTTCCTTTTCGGCCCTCGTGTCCCTTCAGACTCGGTAGATCACACAGCGGTGTTTATGGCGCTCTAGTAAGTCTTTGAGCGGGGCCTCGATGCCCCGCGTACAGCAGAACTTACGCTCCTTGAACACATGGTAGCCGAGCTTCTCAGCCCGGCTGTCAGCCAGACCGCGTACTTCGGGCGAGAGCGATTCGCGGTAAAAGCGCGCAAAAGGGTCGCAGTTCTTATCCTCGCGTACTGATGAGGCAGTCTTTTCCGAGGGGGCGTTGACCCGCTCCGAGGGCAGATTGAGGATAAAGTTGCCGGGGTGTTTGGCCATCAGGTCGGCTACTTCGGCAGGCATAGTGATTCCGTCCATCCAGAGCGGACCGGCCCGTCCGCGGACGACCTCTTGCACTGCAATGTTGGGTAGATCGGAGAGCAGGATGAATGCAAACTCCGCCTCATCGGCCGAGTAGCGCGAGATCACGTTGCGAAAGGCGGTGGTGTATTCAAGGTCGTCGCCCTGCAGTTCGACCTGGGGTTTGCTCCAGCGGGCGTGGTGCTGGGCTAGTTGGATGGTGTAGCGTACAAAAAGGCCTTCGGTGGGATCGAATCGCTCGAAAATCGTGGTGAAGTAAGCGATTCGCTTGGACTCGTCTACCTGGCGCAGCCACATTTCGAGGTGTGTGCGGCGCGGAATGCGAGCTCCGTCCAGGAATTTGAAGTAGGTGTGCTTCTCCAGCATGCGTTGGGATGCGGCGTCACTGCGCTGCTTCAGGAGTTCGGGCGAGTTGGCCTTCAGGAAGCGGGCGGCCAGTTCCTTATCGGCCAGGATCTTCCCAATCTCCGGTTCGGCTGGCATCCCGGTGCGCAGGCTGATCAGAAGGCTTGGCTCTTTGCCGGGTTCCAGAGGAACCTCACCCATGGCGCGGTAGAGGTTGTCGAGGCCGTCGGGATCAGGAAAAAACTTGTTCAGTCGGCCCCCGCGCACCAGGTTCCGCAGGAACTCGAGATAGATGTGGACGCTCTGGCCGGCGATGCGCGTGAATTGCTCGGGCGCGATCGGCTCAGCGCGCAGGGGAGAGCTCTCGGAGCTCATTGGGCAGGGCTTACTTTTCGCGAGCCTGCTTGAGCAGCCCGTATTCTTTCTCGGCCAGAGCCAGCGTGTCGTCGATGCGCTTTTCCTGGATCTCGCGCTCCGCTTCGAGGTTGCTCTTTACCAGCGCTTCGGTCTGCTCGTCGTAGATGCGCATCTGCGAGGTTAGCCGCTCGACGTTCTGGGTGAGATAGAGTGAAGTGTTGGAGGCCAGCACAGCGACCCGGTTGACGCTGTCTTTGAGTGATTGCATCGATTCTTGCATGTCCATCGTCAGCTCGCTTGCCTCCGTGGCCGTGGCAAGCGAAGCCAGGTTGCCGCGCAACTCATCGAGCACCTCCAGGCCCGCCTCGTAAAGGTTTTGCATGTTTCCATGCAGGTTGGTGAGCATCTCAAGGAAGTGATTGTTCATCTGCACGATGGCCGAGATGCGGTCCTCTGCGTTGGAGTAGAGTCGCAGGCGGGCCCCGTGGTCCCAGATCATCCGCTTAACTTCGTCGATCTCGGCCTTCTTGGACCGGTGGGCAGCCGTCACGGTCTCCCCCATGGAAGCCAACTCTTGTTCCAACTCACTCTGCAAGTCTTTGAGCTTGAGGATGTAGTGTGCGGCCTTCTCCTCGTTCTCGGCAGCGACGACCATCTTCTTGTTCAGTCGCACGATGTCCTGACGGATGGACTCCATTTCTGACTCCATCCTGTCAAGGAAATGGCCCACCTCCCGGGTTCGATTCTCGGCTACCTGAATTTTTTCTTGCAGAAGCTCGGACAGGGGCCTGTCGGGCATACGGTCCTTGAGAATAGGCACCTTTTCGAGTAATCCTCGGAAGTTCGACATGGCATTGTGTCGGTCCAGGGTCATCATCCCCCGGAGGTACTCCCAGGCCGACTTCTGCTCCGCCAACTCCTGAGTAAGCTCGCGGGAGATGCTATCGTGCGTCTTCTTGAGCGACTCCAGTTCCTGGATGCGGCTCGAGTGCTGAGTCTGATAGGTATTCACCATATCCTGCAGCGACTCGCGGCTATACTCTTCCCCATCGTACACGATCGGTTGGGTC
>CAZWUN010000314.1:0-6479 GCA_964637145.1 uncultured Burkholderiales bacterium
CTCGAGTCGGTAGAGGACTTCCCTGAGCTCGCTCTCCCGGCCGTAGAACATCGACGGCGGCACCGGACCTTCGGTGACGAAGGGCGAGATTGCCGTCAGGTCGATCTGCTCGAGCATGCTTTCAACCAGGCTGGCCAGAGGATTCTCGCTGCCAGCAATTCGCACGAGGTCGTCGGGAGTAAACAGAATCAGGGTGTGGGGAAGGAGGCCGGCGAGTCCCTCGGCCAGGATGGCGCGGTTGGACTCACGGTCGCCTGTCACGATCAGGATTGCAGAGCGATTCACTCGGCCGAGTTGCTCGAGCAGCAAACGGAGGTTGGCCACGTCCTGGTGGCTCAGAACTGCTCTCTGGCAGGCCAGGAATGGCAGGGGGGAGGGGATTTTGACTCGCAATCCCTGGGTTTTGACGAGTTTCCCCCAGACAGTTCTTAATCCCAGGGCCCGGTCTGAAAGCCAGCCAAGAGCCTGACAGAAGGAGTCGGCCACCTCGCCGACGGCCCGGGCGAATCTCTCCTGGTCTGCGGTCCGGGCCTCCACAAGCCGCCTGCAGGCAGCCTCGAGATGGGCTCGTTCGCCAGCCGGACGAACCTCGAGCGTTCCCGTTGCGGCCTGGAAGGTCACTCTCTCGGAGGGGTGGACCTGCTCGAACCGGCTCATGGCCCAGGCTCGGAATCCTGCCGGGATCTCGACCAGGTCGCCCTCGGTCAGAGTGGGACACTGACTCAGGTAGCCGGCGATGATCGCGTCCCACTCCGCCCATCCTTCCTCCATGTGGCCGCGCAAGCGAGCCGCAGCCCTTCGCAGCGGCTCGTGCAGTTCGCAGCCCAGCAGAGTCTGGTCGTCGGGTTGCTCGAGCCGTCTGAGGAAGGCCTCCACGCCCTGCTCCTCGATCCACTCTTGCTGCCAACGCTCCAGTCCCGTAAGCAGATGGACCTCGGTCAGCAGTCCCTCTTCCAATTCGGCGTAGAGGGCCTGACAGGCCAGGACCGAGGTCAAGTCCGAGCAGCGGGGGCTGCTGAAGAAGTCTCCTGCTTCCAGGTGACCCAGACGAACGGCCACCGCCAGGTTTTCCCAGAGTCGCTCGACCTCGGCAGGGGAAGGGCGCGACAGAGCCCTCCAGCGCACGTCGGTGCGGCAATGGGGGGCAATCCTGGAGCCCTGGAGCTCGCTGAGGTAGGCCTGGCGCAAAGGAGACAGCTCCAGGGCACGCAGCGGAAACCCTCCTGCCATGCGCAAAAAGACCAATCGCTCTCGGCTCAGGAAGGGGACGACGCTCAGGTTGAGCCCCTGCCCGAACAGGAAGGCGGTCAGTTTCTGGTGGGCCGGGCTCTCCTCGCCCGTCCCCGAATGCAGGGCCACGAGGACCGCCTCTTGAGGCGTCCAGTCCTCGATCTGTTGGCGCGGTTGCAGGGTTGGCCGGGCTCGAGCAAGCAACTGCTCGAGCTGACTGTCGGCGGCCGGTCCCAGGTAGCGCTGAAAAAACTTGTCCACCGCATCGATGCCCTCAAGACCCGCGAGTCGCTGTCCCACCGCCAGGATCATCGCATGAACCGCCTCGCTGGGCTTGAAATGGTGGGGCAGTTCGGGCAATTCGAGCTGTAGCATCTCTCGAACCCACCCGGCGGCGTTCTCGACCTGGTCTCCCGCGGCCCGGTCGACTAGATACTCGTCCACCTCGGACCGACTGATCAGCACCTCTCCCGGCACCGAGAAGATCTGGCCCAGGGCCTGGCTGTGACGGTCCTTGAGTAGAGTGGACATCTGCTCGAGGTAGTCGTAGACGGTGCGCACTTCCGAGCGGAGGCGCTCTACCATCAGCAGCAGTTCCTGGAAGGCGTTCCAGGCCTCGCGGTGGATGTGCAGGCCGAGTCGGCACTGGTAATAACGCTCGATCAGCTCGGCCAGGGGGGCAGAGGGTGAGCTCGTCCGCTTGCGGCGAAAGACGCGGTCGAGCACGCCCACATCCTCTGCCTCGGCTTGCCGCAAGGCTTGCTCCTTCTCCTGCGAGAGCCGTAGCTCGTCGAGTTCGAGCTGGCTCATCTCCTCGTAGAGCGAGCGCAAGCGGTCGCCCAGGGCATCGGAGAGCTGCTCCAGATAAGCTTCATACCCCAGCGGTCGATCACTTCGAAAAAAGCCATTCACCTCTTCGGACAGCGCCTTCGTGCCGCGGGCTACGAGCTCGCTCCCTCGCTCGGTCACCCGGCCAAAGAGGCCATCGGGTTGGCTTTCGCCCAGAGTGGCAAGGAACAGCCCCTCGAGAGTGCGCAGGCGGGCCACCAGCGCCGGGCCCTGGGAGGGCTTTCGCTCTAACTCCTCGCGCAGAGCGGCCAGCTCGCGGTTCTGGCGGAAGGCCCCCGGTCCGCCCGCTGCTCGGCCCAACTCTTCCACAAAGACGTGGCGGGCCAGCGCCTCTCGGTGGAGGAAGTCAAGTGCGGCCCGGGGGGTCTCAGGCCCTTCCGGTTGGCGCGTGAGCCCTTGTTGCCAACGCTCCACCAGCCGAGTCAGGATGCGGGATGCCAGGGCGGCGCGAATTTCATCGAAGGGCAAGGAGAGGGAGGAAGTCCCCAGGCTGAAGAAGGCCACCGGGTTCCCGCGCTCGTCTGCCTGGTTCCAGAAAGCGGCCTGTCGGCGGCCGACCTCCTCGGCCAGGGCTGTGTAGGCCGGCCACAGGGGCAGGCCCAGGCAGGCGGTTACCTGCAGGCTCAAAGCCTCGTGCTCGCGGGGGTCCTCAAGGTCTCGACAGCTGAACAGCACGATCTGTTCGAAGGGCGGTGCCGAGCACTCCCAATCGGCTTCGCCAGGGACTTGCAGCCGGTAAACCGTGTCCGAGGCCTGCCAGTGGTTGAGCTCGATCAGCGTCGCATAGGGGTTGGAGGCGCCCCGCTCATGGCGGGCCGGGCGAGCTGAGCCGAGCACCAGGGCCTCGATGGTCAGCGGGATGGTCGGGGCGAGCTCCTGGCTCAGGTGGCGGAACAGGAAGGGAAGCTCACACAAGAGCACGCTGGCTGTCCCTCCTGCCAGCGAACCGACCATGGTTACCCGGATCGAGCCGGTCTGGCCGAGTTCGAGCAGCATGGGCCCAAGCCACTCGCGCAGGGAACGGTAGTGAGTCAGATAGACCAGACGTCCCAGCATGCGGATCGCGCCGCAGCCGGCCCGTCTCAACTCCGGCTGGACGCCAGGGGGAACCGCACGTTCCCATTCACCAGGGTTGAGCAGAAGCTTCTCGGCAGGCTGAACCCCCAGAAAATAGGTTTGACAGGGCTTTTCCGCCAGGGCATTGAGGGCCGCTTTGTCCGAATCGATCAGAGCCGTGATCAGACGACCGCCCTTTGACCGACCCGCGAGCAGATCGCAGGATTGTCCGACCAGCCGGGAGCCCAGCCCTCCCAGACCGAGCAGGAAGTGGCCGCTCACGGGCGGGAGAAGAGTCTGGTGGCTGAGGCACTGGTCGCCAGAGCCACCTGCTCAGGATCGATGCCACGCAATTCGGCCACTTTGCTCGCGATCAGGGGGACGTAGCCGGGCTCGTTGCGTTTGCCCCGGAAGGGAATGGGGGCCAGGTATGGCCCGTCAGTCTCCAGCAGGAGCCGGTCGAGCGGGATGCGGCGCGCAACCTCGTGAACCTCGGCCAGCTTGGGAAAGGTGACCATGCCCGTGATTCCCAGAAAGTAGCCCAGCTCGAGGAACCGCTCGGCCCAGTCCCAGCCTCCCGTGAAGCAGTGGACCACGCCCCCGGCGCTCAGGCGGGCCCGGCTCAGCTCTTCGTAGAGAGTCTCTTCGGCTTCTCGGCAGTGCAAGATGACGGGCAGCGCGTGCTCCCGGGCCAATTCGAGCTGAGCCCGCAAGCAGCCTAGCTGCTGCTCGGGGGGGGCAAAGTCGTAGTGGAAGTCAAGGCCGATCTCGCCCACGGCCACGGCCCGGTCCACCATCTCGGACAGTTCGCCGAGTTGCTCGTCACGCCAGGAGGCCGCCTCGTGAGGATGCACTCCCACGGCGGGCCGAACGCGGGCATCCTCGCAGGCCATCTCCAGCAGCCGGCGGGCCGATTCCAGGGTCGTCGCGGGGGCGACCACGTGGGCCACGCCGGCCTGCACGGCCCGGTCGAGCACTGCCGGCCAGTCGCAATGATAGGCTTTGGCATCGAGGTGGATGTGGGTATCGATCAGCACGCGTTCGTATGTTTCGGGTCGAAGGAAGCTTAGCCTCTTTGTACCACCCCGACTTCAGCCATTCCCCCAGCTCGAAGGATTTTCTTCAAGTCGAGAAGAAAATTCTTTGACACCTTGACCCGAGAGGAGGAGGGATGTCGTCTCTGCCCCGTCCAAGCGTAGCCAGGCCGTCGGCACGGCACTTCCTGTCATATGGGTCGAGCGGTTCGTGAGCATAGCTCGGCAGAGCCGGTCCGCCGGATGCGACGCAGCGTCGAGGGTCTGGAGAAAAAGACCCGGGCTGCATCCGCTCCCCGGCCCCGCTCGAATCGGGCCAAACGTTCTCAAGCCCGCCCGCTTCCCTGGGGCTGGTTGCTGCTCCTGGGGGGTCTCCTGATGCTGGGCTCATTTGTCTGGACCCTGGTCCACGAACGTCCCGCGGCCTCGCCGCCCACCCAACCGATCAAAAGCCAGCGCTGACGAGAAACCTGGCTCGACCTGACCTGTCTGATTCGCGGAAGGAGCGCACATGAGAAAACTGCGGCTGATGGCCTTGCTGGCCCTTTTCGCTTTCGGGTTGCCGCTGGCCGCCCTGGCTCAGGAGGGCCCTGAGGCCCAGGAAGTCAAGATCAAGGGGCCTGCATCGCTCAACTTGAAATACCCGGGGGGCAGTCTGACGCTGGCCTTGCTGGCCACCAGCCTGCCGGACGAGTTCCTGGCTCCCGCCACGGCTCCCGAGTTGGCCGTGCTGGCTCGCTCTTTTGGCGTCTCGCTCAGTTGGGACGGAAAAGCCCTGGTGGGTCGCAAGGGCAACCTGACCCAGCGCCTGGTGCTGGGGCAGCAGCGCTTCCCCGATGAGCCTACCGGTCGCCAGCTCGAGGTGGTGGCTCAGGAGATCGAAGGCCAGCCCCACGTGCCTCTCTCCATCCTGGAGGACATGCTGGGCGCCCGGCTGACCGTTCAGAACAAGAACGCCTGGCTTGAGCCCCTGATTCGCTCAGTCAAGATCGATGGGCAGCGGCTGGTGATCGACTCCACCCTGCCGGTGCGCTGCAAGACCTTCAGCCTGCGTGAGCCCGATCGGTATGTTATCGACATCCCCGGTGCGGTGCTCGACGCCGGCTCCAACAAGCTCGAGCACCCCCAGCTGGGCACGATCCGCCTGGGACAGTTCGAGCTCGGGCCTGCGGTCAGCCGGATCGTCGTGCCCACCGCCCCTGGAGTCAGCCTGAGGCCAGCTTCGGGCACTCCCGGGCAACTGGCCTTCAATCTCAGTCTGCCGGCCGAGCGTCCGGCGGCTGCCCCGGCCCAGGCGTTTCCCGGGGAGAAGATCACCTCGGTGGTCTTCGAGCCCATGGTGGGGGGACACCGCCTGGTCCTGAGCGCCTCCGGGCCGATTCAGTACGAGTGGCGGCGCTACAAGGAGCCGGACAACCGCTTCGTGCTCGACATCCCCAAGGCCGCCCTGGTCGGCCCCAAGCAAGACTTTGCCGCTCAGGGCACCTTCCTGCAGAACGTGCGTGTCTCTCAGTTCTCAGCCGAGCCTGCGGCGGTGGTGCGGGTCGTGATGGAGCTCTCCAAGCCGGCCCAGACCCGCCTGACGCCGGGCGATACCCCGAACAGCCTGGTTATCGAAGTGCTCGACCAGGCACCCATGGAGTACACCTCCAATCAGGGCTACGGGGCCACAAGCTTTCCCAAGATCGGCGGAGTGATCTGCATCGACGCGGGCCACGGCGGCTCGGATCCGGGGGCCATCAATCGCGCTCTGGGCGTGTGCGAGGCTGACGTCACTCTGGATATCTGCTTCCGCCTGGCCGAGATCCTCAAGCGCGACGGCTGGAACGTCGTGATGACGAGAACCGAGGACGTGGATGTCTCCTGGGCCGGCTCCAGTGCCAGTCAGGAGCTGGGGGCACGGGTCAAAGTGGCTCAGGATTACGGTGCTGACCTCTTCGTCAGCGTCCATTGCAACAGCGCCGCCGGGGCCGGGGCCAACGGCACCTCGGTGCACTACTACAAATCCAGCGATTACCTGCTGGCCCAGGAGCTGCATGGCAATCTGCTTTCGGCCACCGGGCGGGCCAACCGGGGCATTCAGAAGAACCGCTTCTACGTGCTCTCCCACAGCCGGATGCCTGCGGTTCTGATCGAGACCGCCTTCCTCTCCAACATGGCCGAGGGCAAACTGCTCAATACCCCTGAGTATCGACAGCGGATCGCCGAGGGTATCTCCCACGGCCTGCGCCAGTATGCCTCGCGCTACATGAACCGGACGACCGCCAACCGTTGACTCCGCTCCAGCAGGCTGCCCTGCTGGGGCTGGTC
>CAZWUN010000315.1:0-6466 GCA_964637145.1 uncultured Burkholderiales bacterium
TGCTGGGCAAGCTGCAGCCCTGGGTGGCGGCTCTGCTGGCCCTGGTGCTGGTGGCTGCGGGCCTGTATCTGCGCCAGTGGCGGCTGGCTGACCGGGTGCGCCGCCAGGCCGAGCTCGACTCGGCCAGGGCGGGGGAGATCCTCAATCGCATCGTGCCCGCCGCCGGCGACCCGATGGTGGGCGCCCTGCTCGACGGCTATCGGCTGACCGAGAAGCTGGGTCAGGGTGGCATGGCCCGCGTCTACAAGGGCCAGCCCGAGGGCACCAGTGGCGAGCATGAGGCGGTAGCCATCAAGATCCTGGAGGCCGAGCTGGCCGCCGAGGAGCAGTTCGTGCGCCGCTTCAACCGCGAGAAGGACGTCTACGCCGACCTCAATCACCCCAACATCGTGCGCGTGCTGGGCTTTGGCACCTTCCAGGAGCACTACTACCTGGTCATGGAGCTGATCCGGGGCAGCACGCTGCGCAAGCAGATCACCCCCGGCGGGATCCCGCCCGCGCAGGTGCTGCGCACTTTGCGCCCGGTGTTCCAGGCGGTGGCCTACGCCCACTCGCGCGGCGTCGTGCACCGCGATCTCAAGCCCGAGAACATCATGGTGACCGACGCGGGCCGGATCAAGGTGATGGACTTCGGCATGGCGGCCGGGAAGGCGTATTCAGCCGTCACGGTGACCGGCTCTCTGCTGGGCACGCCGGCCTACATGGCCCCCGAGCAGGCCCAGGGGCAGCTCGACCCGCGCTCGGATCAGTACGCGCTGGGCATCCTGGTGTATGAGATGCTCACCGGCAAGCCGCCCTTCCTGGACGACAACCCGGTCAACATCGTGCTCAAGCACCTGGGCGAGGAGCCGCCCTCGCTGGCCGAGATTCGGCCCGATCTGGAAGGGGTTTCTCCGGTCGTGCAGCGCATGCTGGCCAAGTCGCCCGACGAGCGCTATCCGGATGTGGAGCAGGCTCTGGCCGCCCTCGAGCAAGTACTGAGATGACCCGACGCGCCTACTCGCTGCTCGAGGTCATCTTGTCCCTGGCCCTGATCACGCTGGTCATGGGGCTGACCCTGGCCTTCTTGTTCCCCGCCCTGCGGGCCTCGGTGCGCGGCACGCTGCGAGTGGAGATGCAGCAGCAGGCGGTGACGGCCCTGAATCGCCTGTGCAGCGACGTGCGCCGCACCTCGGTGGCCGGCCTCAGCCTGCGCAGCGGCCCGCCTCCCATCGCGGTGGCAGCCTGCCCGGTCAGCGGGCCGGACCTGCGCTCCGGCCAGCCCGGGCCCATGCAGCCGGACGGTACGGTGGTCTGGAGCGATTTTTTCGTGATCTACTACCTGGACGAGAGCAGTCGCAAGCTGATGCGCCGCGAGTGGCCCCCGGGGCCCCCGGCCCCCACCGTGGAGGAGACGACCATCATCAAGCCGCGCCGTCTCTCCCCGGCGAGGTTGGCCCAGATTCTGTCCCAGCCTGCCGCCAACGAGATGGTGCTGGCTACCGACGTGGCCAGCTTCGAGATCGAGCCCGGCCCCGGTGGAAGTGACAGCGAGGTCGCCCAGCCGGTTCGCTTCCGGCTCGTGCTCGAGCGGCGCGGCAACACCGGGCACCTGAGCCAGGAGCGATTCATCTACACCCGCTCGGTCTTCCTGAGGAACCAGAAGTGAAGCGCAGCGGCGTCTCCCTGGTCGAGCTGATCTTCACGGCCACCTTGCTCTCGCTGGTGTTCATGGTGCTGTTGAGCCTGCTCCCCAGCA
This sequence comes from uncultured Burkholderiales bacterium, assembly GCA_964637145.1. Classification (GTDB taxonomy): domain Bacteria; phylum Vulcanimicrobiota; class Xenobia; order Xenobiales; family QWHO01; genus QWHO01. Next base: position 1,739 of record CAZWUN010000315.1, read on the forward strand.
GCTTGATGAGTATTCGCCAGGGCGAGCACCGTCTGCACGCCAACGCGCTGGCCCAGGCCATCCTGGACGAGTGCGCCTCGGGACCCTTCAGCTACCTGGAGCTCGACCGGACCTACCTGCCCACCTCGCCGGGGCCCCTGGGTCAGATGCTGCAGCGCCAGATGCTCCGGCTCGATGACGGCACGGTCTTCGAGCCCACCCTGGAGGTGTCGGGCGTGCCCGGTTTCCCCCGAACCAGCCTGGCCCACGTGCGGCTTACGCTGACCTGGAAAGAGAAGACCAGCCGGCCGGTGGTCGTGCGCGAGCTGGATATCTCCAGCGTGCTGCGCTAGAAGTCCGGCCGCAAACTGGCTGAGCTCCTAAGGAGCCGGGACTTTGCGGGGCACCACCTCGCGCACCAGCTTTCGCTGTCCGTGGCTCGTCTCCACCAGGAAGACGCTCTTGCGGGGAATGCGCTGGCCCTCGTCGTAACGCAGCCGACCGGTCAGCCCGCTGAACTCTCGGGTATCGGCCATGGCCTGGCGGATGGCCTCGGGCTCGAACGAGCCGGCCCGCACCAGGGCGCTGGCCAGCAGCATGACGGTATCGTAGCCCAGAGCCGAGAAAGCGTCCGGGGGCTCGCCGTAAACCTTCGTATACCGCTGCACGAACTCGGGCTGCTGATCGAGGAAGGCGTGGGTGGTGAAGTAGACCCTGTCGAGCTGCCAGCCGGCCAGATCCAGGCTGTCTCCGCCCAGGATCGGCCCGGCGAAGCCGGCGGCGCGCACCTCGGAGGCTTTGCTCTGGGCCGCTTCCGGGCCCACGGCCAGGAAGACCAGGTCGGGCGCGTCGCTGACGACCTGGCCGCCCAGCTCGGTGAAGCGGGTTTTGAAGTAGCCCGAGAGCAGGCGCGTGTACTCCATCTCTTCGTCCACCACCAGGCGAGCCTTGCGGTGGCCCTGCTCGTAAGCCCACTCGGCCGCCGCCGCAGCCTGCACGTTGTCGCCAAAGCAGGCCATGTAGAGGTAGGTGGGCACCTGCGCGGGCAGGCGGGGCGAGGTGGCCCCCGAGGTCAGGAAGACCCGCTTGAAGGCGGCCGTCTCGGGAGCCGCCGCCATCACCATGTCGGTATCCGAGAGGCCGATCACGGCCCGGGTGTGGCCGTCGTCGTGCAGGATCTCCCGGGTTTTGCGAGCGATCACGGCCGGGTCGGACTCACCGTCCTCGAGCCTCAAGCGCAGTTGATGGCCCCGGATGCCGCGAGCGGCGTTGAGGTCGGCCACGGCCAGGCGGGCGCCCCGGGCCGAGGGCACGTCCAGGCCGGCTTGCGAGCCCGTCAGGTTGTAGAGAGCCCCGATCACGATGGGGTCCGGACGAGCAGCCAGGGCCCCCAGCGTAAGGGCCAGGATCAGCAGCAGCACCCGTCTCATGGCCGATTCTTGTCGCGCCCGATGATCAGGCGCACCCCCCACTTCCAGGTCAGGTAAGACCAGGTCCAGCGGGCAAAGACCAGAGCCCGATTTTGCAGGTCGGCGATGCGGAAGAGGTGCAGCCAGAGCCAGGCCAGCCAGGCCAGCAGGCCGGTCAGCTGCAGAGAGCCCCACTGGAAAACGGCCGCCGAGCGGCCCAGGGTGGCGATGTGCTCGCGCTCGCGGTAGCGGAAGGGGAGGGGAGCCTGCCCCTTGATCTCGCGCAACACATTGCGAGCCGCGTGGACGCCCTGGGCCATGGCCACCGGGGCCATCCCGGGCAGTCCATTGAGCGAGGTCATGTCTCCGGCGCAGTAGATCCGCTCGGAAAGGCGCAGGTCGGGCGCGATCTGCACCCGGCCCACCCGGTCGTGCTCGCTCGGCAGCGCGCGGGTCAGCTCGGTGGCCTGCACGCCGGCCGTCCAGACCACCGTCTGGGCCTCCACCGAGCGGCTGCGGGTGGCCACCCGGCCCTCCTCGACCAACTCCACCGGTTCGCCCAGCCAGAGCTCCACGCCCAGGCTCTCGAGGTGCTTGCGGGCGCTGGCGGAGAGCTTGCTGGAGTAACCCGAGAGGACGCGCTCACCGGACTCGATCAGCACCACCCGGGCTTGCTCCGGGCGGATCTGGCGAAAGTCCCAGCGCAGCACGTGGCGGCGAAGCTCGGCGAAGGCGCCGGCCAGCTCCACCCCGGTGGGGCCGCCTCCCACCACCACCGTGGTCATGAGCTTCTCGCGCCGAGCCGGGTCGCTCTCTCCTTCGGCCTTCTCAAAGCCAAGCAGCACGCTCTCGCGGATCTCCACCGCCTCGGCGGCAGACTTCAGCCCGGGCGCGTGAGCTGCCCATTCGGGGTGGCCGAAGTACGAGCTTTGCACCCCCACGGCCAGGATCAGGTAGTCATACTCGAGCCGGGTCTGACCGTCCAGCACCAGGACACGCTCGTCTCTCAAGACCTGGGTGACCTCTCCCATGCGCACGCTGACATTGGATTGCTTGCCCAGCAGGGCTCGGATGGGAGTGGCCACCTCGGCCGGGCTGAGGCCGGCCGAGGCCACCTGGTAGAGCAGGGCCTGAAACAGGTGATGGTTGGTGCGGTCCACCAGCACCACCTCGAGATTCTCTTTCTTCAGGGCCCGAGCGGCCGAAAGGCCCGCAAACCCGGCCCCCACGATCACGACACGCGTCACGCGGGCGGGTTCGCGGTGGCTTGTGAGCCATTCCTTTGTTTTGTCTGCTAAACTCTACTGCATGAGATGGAGCTCTCGGGGGGCCACCCTGGCCACGGCTTTGATGGTCATCAGCCTGGCTCTGGTGGCCGCCTTCACGGTCGCGGCCAGCAGCTCGGCCAATCTCCAGGTGGCTCAGCGGGTGGAGAACACCCAGATCGCCTCGCAACTGGCCGAGTCGGCCGTGCAGCGGGCCATCGCCCGCGTGATGGACAACTCCGGCTGGGTGGGCGACATCAACCTGACCGGACCGGTTCCCCAGTCCACCGGCCGGCTCACCTTCACTCCCGGCCCCGTCCCCTTCTCGACCAACAATGCCAGCAGCACGCGCCCCAACGGGTGGTTGGCCTCTCGGAGCCTGCCCGGGGGCGCCGTGCCCCCCAAGCGCGTCCACCTGGTGGGAGTCGGCCGCTGTCGCAACGTGACCCGTACTGTCGAGGCCGTGATCTACGTGCCCGACTTCACCGTCTCCATCGCCTCCAACGGCCAGGTTCGTCTGGAGAACAGCCTGGTCGGCTCGCTCGACGAGGCGGCCGACCTCTCGCGGATCGCCGCCGAGCCCGAGCTGGTCGGTCCGGCCGACCTGGCCACCAACGCGGGCGGTGCGGGCGCCATCTCGCTGCAGCGACGAAGCCTGGTGACGGGCAACGTGCAGGCTTGCGGAACCGTGGACGTCTCGCCCGACTCGAGCTTCGGAGGTGAGCTGCGCGCCCCCTGGACGCCCGCCGACCTGCCCGACTTCGACCTGGACGACTATGACCCGGCCACCGGGGATGTTTTGAATTTCCAGAGCCTGCCCACGGGCATTCTCGCCGCCCAGAGCCTGGTTGGCCTGGTTCGTTGCGACGGGGACGCGGCCATACAGGGAGACATGACCCTGGACAACGCCATGGTCTATGTGGACGGTGACCTGGTGGTGGAAGGAGGACTCCGGGGCACCGGGGCGGTGATGGTCAAGGGGTCGACCACCGTCAAGGGCGGGGTGAACCTGACCAGCGATGACTCCATCGCCCTGTTGTGCGACGGCGATGTGAGCCTGATCGGCGATCGGCCCGATACCTACCAGTTCCAGGGTCTCATCTACACGCGGGGGAACTTCGTGGCCCGCAACTTCACCGTGGTGGGCGCGTTCATCGCTAACGGCTCCGGGCCGGGCACCGGTAACGTCAATCTTTATGACTCCCAGGCTTACTTCACCGACCTGTCCACCCAGGTTCCCATCTACTATCCCCGCCAGCTTGTCCTCCAGATCGCCAGCGCCAACGATCCCAGCCAGAAGGTCATTACCTTGCCCGACGGCAACACGATTCAATACGGAATGTTCCCGGGCTCGGATGGTCCCCAGCAGTATGACATTCCCTGGAAGACCCCCGCCCAGGCCGCCGTTCACGTCAATGGCCAGCCCTATATGGGCTGGGAAGGGGCCGACAACGGCCCCTGGCACTGGTACGATACCGTGCTGCTCGAGGTTCGCAAGGAGAACGACGCCTTCGTCTACGAGCTTCGCTACCTGCCCAACCCCATCCCGGGAGCCGCCAGTTATCCCGAGAGATTCACCGATCTAACGGCTTTGAGCGCCCGGTTGGCGGACATCTGCGCCACCATGTGCCCCGACTACAATGACGGCGTCGACCCCAGCGGGCCCAACCCGCGCGAGTCGACCGAGTTTCGTCGCGACACCTTCTATCCCCAGCTTTTTGCCAGCTGGAACTTCGTCCCGCCCCCCCCGGGGGTGCCGGTTCAGGTCAACTTCTCGGTCGACCCGAACCGGTTTCTCAACCAGCAGGACAAGGTCCGCGTGGCTACCTGGCTTGAATACTGATTACGGATTGAAGAACTTCTCGGTCTGCCCGTCCTGGTAGAGGGTGCGGTAGAACAGCCCCACCTCTTCGTCGCCCGAAGCGGCCGACTTCCAGGTGATCCGAATGGTGTAGCTGCGTCCGATGTAGGCTCCGTCGCAGCGCAGGGTGTACTCGGTGTCGCCGTTGTCTTGAAACCACGTGTTGTTCCAGCGGTTGGAGTAGTTGCCATACTCCTGCACGTCGATGCGCGAG
>CAZWUN010000316.1:0-6463 GCA_964637145.1 uncultured Burkholderiales bacterium
GTGGGCAGCGTGCGCGTGGCCAAGAACCGCGAATGAAGGTCTACCTGCGCACCTCCCGGCAACGGGCCGAGTCTATCCTCTCGGGCGGCTTCACAGGTCGGGTCCGTCTCTACAAGCTGCCCACCGGTCGGGGCCAGGTCACGCTCGAGGTCGACCTGCCCGACGAAGCCCTCGAGCCTCACCGCCACAAGGGCGAAGGCTGGACCGTTCCGGCCGAGGTGCTCAACCGCCTGGCCCGCTTCCGCTTCTCAGGTCGAGCCAGCGGTCCACAGATCGCCGAGCCTGGCAACATATAGTTCACATCAGTCGGGAACGACTGCTGGCGTCGGCCGGGTCACGATCGGCAACAGCCGGGCCGATCACGGAGTTCACAAATTTAACAATCATTTAATAACCGTCACCCTGGATGAAGTGGTGGGTGGGTGGTATCTTGAGATCAAATACTCTGCCAAAGGAGTGCCCTCATGATCCACAATCACCTGAACCCGTCTCTGACGGCCAATTTCGTCAGCGCACCCGGCTTCACAGCCAGCATCGGTGGCGGCCCGGCCCTGCCCGGCCTGTTCGATGGCCACGCCGGGAGCGCGATGCTCGGGAACAACTTCGGGGCCCCCAACCTGACCGCCCAGCAGCTCCCCCTGCTGCTCACCCTGATGACCCTGTTCGCCGGCATGAGCGGCGCTGGACAGCAGCAGAATCCCCTGGCCCAGTTCGGCCAGCCTCAGCCCTTTGGCCCTCAGAACTTTGGCCAGTTCGGTCAGCCCCAGTTCGGCGGGATGCCCCAGTTCGGTGGCATGCCCCAGGCCTTCGCCGGCGCCGGCGTGCCGGGCGCCCAGGCCTTCGCGGGCATCGGCCCCAACGGAATGCCCTTCGCTCACGCCCAGGCCGGCCTGCCCGGCGGGGGCGGCTTCCCGGGAATGCAGCCCGGATTCGGCCAGGGCTTCTCCCCCGGAATGCAGGGACCGGGCTCCGTTCAGCAGCTGATCGCCAATCCCAAGTCGCTCGGCCCCGGCGCCGGCATGAAGATGCTGCCTCCCAACGCCCCGCCCGAGGCCTTCAAGCAAGCCCTGGAGCAGCGCTTCGGCATGCCTTTCGAGCAGATCCGCCAGCAATACGCTCAGGGCAAACAGGATCCCAAGCTGAAGAACCCCAAGGCCATCAACAAGGTCGGCCCGGCCGAGCTGTACAAGCAGATGATGGTCGAGTCCGAGTTTGGCAAGATCGGCATGAAGGGCCATGACGGCCAGGTCGGCGGCCGGGGCAAGCTGTCCGGCACCCGCAAGTCGATGGCCCAGGTCAACGACTCCTACGCCAACCTCTACCAGGCCAAGGGCGGCCAGAGCGGCGCTGGCGCAGCCGAGGGCGCGGGTGGCTCGGCGATGGCGATGTCGCTGGCGGTGACCTTCATGAACTCGCAGGGTATCCCGACGAGTCTTGCCATCTCGGTGGCCATGGCCGAGTCCGGCCAGGGCTGCGCGGGTGGCGGCGGGGTGCAAGACCAGGCCGCCTACGCCCGAGCCAAGGCCTCCTACGAAGCGGCCGTGAAGTCCGGCACCCCGATCCTGCTCGACCTCGCGGGCGATGGAGTGCCCCCGGTCGAGGACGGGGAGTGGAAACCCCATCCTCACAAGTTCAGCGCCAAGAACAAGCGGATGTTCGACCTTGACGCCGATGGCGTGAAGGAGCTGGTCGAGTGGGTCAATCCGGGCGGCGCCCTGCTGTGCCAGCCGGACGACAAGCAAGACGTCCCCAATGGCAAGCACCTCTTCGGCGACGCCGGCGGCTTCAAGGACGGTTACTCCAAGCTGGCTAAGCTGGACACCGAGGAGAAGGGCTTCGTCTCGCTGGCCGACATGGAGAAGAACAACATCCACGTGTGGGTCGACGAGACCGGCGACGCGCTGGTCACTGACGGCGAGATCAAGACCTGCCGCGAGCTGGGCATCTCCAAGATCTACACCGCCCACACCGACTACAAGTCGACCTTCGTCCAGGACGGGCAAGAGAAGGCGACCTGGGACTGGTGGCCGAGCTACCGCAAGCTCGCGGTGGGCGCCAGGGCCTAAGTGCCGACCGCCAGCGACCTCTATGAAGAGGGGCTGGAAGCGGCCCGCAGCGGAGACAACGAACGGGCGCTCAACTGCCTCACTTCTGCCGTGCAACAGGATGGCCAGGCGGAGTACTACGCCGCCCTGGGCAACCTGTACGCCGTGCAGGGTGACAGTGAGAACGCCCTGTTCTTTCTCAAGCAGGCCTGCGAGCTGGACGTGACCTCCTCCGAGCACCGCTCCGACCTGGCCGGAGTGCTGTTCAACAAGGGCATGTTCCGAGACGCCATCCACTTCTACCAGGAAGCGGTGGAGGGCGATCCCCTCAATCCCGAGCATTACTACCGTCTTGGCTGCGCCTTCTACTACCAGGAGCAACCCAACTATGAGCGAGCCCGAGCCGCCCTGCGCCAGGCAGTGGCGCTCTACCCGACCAACGCTGCCTGTCAGCGGTTGCTGGGCCTGGCCTGCCACCACCTCGAGGACTACGCCGAGGCAGCCGACGCGCTGCGGGCCGCCTCGCGCCTGGGCACCTCGCCGGACATCGAGTACAACCTGGCCAGCGCCCTCTTCGGGCAGGGCCAGTTTGCCGAGGCCGCCGAGGCAGCCCAGCGCGCCTTAGAGGAGAACGAAGAGGAGTGGAATCCGCGCGTGGTGCGTCTCTGGGCCCTGGCCCTGCACCGCTCCGAGCAGTGGGACAAAGCTCTGGAAGCCCTGGCCCTGGCCAGCCAGCTCGACCCCACCGACGCGCGGGTGTTCGAGCTACAGGGGGATACCCTGCTCAAGTTCAACAAGCTCGAGAAGGCCGCCCGGGCCTACCAGAAAGCGGCCCTGCTCTTGCCCGAGCGAGCCGACCTGCACTATGAGCACGGCACGGCCTGGCTGCAGGCCGGCGACCCCGAGCGTGGAATGCAGGCCCTCAAGAAGGCGGTCGAGCTGCGGGCCGACTACGGCGACGCCTGGAACAACCTGGCTCTCTGCCAGGATGTGCTGGGCCAGCGCGAGGAGGCACTGCAGAGCATCGCTCGCGCCCTGGCGGTCTCGAGCGACAAGCCCGAGTATGTAGCCACCCGCCAGCGTCTGGAAGGAGAGAGCTCATGACCACCCTGCTGCGACCCGTCCTGGATCCGGAGAGCCTGGTTGTGCCCAAGGCCACCAGCGAGCTGCGTTATCGCTACCAGCCCGGGCTGGAGCTGAGCTTCCGCTCGACCCTGCAGGTCTTCCGCAACGCCGACGCCTCGCCCCGGTTCTCCACCCGGGCCAAGGAAGAGTTCGTCTCGGACGTGCGCCACAAGGTGATCGCCCAGGACGAGGAGGATCAGGGCTTCTATGTTCTCTCCTACCACACGCCGGTGGAGCGCTCTCTGGACGGGCAACCGCTGCCGGTGGGCGAGCCGCGCATCGTCTACTTCAAGCACACCCCCCTGGGCCAGGTGATCGAGGCCAGCGATCCCATGGAGGCCACCATGCTGCTCTTGCCCGAGCCCAGGGTCGGCCTGGGCTCGGAGTGGAAGGTCAACCAGCTCCACTTCCCCGCCGGGCGCAACCAGCCCATCGAAGTAGCCAGCTTCTATCGCGTCAATGCCCTGAAGGACAACACGATCACCATCTTGTTCGATTCTCAGGAAGTGCGCTACGAGGGCGATACCGCCGGCACCGAGGGCAACGTGTACACGCTGGTGGGCAAGGGCCGCTTCGAGTTCGACGTGGCTGCGGGGCACCTGCTCAGCCTGGATACCGAGTCGACCATGACCAGCAAGGAAGATGACCTGCTGCTCGAGGTGGTGGCCATGCACTCGATGGTCTTCCAGGAGCCTTAGCCACCTTGCCCCGCTCGGGGCAGGACCCCCGCTCGATCACCCGGAAGCACCGCCCCAAAGGGGGAAAGGGCAATGGCCAGTCAGGCACAACAGCTCATGCTGCAGGGCTCGCAAGCTTTTCAGTCCGGCCAGCACGAGGAGGCTTTGCGGCTCTTCGACCAGGCCCTGCAGGCTGACCCGGGCTACTCCGACCCTTACATCGGACGCGCCTCGGTCTTTCAGGCGACCGGCCAGGCGGACAAGATGCTCGAGGAGTGCGAGCGGGGCATTGCCATCAAGTCCGATTACGGGCCGCTCTACTCCACCCGGGCCGTGGCCTACGGAATGCTGGGCCAGAACGCCCGTGCTCTGCAAGACTTCACCAGGGCCATCGAGCTCGATCCAAAGAACACCTTCTATTACATCAACCGGGCCAAGACCTACATCCGGATGGAGGTCTTCGAGCAGGCCGCCGAGGACTTCGGCCGGGCCGCCCAGGTCGAGATCGAGAATGCCCTCCTCTCCAGGCGCCTCCCGACCGAGGCTGTGAACTACCTGCGGGCCCGCGCCGAGATGTTTCGCAAGGCGGGGATGAGCTCGCAGGCCGAGCAGGTGGAGAAGGAGGCCGCCGACATGGAGAAGCGCCTCGCCTCCAGCGCCAGAGGGGGTTGCGGCAAAGCGGCCGCGGTGATCGCCCTGATGTTTCTCTGGTGGGTCGTGTAATGGCCGGCCCCTCCCGAGAGCTGAGACAGAAGGTCCAGCAGGCCATCGCGGCCGGCGAGACCGAGCGCGCCATGGCCATCATCGACCAGGCCATCGCCGAAGACCCCGGCAATGACGAGCCCTACTTGCTCCAGGCTGCGGTCCACCAGGCGGCCAAAGACTGGGACAAGATGCTGCAAGCGTGTGACCGCGCCATCGCCCTCAAGCCGGACTTTGGCTCCAGCTACACCATCCGCGCCATCGCCTACAACAATCTCGGTCAGCACGCCCGAGCGCTGCAAGACTCGACGCGCGCCCTCGAGCTCGATCCCATGAACCCGCACCTCGTCATCAACCGGGCCAAGATCTACGTCCGCATGGAGGCTTTCGAGCAGGCTGCGGCCGATTTCCGCCAGGCATCCCAGGTCGACCTGGAATTCGCCAAAAAGGTCGGGCGCGCTCCCGTCGAGGCGGTGCCCTGCCTGCTGGCCGCAGCCGAGATGCTGAGCAAAGCAGGCAAAGAGGCCGAAGCCGAGCAGGCCCGCCGAGAGGCCATGGAGCTGGATCAGAGCCTGGGCGCCCGGGGCAAGTCGGGCTGCGGCAAAGCGGCGGCCGTGATCGCGCTCATGATCCTCTGGTGGGCTCTCTGAAAAGGCCATGGAGTATCGGGTCGGTCAGGTCATCGACAACCGCTGGCAGGTCTACCGCGTGCTCCAGGGAGGCCTGGGGAGGGTCTACATCGTCTACGACCAGCGCGACCGTGTGCCCCTGGCCATCAAGACCTTTCAGGCTGAGCAGCGCAACGCCGAGGTGCTCGAGCGCTTTCGCCAGGAGGCCTACACCTGGATCAAGGTGGGAAGCCACCCCAACCTGGTCCGGGCCCACTACTTTCTGCCCCTGGGCGAGGAGTTGCTGTTGTTCCTGGAGTACGTCGACGGGGGCGATCTTTCCAGCCTGATCGGGAGTCCCGAGCTGAAAAAGCCCGAGCGCGCCTTGCGCCTCGCGCTCGAGTTCTGCGACGGCATGATCCACGCCGCCTCCATGGGTCTGCAAGTGCACCGCGACATCAAGCCAGCCAACTGCATGCTCACCGGAGACGGCCAGCTCAAGATCACCGACTTCGGCCTGGCCCGGACCGGGGGCAACCAGGTCATGACCGACTACCTGGGAGTGCTGCGCCAGGGTCGCGCCAGCGCTCCTCCCGACGTGAAGCTGACAGGCTCTGGCAACATGATGGGCACCTGCACTCACATGCCTCCCGAGCAGTGGACCGATGCCGCCCGGGCGGACGTGCGCTCGGACGTCTATGCCTTCGGCGTGATGCTCCACGAAATGCTTACGGGCAGCTTGCCGTTCGACGGCGACAATCCCATGACGCTGGCCTACCAGCACTTCTCGCTGCCTCCCCCGCGCTACCAGGCCAATCCCCAGATCGACGCCCTGCTGCAGGCTTGCCTGGCCAAACAGCCCGGGCAGCGCCCGGCCGATTTTGCTGCCGTGCGCCGCCAGCTCGAGGAAATCTACCAGCAAGCCACCGGCAAGCCAGCCCCGACTCCTCCCGAGCCGGCCAGCTTCGATGTGAGCGAGCTCGACAACCGGGCGGTCTGCCTGCTCAACCTGGGACATCGCGAAGAGGCGGTTGCGCTCCTGGACCAGTGCCTGGAGGCTCATCCCCAGCGCCGCCAGCTCTGGGCTCACAAGGGCCACGCCCTGGTGCAGTTGGGCCAGCCCCGCGAGGCCCTGTCCTGCCTGGAGCGAGCCCTGGAAGTGCAGGAGACCGCCTCGGCCTGGACCGAAACGGGACTGGCCTGGGAGCTGCTCGGCGAGGAGGACCCCGCCCAGAAATCTTACGAGCGGGCCCTCGCGCTCGATCCCAAGTATCACAGCGCCTACTACAGCCTGGCCTGCTTTCAG
>CAZWUN010000317.1:0-6445 GCA_964637145.1 uncultured Burkholderiales bacterium
CCACCCTGGCCGACCTCCTGTGTGGATTTCACCGGCCCGATTTGGGCACCATCACCATTGACGACCGCAGCCTGGACGAGAGCTGCACCCTGGCCTGGCAGCGCAACCTCGGCTACGTTCCCCAGCAGGTCTGCCTGCTGGACGACACCATCGCCCACAACGTGGCCCTGGGAGTGCCACCCGAAGTGGTGGACCGAGAGGCCGTCCGGCGCGCCTGCCGCCTGGCCCAGATCGATGGATTCATCGAGAAGGACCTGCCGGACCAGTATGACACGATGCTGGGCGAGCGCGGCCTGAATCTCTCCGGGGGCCAGCGCCAGCGCCTCGGGATCGCCCGGGCGCTCTACGGCGATCCCGACCTGCTGGTTCTGGACGAGGCGACCAGCTCGCTGGACAATCTGACCGAGTGCTCGGTGATGGAGACGCTGGCTGGCCTGTCCGACCGCAAGACCCTCCTGGTGATCGCCCACCGCCTCAGCACGGTGAAGTTGTGCGACGCCATCTGCGTCTTGCAGGAGGGGAGGGTGGTTTCCCAGGGGAGCTTTGAGCATTTGATGCGGGAATGCCCCGTCTTTCAGGAGTTGGTGCGCTCGGAGCTGGGCAAGAGGGGATCAGCTCAGCGCGAGCAGTTGGGCCACCCGCCGCGTCGTTATCCGGCCCAGGTAAGTCCGCCGGCCTGATTCGAAGGACATGACCAGGGCCTCGCATCCGGGCTGAGGAGCCAGGCCGTGGCACGTCTCCCCTCTTCGGGAGTGGAAGTAGAAAGGCTCCGACAGCGAATCGACCCGCGTCTCCTCGTCCAGGTAGACGAAACGGTGCAGGTTGTGCTCACGGGCCAGCAACAACCAGCCGGGACCAAAGGGGATCACCTGCGTGGCCGGCTCCAGGTGGTCCAGGGCGGGCTCGGGACGATGACGCCTGGTATCATGTCGACCCACCGTGGTAACCACCGTCGGGTCTAGCGAGACCAGCAGCCGAAGCAGCCCGGCCTGCACCATGGGAGCGCCCGGATGGCCGGGCTGCTGGCTCCATGCTCGCGGCCGGCCCTCCAGAGCGTAGATTCGGTCTCCCAGGCCGGAGAGCCGCCCCCTGTGGGAGAAGGGCCGCAGGCTCTGGAGATGGCCCAGACCCAGCCGCGAGCGCGTAAGGCAGGCGAGCTCTCGGTCCAGCTGAAGCAAATTCCAGTCTCCCGATTTCCCGCAGATCCAGAGCGCTCCCCTGTGGGCCGCCAGGGAGGGGCCGGCCAGAGGCGGGATCTCCTGGCATGACCAGGCTCCCAGCACCTCGCCTGCGCTGCGAGCCTGGCTCTGCAACGCCCGCCGCGCCTGTCGACGCAGAAAGGCCGGCAGGGTTCGGTCCAGGGAAGCCACCGGGGGCGAAAGGGCCTGCCTGGCCCGCCAGGCCCCGGCCAGCGCCAGGGCGAGCCAGACACTCCTCCTCATGGCGATAATCCCAGCAACCGGGCTACCTGTGCTTCGCCGAGGCAACCCAGGTACGCCCGCCGATCCTGCCAGCCAAAGGACACCAGCAAACGGCTCGAGCCCGGCTCCCGGCATATCCCGCTGGCGAACTCGACCCCCCTCTCGAGCAGGTAGAAGCTGGGCGAAACGGATGACACGCGCAAAGATCGGTCGAGGTAGACGAACCGGTGGAGGTAACTCGAGTCGTTCTTGTCTGGATGTACCCGCACCCGTTCGTGCTCATGGGTCAGGTAGAGCCAGCCGTCCCGAAAGGGCAAGGCCGGAGTGCCGCCCTTCTGGTTCTCCAGCGCCAGCGACGGTGTCGAGCGGGAGAACTCGCGGCAGCGACCCGTCTCCGGGTCGTATTCCAACAGCACCAGCGGGTCGGTGGAGTAGACGAGCAGCAAGCGGTCGCCGTGGACCAGCGGCACCCAGTTCTTCTGAGGGCCCGGAAAGTGGAACTGCACGTCCAACCGCTCGGGCAGGAAGTCGTCGTCAAAGGAGAGGATGGCCATGATCATCCGCTCTTCGTAGTGGCGGTCGAGCACCGTGCAACTGCCCCACAGCCGGCCCCGGAAGGAGAACAGTCGCAGGTCTTCCAGGCCGCGATGGAGCGCGTCGAAAAGAGGCGGAGCCTGGGCTGGCTCTTCCAGCCGGACGGTCACCAGGCGGCCGGGATCGTCCGGGAGCCGGCCGATCAGGTTGTCGGTGCGCACGACGCCCTCGAGGTCACGAGGAGAGGGCAGGCCGTCCAGGCGATAATTCACCAGGCGCAGGTTGCACCACACCTGGCCCTGGTGCACGGCCAGACCCGGGTTGCAGGCCCAGCGGCCGCAGGGAAGGGGGGTGAGGATTTCCCGGCAGCTCCAGTCAGGACAAAGCTCGGCCAGCCCCGGCGACACGTGATGCAGGCGGTGACGGGCCTTCTGACGGGCGCTCCGGCTCAGAGACCGGCTGAGACTGGCGATCTGGGGTGACCTGGGCCGGAGATGCCACAGTCCCAATCCCAGCGCCAGGCCCGCCGTGGTCGCCAGCCAGGGAATCGCCTTCTGCTTCATGGGTCGGCCATCTATTCGAACCTGGTCCGCCAGACCTCCTCCCCGATACGACCCGGGGCGGCACGTGTTGTTACGGTTGCCGGTGGTTGCCTTTGACGGGCTAGCTTACTTAGCTCAGCAAGCGCGCGAGAACCGTGAGCAGGTCCGAGGTGGTCACGATGCCGGTCAGCTCCTGGCCGCGGGTTACGATCACCCGGTGGATCTGCTCGCGCAGCATGATGTCCACCACGTCCTTCACCAGGGTGTTCTCTTCCACCCGGTGCACGGCCGAGGTCATCAGGTCGCGCACACGAGAGTTCTCGTGGCTGTAATAGCCGTCGAGCAGCTCGTCCACCATGAAGGTTTCGTTGTAGAAGGCATTGGCCCGCGCCTTGCCGCGGGCCAGGTCGTAAGCCGAGATCACTCCCAGCAGGTTTCGCTTGCGATCGATGACCGGGACGCCCGAAATGCGATTCTCCGCCAGAATGCGGGCCAGCTCGGCCAGACTGGCCGTCTCGCGGACCGCGATCACCTCACGCTGCATGATGTCGCGGGCCCGGGGCATGGTGACGCACTCTCCCTGACAGTGGGACTTTCCATCGGACCAGAGGCTGCAGGAGGTCACTTTGCCGTGGGATTGCTCGATCTCGGCCTCGCAGTGCAGGTTCGGGCAGTTGACGTTCTCCTTGCTCATGGCAGGCCTCCTTCGGTTCCCGTAGTGTCAGCTTAACGCCCTGGAGGCGGTGGCAGAATGATCCGGATCATTCCCAGCCCCCCTTTTACGGGCTAGATTGAGCCCAGGATGACGCACATCGTGGCTGATATCATGACCCGAGAAGTGCTGACCATTCGACCCGAGAAATCCGTCCGGGAGCTGGCCAGTCTCCTTGCCCATGCCCGCATCTCGGGGGTACCGGTGGTGGATGAGTCCGGCAAACTGGTGGGAGTGGTTTCGCAGACCGACGTGGCCGCCTACGCCTCCCATGCCCTGCCCACCAACCGCGACCCGCACGGCTACTATCAGGGCGTCTGGCTGGGAACGCCTGGCGAGCTGCCCGCGATGGGCGAGGCTCTGGTGGCCGACATCATGGCCCCCTACGCTTACTTCGCCCACGAGGAGACCAGCCTGATCGAGCTGGCCGACCTGATGTTGGACCGCCGCATCCACCGCATTCTGGTGCTGCGCTCGGGTCAGGTGGTGGGCATCGTCTCCAGCCTGGATCTCATTCGCGCCCTGCGCGACCAGCTGGTCGTCTCGAAGAGCGAGGATTGACCAGCAGCACCGGTCGGCGGCTGCGCTGCAACACCCTCTCGCTGACGCTGCCCAGCAGCCAGCGGGCCGCCCCTGTGCGACCGTGGGTGGCCAGGCAGACGACTTCGGCCCGCTCGCGATCCGCCCAGTCCAGAATGGCCTCGCTGGCGGTGGAATCCTCCACTCGCCAGGAAACCTGCAGGTCGTCGGCTCGAGCTTCCTCGCCGGCGCGCTGGAGATACTGACCCAGGCGGGCCAGCTGTACCTGGCGCGAGGAGAAGTCGGGCGAATCCGAGTCCACCGGCGGCAGGCCGCTGGCACCCAGCAAGACCAGCTGGGCCGGACGTTGGGTCAACAGAGAGCAGGCGGCCGGCAGGGCTCCTTCCGAGAAGCTGGTGGTGTCCAGGGCCACCAGGGCCCGGCGGGGGGTCCATTGCGGGCCCGTCAGCTTGCTTTCCAGGCTTCCTGGCTCTCCCGAGCGCACCACCAGCACCGGACAGCTGGCTCTGGCGGCCACCCGGGCGGCCACGCTGGGCTTCAGCCAGCCCGCCAGGCCCGTGCGACCCTGCGAGCAGATCACCAGCAGCTCACAGTCTTGCAGGCTCTCGAGCAGGGCCGAGGCGGTCTGGCCCGAGGCCAGCCGCACGGTGCAGGGCTGGCCGCGCTCGCGCAGGGCAGTGGCCACATGCCTCAGGTAGTGGGCCGCCTCCTGAGCCTCCCCTTCTTCCAGTTCCTCCACCATTCGCTCTTTCACGACCCGGATCAAGACCAGCTCGTAAGCCAGCGAACGGGCATAGCTCAGCGCCTGTTCGGCCTGAGGGGTGCCATCCAGGGCGACCGCAACGCGCTTCATCATCCGCACCAGACCTCCCCACGCCAGGCCCGCCAGAGCATGATCAGGCCCAGCCAGAGTACCACCAGGCTGCCCGCCCGGGGCCAGCGTCGGGCCAGGGGAGAGAGCAGGTGGGCAAAACTGAGAGCCGGGAGCGTTCCCAGCCAGAAACAGGCCATGAGGATCGCTCCCTGCAGGGTGGAGCCGCTGGCCGCGGCCTGCATCCAGGCGGCCGCCAGCAAGCCGCAAGGCAGCACGGCCGTCAACAGTCCCAGGAAGAACGGGCGCCGCAGAAGGGGACCGAAAGCCCGCAGCAGATAGCCCCAGAGCGGAGGGCGGGTGGGCAGCAGGTTGGCTGCCAGAGCCACCATCGCAAGCCCGGCCACCAGCATGAAGAGGCGGTTGCCCAGGCTCAGGCGGGCCGCCCAGCCGGCCGTGGCCATGGCCGCACCCACCAGCGAGTAGCCCAGCAAGCGTCCCGCCTGGTAGGCCGGGGCCCGCTTTCCGGTAGCCAGCACGAAACCGCTGCACATGCCCAGGCAGTGCGTGCTTCCCACCAGTCCCAGCAGCATCATCTCAAGGCTCATCTTTGTCGAACAGCACCCGCCAGCGGGGCCCCTCCAGATCGTCGAACTGACCGTCCGAGACCGCCCAGAAGAAGGCTCCCAGCCCGACCAGGGCCAGCAGAATGGCCAGGGGGAGGAGGTAGAAGATGGCGCTCACGGGCTTCTCCTGATGGAGTTGAGCACCACCGCCAGCGACGACAGCGGCATGGCCACCGCCGCAAAGAGCGGCGAGACCAGCCCGAGCATGGCGCTGGGGATGGCGATCAGGTTGTAGGTCAGGGCCAGGCCCAGGTTGGCCAGCAGCCGGCCCCAGGCGCTCTCGGCCAGAGCGAAGGCTTCCTCCAGCGGAGCCAGGCCCGGCCTGCGCAGCACCAGGTCGGCCGCCTCGCAGGCCAGGTCGGTGCCGTTCTCCACGGCCACGCCCAGGGTGGCGGCCGAGAGGGCGGGCGCGTCGTTGACCCCATCGCCCACCATGGCCACCCGCTCGCCCCGGGCCTCGAGCTCGCGCACCAGGGTGTGCTTGTCCTCGGGCAGCATGCCGGCGTAAGTGTGATCCAGGCTCAGGCGAGCGGCCACTTCGTCCACGCAGGAGGCCTGATCGCCGCTGGCCAGGATCAGCCTCAGGCCTCTCCGGCGCAGCTGTCCGACCACTTCGGCCGCCTCCGGCCGCAGGCGGTCGGAGAGGGCGAAGGAGGCTTCCACCTTCCCGTCCACCTCCAGGTAGACCATGGTGCAACCGGGACGCACAAAGCTTCCCCCGCCGACCAGATCTCGACTGCCAACGGCCAGGCGATGGCCCTCCACCTGGCAGCGCAGGCCCAGCCCGGGCAGGCTCTCCAGATCCTCTGCCCCCGGCAGCGGCTCCTCACCCCAGGCAGCCACCAGCGAGCGGCCCAGCGGGTGGGGACAGCTCTGCTCGGCGGCGGCGGCCAGCCGCAGCCAGTGCCGCTCTCGACCTGGCTCGCAGAGGGTCTCGTCCAGCTGCAGACGGCCCTCGGTCAGGGTTCCGGTCTTGTCCAGCACCACCGTGGTCACCGCCCGGCAGGCCTCCAGGGCTTCCCCTCCCCGGAAGAGCAGGCCCCGGGCGGCGGCCCGACCGGTGGCCACGGCCACCACCAGGGGGGTGGCCAGTCCCAGAGCGCAGGGGCAGGTGATGATCAGGACCGACACGGCCACCTCGAGGGCCCGAGATGGGTCCACCAGCTGCCAGACCAGGAAGGTGAGCGCAGCCAGCGAGTGGACCACCACCAGAAAGCGGCGGGCGGCCTGATCGGCCAGGCGACCGATGGGGGCGCGCC
>CAZWUN010000318.1:0-6392 GCA_964637145.1 uncultured Burkholderiales bacterium
AAGGGCGGCTCCTCGTTGGGAAAGAGCACGAAGCGCACTCCCTCCAGTCCCGCCAGCAGGCGGGCCAGCTCCAGCACGGCCGCCACCCCGCTGGCGTTGTCGTTGGCCCCGGGGCAGTCGAGCACGGAGTCGTAGTGGGCCCCCACCACCACGCAGGGGCCCGGCCCACCATCCGTCTCCAGGTTGTGAAACAGAGCCCCCTCGGCTTCGTAGCTGAGCCGGCGCACCCGGTGGCCGGAGCTCTCGAGCTGCCCCTGCAGGTACTCGACCGTGGCCTCCAGAGCAGGGTAAAAGCTCAGGTTCCGCGGTCCGATGGTCTCGGCCAGATGGCGCACGTGGGCCTGGAGACGCTCACGAATCTCCGGCGCGGCCGGGGATGGGTCTCCCTGCCAGGAGACCCCGGGCATGGGGGCGAGCACTTCAGGCCGGGCAGACCCGGAAGTCCATCTGGCCTTCGAAGTCGGAGTTGTACACCCGCACTTCCGGGGTGCGGAACTCGACCTTCACGCGGTACTTGCCGCCCTGCTCGGGCTGGAACTTGCGCTGGTTGGCGTACTGCAACAGTTCCTGCTCGTTGCCCTCCTCGTCCACCTGGAACCAGCGCACCCCCATCCCCTCCAGGGGCGGGGTGCGGACGCTGACCTCCTGTGCGCCGTCCGAGTTGGTGCTCACGTCCACCCCGTCCACCAGGTTGATGCGGCTCATGAACTTGTGCCACATGTTCTCGCGGTCCACCGGGCAGAACTCGGTCGAGCGCATGTTCCGCATGAGGCAGTCCCCGTGCGTGGGGCGATAGCCGGCCATGCGCTCGTAGGAATCGAAGCTAGGGAAGGCGCCCACCTTGCCCGGAGTGAAGTCGTAGTCCTCACCGTACACGTTGATCCGCAGCGAGCCGAGCACATTGTCGCCGTCGTTGATCTTTTCCTGGAACGTGATGGTGTGACGGCCCGGCTCGAGCGTGGGGGGCTCGAGGGGTTTGAAGAAGCTGCGATCATCGGTAAACAGTCCGTTGTAGAGGAGGGGCTTGCCGTCGAGCAAGATCTCCACGTCGACGGGAGTGTCCCAGCCCACCGCGCTCAGGTGAACGTCGACTTTGGAGGGCTTGCCTTCGGGGTTCTCGGGCACGTTGAACGAGTAGGAAATCGGACCTTCGGCCAGGTTTCGCCAGGGGTAGTCGCCCACGAGGGCCTTGCCGCTCTCGGGTTTGAGCTCGCCGTCCAGCCAGTGCTTCCAGGGCACGTCGGCAGTGCGGGAATGGTTGGCGCCCGAGTAGACCTGGCCTCCATCGTATTCCTCGCCCACGTTCCCGAAGTTGTGTCCAAGCTCGTGGCGCAAGACCATGGTGCCGCTCTCGGGCGAGCGGGTGGTGATGGCGTAGCGCCCTCCCAGTCCGCCGTAATAATTGTCGTTGGCGATCAGGATGGGATAGTCGGTGGCCGGGGCCAGGGCGATGGCCCGCTCACAGGCCCGCCGATCGCCCGGCATGATGGCGCGCTTGGAGCCTTCCGGCGAGCGATAAAGCTTGAGAGCCGTGTCCTTCTCGTCGGCATCGCTCAGGCCCGACTCGTTGGAGGGCACGAATACGGCGTGCACGTTGAAGAGCGGCAGATAGCTGGCAAAGGTCTGACCCTGGAACATGTCGTCGGTCATCCGCCTGGCATCCTCGAAGAAGCGCTCCTTCTCCTCCACCGTGTAGCCGTCTCCTACGATGGTCAGGTTGATGCGATTGTTGAGCGGGCCCTGACTCACCAGGGTGCGGACCTCCGAGCCGGGCCAGGCCTTCTGGGGGTCCTGGGGCCCTTCCACCGGCGCGATCGAGGCGCGGTATTCGCGGGGTAGCGCCCTGTCGGAGTAGAGCACCTCCTCGAAGAGCTCCTTGCTCGACTCGGTCTCCTCGGCAAGATTGGCCGGCAGGGAACGGAGGACGACCTGATCCTGATTGATCCGCTTGTCCTCGGGCTCGACCGAGAGGATCTGCACGTCGTCGCCGTCGCGATATCGCTGCACACGCCAGGAGGGGGGAGGGTTGGTCTTCACGTTCATAGCCACCCGAGCGTATCAGGGAGGCATCCCGAACGGGTGAACGGTAAGTTACTTTGTAACCAACGAAGGTCCAGGCCCCCCGGGGGAGAATCTGCGCCCCCTCATGGGCCGCCCCATCGGTATCGACGCCACCCCCAAGGAGCGCAAGGGCGCTCTGATCACGCTGTTTTTCACCATCTTCATCTCGCTCATCGGCTTCGGAATTATCATCCCCCTGCTTCCGAGCTACGGCCAGAAGATGGGCGCCACGCCCTGGGAGATCGGCTGGCTTTTCGCCTCCTACTCGCTGGCCCAACTGTTGGCCGCCCCCATTCTGGGCGATCTGAGCGACCGCTGGGGGCGCCGACCGGTGATGATCGCCAGTCTCCTGGGCACGGCCCTCAGTTTCGTGCTGCTGGCCCGGGCCCAGAGCCTCCAGATGCTGTTCGTCGCCCGCATCCTGGACGGGCTCTCGGGAGGGAACATCTCGGCCGCCCGGGCCTACATCGCCGACATCACCGAGCCGCAGAACCGGGCCCGGGCCTTCGGCCTGATCGGGGTGGCCTTCGGCCTGGGCTTCGTGCTCGGACCGGCGCTGGGAGGGCTGTTCTTCCAGATCCACCTGTCCGCCCCCGCCTGGCTGGCGGCCGCCCTCTCGCTGGTGGCCACGGGAATGGCCTTCTTCCTGTTGCCCGAGACGCGCCACGCTACCAGCGCTCGCCGGCCCCCTTTCTGGGCCTCGCTGCCGGCGGTGCTGGCCCAGCCGGCGCTGGCCTATCTCATGCTGGTCGATTTCCTGATCTGGGCCTCGCTCTCGGTCTACCAGACCACCTTCCCTCTGTTCGCCGAGCGCCGCTTTCACTGGGATCCGGGGCAGATCGGACTGGTGCTGGCCGGAGTGGGGCTGATCGGTGCCTTCGTGCAGGGAGGCCTGGTGGGCCGCCTGGTATCCCGACTGGGCGAAAAGCGCGTGCTGATTCTGGGCCTGTCGCTGGGCTCGGTTTCCCTGATCCTGGCTTCGGTGTCCCAGCAACCGGTAATGTTCCTGCTGTTCCTGGCTCCGGCGGTGGCCGCCAGCGGGCTGGTCTCGCCCAGCCTGGTGGCCATGGTCAGCCAGGCCAGTCGGGCCGACGAGCAGGGACGCGTGCAGGGTGCAGCCAGTGCTCTCGAGGGCCTGGGTCGGGCCACCGGCCCGGTCTGGGGCAACGGGCTCTTGCAGGCGCGCGGCGAGGGCGCCTCCTACCTGTCGGCCGGGCTGGTGCTGCTCTTGACGGCCCTGCTGGCCGTGGCCATCAAGCCCGCTCGTATCGAGCGAGCTGGCGCAGGTTTGACGCCCGATGGCGAGGCCTGAGCGATGAGCAAATGGTAACCTTTGTAACAGAATCTTAATGATTTCGAAGCTTACTCCCGACCTGTGAGGGGAGTATGATAGGTTCAGCACAACCAGCCCATGGCGTTCGGGCGCGAGGACGCGACCCGCAGGAGCGAAGGGGGAACCCCATCCGATGGACCTGTTGAGTGGCTTCGGTCTTGGGTCTCCGACTACCCGAGGAGTGGGTCAGTCGTTTGGGATTGGAGCCGCGCCCGGTCTGGGCCAACCAGCCGGTGGCGTGGGCGGACCAGGGGCGCTGCCGCCCGAGCTCGTCGGTGCCCTCATCAACATGCTCAGCCAGTTGCTGCAGTCGCTCACTCAGCTCAACCAGGGCTGGGGTCAATTCGCTGGCCAGGGCCAGCCACCGGGCGGCATCGGTGGCGCCGGGAACGCGGGCAATGCGGGGAACGCCGGGAACGCTGGCAACGCCGGGAATGCTGGCAACGCCGGGAATGCTGGCAACGCCGGGAATGCCGGCAACGCCGGGAACGCGGGCAACGCCGGGAATGCTGGCAACGCCGGGAACGCGGGCAACGCCGGGAATGCTGGCAACGCCGGGAATGCTGGCAACGCCGGGAACGCTGGCAACGCCGGGAATGCTGGCAACGCCGGGAATGCCGGCGGCGCTGGTGGTGCCTACGGCGGTGGTGCCAGGGGCGGTGGAGCCGGTGCGGCCGGCAACGCCGGGAATGCCGGCGGTGGTGCCCGGGGTGGCGGAGCCGCTGGCGCGGCAGGAGCTGGTGGTTGCGATCACGGCGGCGGCGGTGGTGGAGCAGCTGGCGGTGGAGCCGGCGCGGCTGGCGGAGCTGGCGGTGGAGCCGGCGCGGGCGGCGCTTACGGTGGCGGCGGCATCGGAGCTGCCGGTGGTGCCGGCGGTGGTGCCGGCGCGGGCGGCGCTTATGGTGGCGGCGGCATCGGAGCTGCGGGCGGAGCCGGTGGTGCCGGAGGTGGCGGTGGCATAGGAGCCGTCGGCGGGGCCGGTGGAGCTGGTGCTGCCGGAGGTGGAGCTGGAGCTGGCGGCGCCTACGGCGGTGGCATCGGAGCCGGGGGCGGAGTTGGCGGAGCCGGTGGAGCCGGAAACGGCAACGGCACCCTGACGCTGGGCCAGTATCTCCTCTACGGCCCGGGCGGACCTCCGCAGGGCGGAGCCGGGGGTGGGACCGCGGGCGCGGGCGGAGCTTATGGCGCCGGCAGCGCGGGCGGAGGCACTGGCGTCCAAACCCTCTCGGCCCCGGCCATGCAGGGTCCCTCCGACTTGAACGAGTTTGCCAGCTATCTGGCCGCCCAACGAGCCGGTGGAGCCCTGCAGGGGCAGACCAGCATTTCCCAGCGGGACGCCCTGGCGGGCACGCGCTTCGCCCAGGTGCAGGATCCGACTCAGTGGCACGCGGCCGTGGCCCGCGACTACGCGGCCCAGTTTGCCGCTTATGCCATCGGGGCCGATCCCCTGTCCGCCCAGGGCCTGGCCGCCGGCCAACAGGCCTTCCCTCAGATGGCACCCGAGGCCCAGCTGTTCATGCAGGTCGCCTCCGTCTTCAAGGGCAACCTGTTCAATGGCCCGGGCCTCTACGACAACCCCGGCCTGGGCCGGCTCCTGCAGAGCACCGGCAACGGCGACCTGATCAACAACCCGCAGGTGGGACAGACCGACGTGCAGACCATCGGAGCCATCACTCAGGCTCTGAACCGGGGCAGCCTCACCCTCAACCAGGTGATCCAGAGCGGCACCATCGACAACCTCGACCGCTACTCCCAGATCATCAACTACGTCCAGACCGGCGGGTTCGCCAACGACATCTTCCGTTACGAGAACGCGCCCATTTAAACTTCGTCGCATTGACCGTGCCAGGTAACGTGCGTTTCGAAACTTGTTTCGAAACGTTCCCAAAGTGAAGTGGCACGGGCGATGCGACGAAGTTCAACCTGTTGTGAATTCATTGCACTGTCAATGCGAGGGACTGTAAGCCATCGGATGCGTTCCGGCGGCGAGCAGCCTCGTCCATGCCGGGTTCGGATGTAGGAGAATGCGCCCCGAGGAGCGGAGCGTATCCGATGGGTTAAATTCACTCGAGCGCCACCTGCGCGGGGGCCGACGTCTGCAACTTTCGGCGGAAGTCCCACCCGACCCATCCTCGACCGTCGAGAGCCCGACTTTACCGGGAAAATTGGCGGTACGGGTCTGACAGGTAGGTATACCTACGCGCCAGGGCCGTACGCCAAAATTTTTGGGGTAAGCTCGACCAGAACCTGCGCGGAAACATTCCGGCAACCTCTCCAACGCGAAAGCGCCATAGACTCGGTGCATGTACGTCGCCCCGGCTCGAAAAGCTGACTGGACCGTGCTCGTGTTGCTCAACGGCAACAACGACCTGGAGGCAAACGTCACCCGCGACCTGGTCGAGCTCGAGCAGGTCGGCTCGTCCCCCAGAGTACGCCTGGTAGCCCAGCTGACCCGCGGCCCCCAGGATCTGGTCCACCGGCGCGAGGAGAAGCCGAAGCCCAGCAAGCTGGACGGGGACTGGGAGGGTACCCGGCGCTACGAGGTGGCCCGGGCACCCGGAACGGGCCGCAAGCGGACCCTGGAATCGACCGTGGTCAGCCAGCACGACAACCAGGACCACGGCCAGCCCTCCACCTTGAGCGACTTCCTGCGCTGGGGCATGGAGCGCTATCCAGCCGAGCGTTACCTGGTGGTGGTGGGCGACCACGGCAAGGGATTCACGGGCACCGGATTTGACGAGGTCCACAAAAGCACCCTGCAACTGCCCGAGCTGCGCCAGGCCCTGGAGCGATCGGGTCTCAAGCCGGACGTGCTGGTGCTGGACGCCTGCTTGATGGGGCAGCTCGAGGTGGCTTACGAGTTGAAGGATCGGGCTGACTACCTGGTTGGCTCGGAGGAGATCGTGGGTCGAGACGGGTTGCCCCACGTGGACGTCCTGGGCTGGCTGGCGGCCCACCCCGAGAGCAACGGGCGCGAACTGGCCGAGACCGTGGTAGA
>CAZWUN010000319.1:0-6342 GCA_964637145.1 uncultured Burkholderiales bacterium
CCGTCGTGGCGGCAATGCGCCTCCTCGTTCCAACCAGAACAAGCAGAACCAGCAGAACCAGCAATCCCAACAGGGTCAGCAGGGCCAGCAGGGTCAGCAAGGTCAGCAGTCGCAGCAGTCCCAGCAGTCCCAGCAAGGTCAGCAGGGCCAGGGCAAGAACGACACGCCCGAGGTCAAGCACGGCGATCCCCCGCCCGAGGGCCAGCAGTCCGATGGCGGCCAGGGTGGCCAGACCTCCGACATCACTCTTCCCGACCTGGAAGAGCTGATCAAGATGAAACAAGAGATGGAAGCCAAGTGGGAGAAGGAGCGGACCGACTACGACCGCTACCACTC
The DNA here is from genome assembly GCA_964637145.1 of uncultured Burkholderiales bacterium. Lineage (GTDB taxonomy): Bacteria > Vulcanimicrobiota > Xenobia > Xenobiales > QWHO01 > QWHO01. The sequence continues at coordinate 337 of CAZWUN010000319.1, forward strand.
CCAGGTAGCTACCTATGCCGACGAGCTCGCGGGCGAGCTGCGCAACTTCCTGCGCGAGACCGCCCGGCCGAAGTACAGCCGTCAGCCCACCGAGAAGGGTAAGAAGCTCTCTCTCAAGGGCGCGATGCGGGCCGAGGCCAGCGAGTATCTCACCGGCCGCATGTCGGCGGACATCTGGCTCGAGCGCACCAAGCCCTCCAAGCGCGGCTACGAGTTCGAGTTCGTGCTCGACGAGTCCGGCTCGATGGGCGGCGACAAGTGGCATAACGCCATCCGCGGCCTGATCCTGTCGAGCGAGGCGCTGGACGAGCTGGACATCCAGTTCGGCATCATCGGCTTCTCCAACGAGCCCAAGGTTCACAAGGAGCTCAAGGAGAAGTACACCGTCACCGAGCGCAACCGCGTGCTGGCCAGCATCGGCAGCGGCATGATGGGCGGCACCAACGACGCCGACGGCATCTGCGTGGCCATCCAGGCGATGCAGAAGTCCGGCAAGACCGACTACAAGAAGACCATCATCGTCATCACCGATGGCGACGGCAAGTCGGCCGATGTGATGGCCATCCAGCGCATCCTGGAGGGGAAGGCCTCACAGGACGAGCTGGCCTCCATCAAGCGTTCCTACCCCGAGAGCACCCACCACGTCGATTGGGACAAGGCTTTCGGCTCGAAGATCAACATCATCGGGATGGGCATCGGCGAGGGCTGCTCGAGCGTCCAGCGAGTCTACGATGACAACGTTCTTTGCCCGCACATCGAGAAGCTGCCCCGCATGCTGAGCGACTGCGTGCGCCAGCAGATCGAAGGAGAGGACGACAAGTTCGCCTAAGCATCAGCCTGGACCGCGCCAGCAAATCGGCCCGAGCCCGTCTCGGGCCGTTTTGCTGCAAAGCAAGTTGAGTGAGTTGAGAAGCCGATGAGTGTAGACGTCAAAGAAGAGCGAGAGCGCATCCTGGCCTACCTGGTGCAGTCGCGCCGCACGGGCGACAACATCGCCATCCTGGGCGGTACCGAGCTACCCGAGACCACCGTGTTCGAGTGCCTGCTGCAGGCCAACCCCGACCGCCGCCTGGTCCACCTGGATGCCACCCGCGCCCTGGACGACGAGCAGGTGGCGGCCAAGGTGAAGGAGGGCCTCGTGCCCAACGCCATCTTGCTGGTCACGCTCTCCGAGCAGGCCGGCGTGAGCGTCTTCAAAGCCCTGGAGGAGCTACTCCAGGAAGACTCGCGCGACACGCCCGGGGTGGCTCGCACGCCGCGCCCGGCCAACTGGCAGCTGGTGGTACACTCACGCCCGGGTCCGTTCCCGTTCGAGGAGCTGCTGCCCGCTCGCCTGGCGTTGCCCTGACGGACACGCGGCCCGTCCGGGTGCCCATTCAGTGCCCGTCCAAACAGCTAAGAGCGACGGCCTCAACATCGTGGGCAGCAACTGCGTCAGGGTGCTTTCCAATACCTGAGTTTGGCCCCTACGCCCGCAAGTGTAGACATCACTTGAGCGTTACGTCCGTTCAAGTTCAACAGAACCACCGCGTGGCGCTTTGTGGCCGCCTGTGAGCTGGCCCTATTCGATCTCGTCCACCCCGCCCAGCTGGATCTCGCGCTGGAGCGCCTCGTTGGCGTGGGCCGGGCAGCCCTTGTCCAGGTAGGCCCGCACCAATCCGCGGTAAATGCGGGGGTTCTCCGGGTCGATGGAGGACATCTCCTGCAGCAGGCGCAGCCGGTCATCCACCATGCTGAGGCGGTTGTAGATGAGGAACAGATCGGTGTAGTTGCTGCGGGTCACCTTCTTGGCGGCCTTGAGGTTGGCGAACTTCTTCTTGGCCGCCTCCACCTCGCGCGCCTGCAGGGCCGTCAGCACGTAGAACTTGTACTTGCGCACCACGATCTCGTCTTGCGGGGTGAGCACCTGCCACTGGTAGAGCCCCGCCTTGGCCATGGTGAAGGGCCCCCGGTAGGGGAACTTCCAGCGCGTCTCCTTGCTGGGAAACTCGTGCAAGAACTCGTCCCACTCGTTGAACATCTGCACCCGATATTGGGGCGTGCCGGCTACCTGGCCCCACTGGAAGACGGGAGGATAGGCCCAGTTGGTGACGCTGGCCTGCAAGAAGAGCTTCTCCTTCTCGAGCGCCCCGGGCTCCTCGGCCAGCACGAAGTCGGCTCCCTTGAGCTTTCGCAGGAACATGTAGGGGATGTCGATGGTGGCTCGCGAGCGGTCGCGGGCCGGGTCGCGTCGCACGCTGCCCCCCTCGCTCACCTTGACCAGGTTCTTGAAGGCTACGTCGGCGGTGCTGTCGGGGTCGACGATCTCGAGATGGTCGTCGAAGAAGAAGTTGACGACGATCTTGCCTGGATTTCCGGTGCGGATTTGATCCTGGGGGCGCAGCAGGTCCATCCAGTAGAGGGGGCGCCACTCGCCGTCGGGGCGCTTGATCTCGGCCGTGTTCCCGTCGATCTGGGTCACGATGGCCACCGGGTTGTTCTCGGCGAGCTCGGTGTTCTGGGCCAGGGCGGGCCACACCAGCAAGCACAACAAAGCCACAAAGGGCAACATCACTCTCACGACCAGGGGGCTCCTCTCGATATCGTCTGAGAGCCGCCTTCGCCCCCCGCAGGAGGGGACCCTACCGTCGCCTGGAGAGGCTGGCGTAGAGCTCCGTCAGTCGGCGAACATAGGGCCCGATGGCGAACTCGCGGGCCGTCAGCCGGGCTTGCTCGCCCATCGTCCGGCGCTGCTCGGCCTGGCTGAAGGCCTGCTGAAGCAGGGCTGTATAGGCGCCCTGGTCGCACTCGCTGAGCAGGCCGTCCTGACCGTGGGTCAGGGTGTCCTGAGTGCCGCAGGCGGCCACGGCCACCACCGGCAGGCCGCTGGCCAGCGCCTCGAGCACCACCAGGGGCTTCACCTCGGTGGTGGAGGTGATGGCGAAGAAGTCGGCGGCGGCATAGTAGCCCGGCATGTGGGCGTAGTCGACGCGGCCAGTGAAGCGCACCCGACTCTCCAGGCCCAGCTCGCTGGCCAATCGGCGCAGGCTTCCCAGCACCGGACCGTCTCCCACGATGGCCAGGCGGGCCCGAGGAAAGTCGACCCGGGCGAAGGCCCGCAGCAAGAACTCGAGGTTCTTCTCCAGGCCGATGCGACCGGCGTAGAGGGCCACCACCTCATCCTCGCCGAACCCAAGGCTGCCCGTTCTTTGTACGTTCTCGAAGGACGAGAGATCGATGGCGTTGGGCAGCACCTCCAACCGGGTGCTGATGCGGTAGTCGCGCTCGATGACCTCGCGCATCACCGGCGAGGGACACACGATCAGGTCGCAGCGGGACGCATAGTCGACCACCAGGCGTCGGCCCACGGCCTGCACGAGCTTCTTTTGAAAGGGGATGTAGTGGGCATACTGCTCGTACTGGGTGTGGAAGGTGAATACCAGCGGAATTCTCAGGCGGTCGGCAAAGCCGATGGCGGTGCGTCCGAGCAGAAAGGGGTGGTGGGTATGCAGCACGTCGAGCTTGAGGCGCGGAATGCGCGCGAAGTGCGCGGGCGAGTAGGGGCAGGGGAGAGGGAATTTGACCTGGCGTGAGAGTGAGAGCGAGCAGAAGCGGTAGACTCCGGCGTGGGCCTCGCGGTAACCCGGAAAGCGGGGAGCGAAGATGAAGGGAACGTGGCCTTGCGAGAGCAGGCCCTTGCGGATCAGATCGACCGAGTTGACCACCCCGCTGATGATCGGCCGATAGGCGTTGGTGAAGATCCCGACTCTCACGCCGTGGTTGGCAGCACAACCGTGAAACAGCTCCCCTGACCCGGGGTCGAATCCACCTCGATGCGACCTCCGTGAGCCCCCACGATGCTCTCCACGATGGCCAGCCCTAGCCCGGCGCCTCGGCCTTTCTTCTCCTTGCCGCGGGTGAAGGGCTGAAAGACGGTGCGCAAGGTCTCCTCGTCCATGCCGCTGCCCTGGTCGCGCACGCAGAGTCGGCCTTGAGCGTTGACCTCCAACCGGATGGTCGTGCCTGGGGGCGAGTGCTTGACGGCGTTGCCTAGCAGATTGTTGACCACCTGCTCGAGCTTGGCTCGATCGCCGCGCACTTTTACTGGAGAGACCACCAGCTCGAGTGTGAGACCGGCGGCCTCGGCAATGGGGGCCTGTTGGCGCGAGATCTTGGTCAGCATCTCTGCCAGGTCCACTTCCTCGAGCTCGAGGCGCAGCCGTCCACCCTTGAGAGCCTCCAGGTCGAGCAGATTCTCCACCAGGCTGAGCATGTAGCGGCTGCTCTCCACAATGCTGTCGACCATGGGGCGCTCTCGCGCCCCGATGCTGGCTTTGTCGCTCTGCAGAAAGCGCGAGTAGCCCATGATCACGGTCAGCGGATTTCGCAGGTCGTGGGCCGCGATGCCGATGAACTCGCTCTGGCGCTCGCAAAGCTCGCCCAGCTGGCGGGCCATCCGCTGCAGCTCGACCTGGCCCAGCACCAGGTGCGCCAGCTCGGTGAGCGTGTGCACATCTTCCTCGCTCCAGTGGTGTGGATTCTGGTCGATGGTGCAGAGCACCCCGAAGGGAGCCTCCCCGCTGAGCTGGAGGGGCACGCCGAGATAGGCGATCACGCCCAGGTCGGCGATGGCGAGGTTGTCCTTGACCAGGGGATGCTCGCGAGCGTCCTCCACCACCAGAGGCTCGTTGCGAATGGCCACGTGCTGACAGAAGCTGTGGCTGAGCGGTGTCTGGGCCCGGGTTTTCCAAGGCTCGGCCAGTCCGCAGGAGCTTTTGAAAAATTGGCGATCATGGTCGAGGATGGTGATCAGGGCCACCGGCACCCCCAGCATTCGTGAAGCCAGGCGGGTCAGTCGGTCGTAAGCTTCCTCGGGGGGAGTGTCGAGCAGCCTGGTGCGGTGGGCGGCGTCCACCACCGATTCGGGAAGACAGGTAACCTTCATGCTCGAATTAGAAGTGGATGGCTCCGGTGTAAACCTGGAGGCTGACCTGGGACAGGTCGAGAGCCACCATCATTCCCGGGGCCTTGCGCCGGTCGACCACCAGATAAGGCTGCCCGTTCACGTCGCGCAGGACGGTGACGCCGCCGCTTCCGATGGGAATGCGTCGTCCATCGGCCAGGTAGAGAGCGGTCGCGCAGAGCAGGATGAGCGTGAGGCAGACCAGCAGCGATGCCTTGAATGCCTGCACCCAGACCCTGGTTGGGGCCTCCTCGGGAGCAGAACCACGGTGCGGGAGCCGCGCCATGAAAACCAGGGTTGGCCGTTGGAGACCGCAATTCCTGCCTGCCAGGACCCTCGTGCCTGCGTGTAGAAAGCGAACCGAGCCAGCGCACAGGTTGTGCCTCGGGCCCCCGGAGAGTTGGTGGGGGTGGGGTCGGGTTTCCTTTCATAGTCTCGCGAAGGAGGCGCTATGCCTTTAGTTTATATTGACGGAAAGTATCACGAGAAGGAGGACGCCAGGGTTTCGGTCTGGGATCACGGCCTTCTCTACGGGGATGGCATTTTCGAAGGCATTCGGGCCTATAACGGCCGGGTCTTTCGCCACCTGGAGCATCTCGAGAGGCTGTACGCCTCGGCCCGCTCTATCCTGCTGGAAATGCCGGTGCCGCTGGAGCAGATGCGCGAGGACGTGCTCACGACCCTGCGCAAGAACGAGCTGCGTGATGCCTACATTCGCCTGTGTGTGACGCGGGGAGTTGGCGATCTGGGCCTGGATCCGCGTAAATGTGCCCGGCCTTCGATCATCATCATCGCCGACAAGATCAAGCTGTACCCGGCCGAGGTTTATGAGCGAGGCCTGCGGCTGATGGTGGCCTCCACCCGCAAGAACGCCCCCGATACTTTGAGCCCCCGCATCAAGTCGCTGAACTATCTCAACAATATTCTGGCCAAGATCGAGGCCATCCAGGCTGGCTGCGCCGAGGCGGTGATGCTCGATCGCAACGGCTTTTTGACCGAGTGCACTTCGGAGAACATCTTCCTGGTCAAGAACGGGGTCATGTTCACCCCCACCGCGGTGGTGG
>CAZWUN010000320.1:0-6341 GCA_964637145.1 uncultured Burkholderiales bacterium
CAGAGTGGGGTCCTTACCGCTATAAGCTGTATCAGTACCCCTCTCGCACCACGAGTTTCTTTGTGTATCCGAGAAGCTACGTGACTTTCGATATTCATAATGCGAAGTACTGGATGATCGAGTCGGCTCGATTCGACCTGGTCCCCGAAGGGATCAATGGATGGGAAACTCTATTCGGCATTGGCTATCGTTCGCTGCGGCCGGAAAAGCTTCACATCTATTTCTATACTCCCGATATGAAGCTTCTTGGCGAACTCCATGAGTTTCGGTGTGGCCAGTCTTATAGCATTCCCCGCGATGGAAACGATTATGAGCGCATCGTGGTGAAGATTGAGTGTGCCTCCGACATGAACTGGGATCTCAAGATGCTTGTTTGGGACCCCGTCGATCCGGTGATCGCCGAGCCGATTCCGCAGGATACCTTCCGCCAGTAAGGGCGATTGGTTCCAGGTCAGGTTAGGAAGAAAGGCCCCGCTTCCAGGAATGGAAGAGGGCCTTTCTTTCTTCTGCCGCGTACTCTCCCCCCTTTATTTACTGGCGCCTGGCAATCAGGGTCTCATAGACAAAAGGTATGGCCCTTCGGCTGACCACCATCCGAGCTCGGCCTGGCGGTCCGAAGACCAGGGCCTCGATTCCCTGGAAGTCGGTTGGCCGGGTGAACCTGGCCCCAAGTTGCCAGCGGGTCTCGGGATCGTAGTGGATCCTCACGTTCCCAAGGCTCAGCGTCCCTTCCTGGAGGGAGGAGGGGTTGACCGAGCTCACGATACCCTGAGCCAGAAGTACTCCGTGCTCACTTTCGAACTCGTGGACTACGAAGCTCGTGGCATCGAAGATCGAGCTTGCCAAGAAGCCATCTCCCGATTGGCCCGAGACGGTTATGTTCTCTCCCTCGTGGAGCTCGAGCCAGTTTCCCACCTGTCCGTCTTTGAAGAGTACCGAGCCCTTGAGGATGCGGATGCGGATTGGTCCGCCCGGGGTCTCGAGGGTGAGTTCCCTGCGTCCGGGTTGAACCGCTCGAATGCGGCCCGACACTTGCTCGCGGTCGCTTAAATTTAGCCAGTTGGCGTTCCCTGCGCCATCCAGCCGCAAGGTCAGCCTGTCGCCTCGCCGATAGCGCGCTCGGTCTCCCGTCCAGACGGCACGGGGGCTCACAGGAATGGTCAGGCGCCGACCATCGACGGCTCGAAGGGTGATTGAGCGCGGCGTGATTGCCAGTGCCACGCCCTCCAACTGCTCGGCCAGAGCAGTTGCCGTCAGCAGGAGCAGGGTGAGAAGGGCGCAGGCGAGCTTCAGATGCGTATCTGGCCGTCGCCGTCGATGAGATATTTGGTGGTGGTCAGTTCGTTCAGGCCCAGAGGCCCGCGGGCGTGCATCCGCTGGGTCGAAATGCCGATCTCGGCCCCGAATCCGAACTCGCCGCCGTCGGTGAAACGGGTGGAGGCATTCACGTAGACCGCGCAGGCGTCCACCTCTCTCTGGAAGCGACGAGCCGCTTCCAGGCTGGTGGTGACGATCGCTTCGGAATGGGAGGTTCCGTGCCGGGCTATGTGTTCGAGGGCCTGGTCGAGCCCGTCCACGATGCGGACTGCCAGGATGAGTTCGAGATACTCGGTATCCCAGTCGCGATCGGTGGCGGAGCGGGCCTCCGGGAGCAACTGGCAAGTAAGAGGGCAACCGCGCAGCTCCACGTTCTTGGCGCTGAGCCGGTCGCCTACCAGGGGAAGGAAGCGCTCGGCCACGGCCTGGTGCACCAACAGCGTCTCCAGGGCGTTACAGACAGCTGGCCGGGAGGTCTTGCCGTTGTCCAGAATGGACAGGGCCATCGCCAGGTCGGCATCTTCGTGAACATAGAGGTGGCAGTTCCCCACGCCGGTCTCGATGACGGGCACGGTGGCCGTCGAGATGACCCGCTGGATCAGCTCGTGACCGCCGCGCGGGATGATGCAATCGACCAGGCCCGTCATGGTAGCCAGTTCGTCCACCGACTCGCGACCGGCTTCGGCCACTCCCTGAATCGCCTCAGGAGGTAGCCCGACCTTGCCCAGGGCCTGTTGGAGGAGGTCCACCAGGGCCAGGTTGGAGTGACGGGCCGAAGAGGAGCCGCGCAACAGGCAGGCGTTGCCGGCCTTGAAAGCCAGGCTGCTGGCCTCCACCGTGACATTGGGTCGAGCTTCATAGATCATGGCCAGCACTCCCAGGGGCACCCGCATGCGTCGGATTTCCAGGCCATTGGGGCGGGTCCAGCCCTCCATCAGGCCGATCGGGTCGGCCAGTCGCATCACCTCTTCGGTGCCAGAAGCCATCGATTCAATGCGCTGGGGGGTGAGCCGCAGCCGATCCATCAAGGCGTTGCTCATGCCTTGTTGCTGTCCGGCTTCCAGATCGCGTTGGTTGGCTGAAAGAATGATTTCCTGGGAAGCCCGTAGCTGGCTGGCCATGGCTGCCAGGGCAGCGTTCTTCCGTCCGGTGCTGAGGATGGCCAGTTGGCGAGCGACAGCTCTGGCCCTCACGGCTTGCTCTCGGACCGGGCTGAGCTTCAGCATGGTTGGGCCTCCTTGGCGCGCGGCTGGCGGTGGATCACGAGGTTGTCGCAGTGGATGACCTCGGGCGAACTGCGCTTGCCAGAAGATTCTGCGATTGCGCGCTGGATCTCCTCGCTGCTCAGATTGGTGAGGCCCCGTCCAAGCTCAAGCAGGTCAGGGCCTACCAGGGTTACAAGCTCGCCGACCTGGAACTGGCCTGTGACCTCTTTGATCCCCACCGCCAGGAGGCTCTTGCCGCGTGAAGTCAGGGCGCGAGCAGCTCCGGCGTCGATGTGGAGTCCTCCTTTGCAGCTGGCGGCCGCCAGCCAGCGTTTTCGCCCGCCCAGCCGACCTCCCTCATGCTGGAACAATGTTCCCAGCTCTTCCCCCCGAGCCAGTCGGAGCAACACATCGTCTTCAGCAGCTGCCGCAATCACCATGCGGGTGCCGAAGTCGAGTGCCGCCCGGGCTGCCTCCAGTTTGCTCAACATCCCTCCGGTTCCCCCAGCAGAGAGGCTGGAGTCGACCAGTCGAACCACCTCGTCAATGCGCTCGACCCGCCTGACGACCTCACCGTCGGTGCCCAGCAGGCCTCGGGTCTGAGTCAGGTTGACCACCAGATCGGCGTCCACCAGTCCGGCCACCAGAGCGGCCAGGATGTCGTTGTCTCCGAACTTGATCTCGTCAGTGGCAACAGAGTCATTCTCGTTGATGATAGGTAGAACTCCGGCCCGCAGCAGAGCCTGCAGAGTGTTGCGGGCGTTGAGGTAGCGCTCGCGTGCGTCAAGGTCGTCGCGGGTGAGCAGAACCTGGGCCACGGGGATGTTCAGCAACTCAAAGAGGCGCTTGTACATGTGCATGAGCTCGACCTGGCCCAGGGCGGCCAGGGCCTGCTTCTGGGCCATGGTCTCCTCGCCTCGGGGTTTGAAGCTGGCCCGCCCCAGCCCTACCGCCCCCGAACTGACCAGGATGACCTCGCAACCTTGAGCACGCAGGGTTAAAATCTGGCGCGCCAGCGGCATGAGCACCTCTCCGTTGGCGTAGCCATCGGAATGCAGCACGACCCGGGTGCCCACCTTAACCACCATCCGCATCGGAGCACACTTCGACCCGGTCAAGCAGGGCCCCCTTTCGAGCCGTGTAAACTCCTCCGATGAGCCCGCGCGAGCTTTTCACCTTGCTTGGAGTAGGGGTCGAGAACAGTCTTTACAATGCGCGTCTCAATCTGCGCGAAGTGGCCCTGCTGGGTCGATGCGCCTGGTGGTGGCGCCTCAAGAGCGGGCTCAACCTCAGCTATCTGCTCGACCCGCCTTTCATGGTCTGCCGGCGGGAGCTGAAGGCCTCCGGCTTGCCTCAAAGTGACGTGACTTTTGGTGAAACGCCGCTCCTGACCGCCTACCGGCTGTTGAGTGAGCTCTCCGTCGGGCCCTCCGACACGCTGGTGGACCTGGGATGCGGGCGGGGACAGACACTGTTGCTGGCTGCGCTGGCATTCGGGGCCCGGGGCATCGGCCTGGAGGTGTTGCCCACTTTCGTGGGCCGGGCCCGCTGGTTGGCTCATTCGCTAGCGGTGGAGGACCAGGTGAGCTTTGAGCAGCGGGATTTTCGCCCCGGTCCATTGCCCGAGGGCACGCTGTATTTTCTTTCAGCCACATGCCTTGAGAATGAGTCGTGGAGACAGGTTCAGTCCACCATGGTGGAGGCCCCTGCCGGGGCGCGCGCCCTGGTGGTCTCAAGTCCACTCCCCAGGTTGTGCTGGGAAACGGAGTGGGTGAGACCGGTGGAATACAGCTGGGGCGTAGCCCAGACCTATCTGCAACGAAGACTGGGGCCTCCGCCGCTGAAGAGCCGCAAGAGAAGACCCAGGGACTCCTGAAGTCAACAAGGGTTGGACTTTCAAAAAGCGCGGCAAGTGCCGGCGCGTATCTTCAGACGGTGCAGAGCGTTATGTGCTGAAGGATTTGCCTATCCTTCGGGGGCGCCTCCATACAGGTCTCTCTCGGCGCGAGTTACTGCAATATCTTCAGCACTTTACCTGGTTAGCCTTCGGAGGAGGCGGCTGGAACTTCTTCAGCCGGCGTCGTTTCCCCGGCAGGTGGCTCAGCCACCGGGACATCCTTCAGATTGTCACGCAGGCTCTCGAGCAGGGCCTTGCGATCTTCGATATCGCGAGGGTAGATTACGACGGAGGAGCGGATGCGGCCAGGGAACTGCTCGCCGGTATTGGGCTCAGTGAAACTCAGGCGGGCAAAAGCTTCGGCGATCTTGCCGGAGGCCACGCGCGCCCCTTCATCAGACGTTTCGGGCAGCACATAGAGGAGCTGTTGGCCCCAGCGGACTCCCACGTCGACCTGTCGGGTGGTCTTGGCCGACAACCGGGCCAGCGCCTTCAGGACGACGTAAAGCATGTCGGGCTTGAGCTTCTCGGGGATAATCGGCTCGAGCAACAGCAGCGAAAGGTCGCGGCCGAAGCGCCGCGCCCGGGACATCTCGTCTTCCAGACCCTCCTCGAGATACTCCTCATGGAGCAGGTTGGTCAGGTTATCTCGCCGACTCGGCACGCTCTAACTCCCCTCCACCCGATTTCGGGTCAGCAGACCCAGAGGGCCTCTTCCCCGAGCAGCGAGTGGACCTCACGTTCCAGCCCCGTCCCCTCTCTTGCGGTGAAGGGGGCCGAGAGCATCATGACGGTCTCTCCCTGCGGGCTCGTCAAATGCAGATAGACTTCTCGATCCCCGCGATTGCGTTGAATGATGTCTCGCAGTCGCGGAAGCGAATCGCTCTGGAACATCTGCACACGTATGTGGATACCCGTTCGGCCTTCGGTCGATTGGGCTCCATTCCGCCTTGCTTCAGCCCCTGCGAGGCGCTCCAGACAAAGGATCGACTCGGCCTGGACCTTCACCTCTTCGCCGGGATTTTCCTCCTCTTCGCTATCCTGACGCCGCTGGCGGGTCTCGGTTGTGCCCTCCACGAGCAGCATGGCTCCGTCCTGCAGAAGGACGCCAAACTTCTCGTATGCCTGGGGTCGCAGGCTGACCTCGATCGAGCCCGTGAAGTCTTCCAGTTGCACGAAGGCCATGGTGGTCTTGAAGCGGGTGACGATCTTGCGCACCGAGGTGACCAGTCCACCGATTTTGATCTTGGCTCCGGTTTCCACCGAGCCCAACTCGGCGATCACGTGGCTGGCCCGCGCCTTGAGAACGTCTTTCACCTCACACAGGGGGTTGTCGGACAGATAGACCCCCAGCATCTCCTTCTCCCAGTTGAGCAGGGTCTTCTTGTCCATCTCTGGGCACTTCTTGGGACCCATCTGGGCGAAGCTGACCTTGCTCTCACCGATAGCGTCGAACAGACCGAACTGTCCGCTGGACTCATCCCTGGCCAGGCGTTGGCCATACTCGATGCAGGCGTCCAGGTTGTGAAGCAGGGTGGCCCGCGTTTCGCCGAACGAATCCATCGCCCCGGCCTTGATCAGGCCCTCCAGGATGCGCTTGTTGCAAACCCGCAGGTCGACTCGCGCGCAGATGTCAGCAAGATCGAGGAACTTGCCGTCCTTCTGGCGCGCCTCTAACAGGTTCTCCACCGCTCCCTCGCCCACATTGCGAATGGCCGCCAGGCCCCAGCGGATGCCAGCCGGCACCACCGAGAACTCCACCATGGACTCGTTGACGTCCGGAGGGAGAACCGAGATTCCGCTCTGGGTGCACTCGGCGATGAAGAAGCTGACCTTCTCGATGCTGGACACGACGCTGGTCAGGAGAGCGGCCATATACTCCTGACGGTAATTGGCCTTCAAGTAGGCGGTCTGGTAGGTGA
>CAZWUN010000321.1:0-6287 GCA_964637145.1 uncultured Burkholderiales bacterium
CTGGCCCAGGGCGACAGCACAGCCACCAGGGCCGAGCTGATCGAGCTGCTCGAAAGCGTCAAAGGGGGCCTGGCCGGCCATCCCGGGGCCCAAAAACAGGTCGAGGAAGACCTCAAGCGGGTGCGCGGGGCCGTGGGTGAGACCCTGGATAGCATGCGGGCCGCCTCCGAGCTGCAGGGCAAGAAGATGCGCGATCGGTCCATGCTGCTCTTCGGGGGCGGAGCGGTCAACATGCTGGCCCTCATGGTCACGGCCAAGCTGGCCCCCACTGTCGGCATCGTGAACTCGGTCTTGATGAGCGGGCTGTTCGGGGCCGGCGTCTTTCTGCAGGACAAGAGCGATCAGCAGGCCCTGCTGCGCGACACGCTCGACCGCTGGGAGTTGCAGCTCAACGAGCTGAAAGAGGTGGGCAAGTTGGGAACGAGCCCAGAGGGCGGAAGCGGCCTGGAGGTTCGCCAGGGCTCGGTGGTGGTGGGAGGAGTGCGCGTACCCGTGAAGGTGCGCGGTTGAAGAGCTTTCTGGTCTGGGCCGAGAGAGAGCGAGTCGATGTCGGTTGCCCGCTGAGCTTGAGCAACTCGTTTCGATTCCCTCTTCAGAACGAGCAGGCCCGCCGCGAGGTGCTCTGGGGAGCCTGCCTGCTGCTCCTGCTGCCCGGGATCGGCTGGCTTTTGAACATGGGACACCGGGTGGAGATGGTCCACCGCATGCATCGCGGCGAGGCTCCCTGGCCCTCCTGGCAAAACTACCCGCGCCTCTTCAAGAACGGGGTGGTGACCTTCGCCGGAATGCTCTACTACTTCTCCCCAGGTTTCTTGGCCCTCGGACTGGGGCAACGCCAGTTGGCGCCGGCCCTGATGCTGGGGGCCATCATCGCCATCCCGGGCTTCATGACTCACTACTGCCGCCAGTTCGACCCGCGAGAGATCTTTGACCCCGTGCGAGCCTTGAGCCGAGTGGCCCAGGGAGGTCTGGCCTACTGGCACGCCTGGAGCATCGCCCTGGCGGCCCTGGCCTTGAGCTTTCTAGGGCTGCTCTTCGGTCTTGCCTTCCTGGCCACCAGCGTCTGGTTCTGGCAGGCGGCCGCCATCAGCTTTGCCACCGTGTTCACCCGCCAGCTCAAGAGCTCTTGAGGCCCTTGTCTGCTGTGGGAGGAAGGCTCAGCGAGGAGGCAGCGGCTTGCCCCCGGTGGGAGGCGCGACTGGAGCCCCGGGTGGGAGGGGAGCCGAAGTGGGGCTCGGGGATGGCGATGGCGTGGGCGATGGCCTGGGCGTGGGCGAGGGCTTCTGAGCCGCCGCCTGCAAACTGGCCAGACTGATAGCCGTGCCCGTGAACAGAAGGTCGGCCAGGAACTCACGACGCCTGAGCTTGTCTTCGGACATGCAGGCTTGATTCGGGCTGGGAGTCGGGTCGCCTGCGGGAGGAACGGGATCGGTTGCTCCGAAACCGCGAGTTGCGTGCGCGCTGTGGCCATCATCCTGCTTTTGACCTCCGCCCTGCTGGCCGTGCCGGTTCCTCAGGAGCTGGTCGAGGTGCCGGTGGAGCGCCTGGTGCGCAACCTGAAGGCCCGCTGCCAGGCCCAGCCACAGGATGCCCGCTGCTGGTTCGAGCTGGCCCGGGCGCATGTTGTGGCCTACGCCACCAAGACCCCGACCCTGACCGTGAACCTGCGCTACCGCCCCGAGTTTCCCGTGGGCACCGACCTGCCTCCTCGCAAGGTGTTGCCGGCCGACTCGGCCGAGCAGAAGAGGCAAGCCCTGGCTCACCTTCAAGCAGCCATGACTGCCTACCGCAATGCGCTCGAGCTCGACCCCGACCTGCTGGTGGCACTGCTCGGCCTGGGCTGGTGTCAGCTGGAGGCCGGTCAAACCGAAGGGGCCCGTGAGAATCTGCGCCAGGCGTTCCGCCAGGCCTACCAACGCGAGCAGACGCACCGGACGCCGCTCTTTGGCACCACCGTGACCGAGGAGACCGGCCGCTACCTCAAGCTTCTGCTCGACCCCGCCAGGGACGCCGCCGAGCTGGCCGACCTCGAGCAGAAATGCCAGCAGGTGGCCAGCCTGCCCCGGGCGGTCACCCCCCTGCTGGTGCCCCTGGAGGACGGGCTGACGCTGGAGGAGCTGGTCGATCCGGCCAGCCCGGTGGCCTTCGACCTGGACGGCTCGGGCCTGGCCCGGCGCTGGGGCTGGCCCACCACCCGGGCGGCCTGGCTGGTCTGGGCGCCGGGCTCCAGGCCCATCACTTCGGGGATGCAGCTCTTCGGCAACACCACCTTCTTCGTGCTGTGGGAGGACGGCTATCGGGCCCTCTCTTGTCTGGACGACAATCTGGACGGGCGGCTGCAGGGCCGCGAGCTGGAGGGGCTGGCGCTCTGGACGGACCTGGACCAGGATGGCCGGTCGCGGCCCGAGGAGGTCCGTCCTCTGGCCGAAGTAGGCGTGATGGAGCTGAGCTGTCGCGGCCAGGGTGGCCGGTCGCCCGAAGGCATCCGCCTGCGCGATGGTCGCGTGCGGCCGACTTACGACTGGGTGGGCGAGCTTAAGCCCTGATTTGCCCTGGCCAGATCGTCTGCCAGCTCGCGCTGGCGCGCCTGCCTCATCGCCTCGTCCGGGAACTGGATGCGGCCGAGGTCCTCCTGGGCCGCGCTGCAGACCCGCTCCAGCCCCTCCCGGGGCAGGAGGCCGAGCTGGTGCAAGCGCGCGGCCGCGCCCACGTAGGTATCGAAGAGGAACACTCCCTGCTCCTGGCAACGGGCCATCCGCTCGGGATTGAGCGGCTTGACCCGGTGCACCAGGCCCGCCTTCACGTGGTCGGAGAAACGCTCCAGCGCCTGGCCGATGAACTCCGGGTCGGCCTGTCCGCTATCTCCAAACATCACGATCGGCATCTCCGGGAAAAGGGCGCGGTAGCGCTCGAAGTTCCTCCACTTGCGCGAGAAGACCCACGGGTGCACGAACTGGTGCACAAAGCTCCCCGTCAGCATGCTCGCCTCGGGCGCCCCGAGCGCGCCCAGTCGTCGCCGAAACATCCGCTTGAGCTTGCCCGACCGCTCCCCCGGACGTCCGGTCAGGAAGACGATGTCCCCGATCTCACGGCCCTCGAGCTCACGGTAAAGCTGGACCACGCCGGGATAAACCGTGCGGGGCGGATAGCGCGGATCCACCCAGTTGCTGTAGAAGGTGTCGTCCACATCACTCAGGACCTTCACCTCGGCGCACGGGTGCAAGCTGGCCTCTCGCTGGAAATGATCCAGGATCTCCTGGCGGACCGCGGTCAGGTCGATATCGTGATAGAGCAACTGAACCAGGTCGCGGTGGTCCGGCCCCCGGTCGATCAAGCGTTTGAGCCGGGTCAAATCGGGCCCTCGGGTGGCCAAAAAGAGGTCGCGGATGGCCTTCTCCCGATGGGCCGTGGTGAAGCCACGCTGCAGGCGATCGATCAGGGCCGCCCGCGCCTCCACGCTGAGGTCCTGGACCCGTGTGCCGATCAGGTAGGAGATCTCGCGACGTCCAAGGTGCCCTCCCGCGAGCACCTTGCTGTTGAGTGTGGAAGCATCCATCTGCTCGAGCATCGAGTCGCCGGTTCGCCCCCGACCCCGGGCGGACCCTACGTGATCCGGATCAGTGCCAGGCTCCTCGCTTCGTGGCACAGTGCTGGGAGGATAGGACGCGTGCGGCCGCAAACAAGCGCCCCGCCCAGGCGCTCAGAGAGGTGTACTTATGAGAAGCATTCGTGAGATGATGACCCGGGACCTGATTACGGTGAAACCGACGACCACCGTATCTCAGGTGGCTCAACTCCTCAGCAAGCACCTCATCTCCAGCACCCCGGTGCTGGACGAGGCAGGTGAGGTGGTGGGAGTGATTTCGGCTTCCGACCTGGCGGCCTACCTGGCAGGCAACGGGTCGGCCCGCCCCAAGGTTCCGGACGAACCCGCCCAGGCCAAAGATCTCATGACGACTCTGGTCTGCTCGGTGGACATCGACGCAGACCTGAAGCTGGCTCTGGATACGATGCTGAACTTTCGCATCCATCGAGTTCTGGTCACCGAAGAGGGACGTCTGGTCGGCCAGCTGAGCGCCCTGGACCTGGTCCGCGAGGTACGTCAAAGCCTGGACTGACTTCGAAGAGTCACAGGGCTGTTCCGCAATGTTTGCAGTAAGTTGCGTCGTTGTCATGCTGCTCGAACATGCAACCCGGGCATACCTGGGTGCTGACCGAACCGGTTCGCGAGGCGGCTGAGAGCTCGACGGTCACAATCCCGGTGGGGACCGCGATGATCCCGTAACCCAGCACCATCACGAGCGATGCGATCACCTGTCCCAGCGGAGTCTGGGGTGAGATGTCCCCGTAGCCGACCGTCGTGAGCGTGACGATGGCCCAATAGATGGAGACCGGCACGCTGGTAAAACCATTCTCAGGGCCCTCGATCACGAACATCAAAGCCCCCACGGCCACCACCGCGGTCATCACCGTGAAGAGAAAGACGGTTATCTTTCGGCGGCTGGCCACCAGGGCACGCCACAGGACTTCGCTTTCCAGCACGAACTGAGTAAGTTTCAAAACTCGAAACAGCCTCAGCAGACGGAGCACCCGGACCAGCATCACGTAGTGGAAGTCCACCGAGAGCAAGCTCAGATAGGTAGGCAGGATAGAAATCATATCGATGATCCCGAAGAAGCTGGTCACATAAGCCAGCGGCCGCGGTGCGGCATAGAGCCGAAGCAGGTATTCCACCGTGAACGTGATGGTGATGCACCACTCGAGGACCAGCAACTCCTGCCCGTAGCGAGCCTGAATCGACTGCACACTGTCCAGGCAAACGGCCAGCACGCTGATCAGGATCAAAATGATCAGCACGAGATCGAAGAGCTTCCCGCCGGGCGTATCGGCCTCGAAGACGATCTCGTACAACCTGGCTCGAAATGGTCGCATCCCGGACTCGTGCTTCGGCTCGCCCGCTTTCAGCCCTGTGCGGGGTCCAGGGAGCCGGGTTCCTGCGCCCGCGCAGGGCTCGCCCGAGTTACCGCGAACCGCCCCCCATTCCGGCAAAGAGAAAGGGTGCAACACATGGCGGCGACAGCGGACATCGGCCTGATCGGCCTGGCGGTGATGGGCCAGAACCTGGTCTTGAACATGAACGACCACGGCTTCACGGTGGCCGTCTTCAATCGAACCGTCTCCAAGGTTGACCACTTTCTGGCCAACGAGGCCAGAGGAACGAAGGTCATCGGCACCCACTCGCTCAAAGAGCTGGCCGACGCGCTCAAAAAGCCACGCCGGGTGATGCTGATGGTGCAGGCCGGTCCGGCGGTGGACTCGACCATCGACCAGCTGCTCGAGGTGCTCGAGCCGGGCGATATCATCATCGACGGCGGCAATTCCAACTACCAGGACTCCATCCGCCGCTGCGAGATGCTCGAGTCCAAGGGCCTGCTCTTCGTGGGGGCGGGCGTTTCGGGAGGTGAAGAAGGCGCGCGCAACGGCCCTTCCATCATGCCGGGCGGCTCGCCGGCAGCCTGGGAGCACGTCAAGCCGATCCTCCAGGCAATCGCCGCCAAGGTGGCCGATGGCACCCCCTGCTGCGATTGGGTGGGCGAAGGCGGGGCCGGGCACTTCGTCAAGATGGTGCACAACGGCATCGAGTACGGCGACATCCAGCTCATCTGCGAGGCCTACGACCTGATGGCCAACGCGCTGGGCATGAAGGCCGACGAGATGAGCCAGGAGTTCGACCGCTGGGACAAGGGCAACCTGGACTCGTTCCTCATCCAGATCACCCGCGACATCCTGGCCTTCAAGGACGAGGACGGCTCCCCCATCGTGGACAAGATCCTGGATACCGCCGGCCAGAAAGGCACCGGCAAGTGGACGGTGATCAACTCGCTCGACCTGGGCGTCCCCCTCACGCTGATCGGGGAAGCCGTCTTCAGTCGCAACCTGTCGGCTCTCAAGGAAGAGCGAGTCGAGGCCAGCAAGGTTCTGCACGGCCCGGACGGCAAGTTCAGCGGCGATAGAGCCGCCTTCCTCAAGGACCTCGAGCAGGCTCTCTATGCGGCCAAGATCATCAGCTACACCCAGGGCTACATGCTGTTCCGTCAGGCCACCGTCGAGTACAAGTGGAACCTGAACTTCGGCGGCATCGCGCTGATGTGGCGCGAGGGGTGCATCATCCGCTCGGCCTTCCTGGGCAACATCAAGGCGGCCTATGACCGCAATCCCAAGCTGGTCAACCTGCTGCTCGACTCCTACTTCAAGGACGCGGTGCAGAGCGCGCTGCCGGCCTGGCG
>CAZWUN010000322.1:0-1501 GCA_964637145.1 uncultured Burkholderiales bacterium
GGCGCCGGCTGGCTGGCCGAGGTCTCGGCACGCGGAGCAGGCGCAGGCTGGCTGGCCGGGGTCTCGGCGCGCGGAGCAGGCGCCGGCTGGCTGACCGGGGTCTCGGCGCGCGGAGCGGACGCCGGCTGGCTGGCCGAGGTCTCGGCGCGCGGAGCAGGCGCTGGCTGGCTGGTCGGGGTCTCGGCGCGCGGAGCGGGCGCCGGCTGGCTGACCGGGGTCTCGGCGCGCGGAGCGGGCGCTGGCTGGCTGGGCGGGGTCTCGGCACGCGGAGCGGGCGCCGGCTCCGGGCGGGTTGGAGGGGCGGGTTCCAAGCGGAGGCCGTGGGGCTCCGGCTGAGCCGACTCGACTCGCGGGACAACCGCAGGCGGCGTCGCCGCCGGAGCCGTCTCCAGTCTCGGAGAAACCGGCTCTGGACGAAGAACAGCGGGTTCCAGACGCGTCGAAGGGGCAGCTTCGGCGCGCGGGAGCAAGACCTCGGGTCGCGGGGGAGGCTGAGGCCGACCCTCTTGTCGCGGGGTATCCTGGCGCGCGACCGGCTCTTTTTTGGATTCACCTTCATCCAGACGCCCCGCCGCACCAGTCAGAGACTTCTGAATCGAGCGAATGGGGTCAGAACTCCCCTCACCCCCGCCAGCCGAAACACCAACAGTCTTGCCGCCTCTGCCTCCCGACTGAGGGGCATCGGATTCTCGGGAGGATTCCTTCTTCTCACTGCGGGAGGATCGTTCGGTTGTGGGCGCACTCTCCACCGGCCGGATCTGGGCGCCGGCCAGTTCAGCCCTCACAGGGGCCGCGACCGGAGTCGAATCCGTAGGACGCGCCCCAAGGTCGACCCTCACCTCGACCTGCCGACCAGGCTGGGCAGGAGTCGATTCCGTCCGGCCTGGTGATGGCTGAGGCCCTGGGCTCGGCCGGGGCGCCTCGTCAGTCACCGGTACGGCCGGGGGACTCGCCTCCGCGTGAACAGGAGCAGCCTGGTTGGGAGCAGGGGGAGAGGGCTGCACCGGAGCGGTCTTGCCGGTAGTCAGGACCGGCGAACCAGTGGGCAGGGACACCTCGCCAGGCTTGCCTGGCTTGCCGATCTCAACGCGCGGCCCCGGCTCTTGTTTTCCGGCATCCGTGCGCGAGGCAGGCTCTGGAGTAGGAGCGGGCTTGCCAGCATCGGCCCGCGGGGCCGGCTCGGGCGTGGGAGCAGGCTTCCCAGTATCGATGCGCGGGGCCGGCTCAGGCGTTGGTCTGCCGGTATCGGCCCGCGGGGCCGGCTCGGGCGTGGGAGCAGGCTTCCCAGCGTCGATGCGCGGGCCAGGCTCGGGGGTGGGGAGCTTGCCAGCATCGATGCGCGGGGCCGGCTCGGGGGTAGGAGCAGGCTTCCCGGCCTCGGCCCGCGGGGCCGGCTCAGGCGTGGGAGCAGGCTTCCCAGCATCGGCCCGCGGGGCCGGCTCAGGCGTGGGAGCAGGCTTCCCGGCATCGGCTCGCGGGGACGGCTCAGGCGTGGGAGCAA
>CAZWUN010000322.1:1601-6236 GCA_964637145.1 uncultured Burkholderiales bacterium
CAGGCGTGGGAGCGGGCTTGCCAGCATCGGCCCGCGGGGCGGGCTCAGGCGTGGGAGCGGGCTTGCCAGCATCGGCCCGCGGGGCGAGCTTTTCGGCCCGAGGAGCGGGAGACTCGTCTGCCGGGCGATCAAAGCTCTGATTCTGGCTCGAATCGCGGCTCTGGCCCTTGGATCCGTGAACCTTCTCGGGAACACCTGACTGGGTGCGCTTGACTCCCCCTTCGGACTCCTCGTGCCCCGAGGCAGGTTCGCTTTTGATTGGCTCGCGGTTGTCCTTTGGCCTGGCGGACTCGGGCAGAGTGCTGGGGTGGGCGGTGAATCCGCGCTCCAGGAACTTCTCGGGGGGAGTCTGAGGCTGCGGAAGGTGAACCCGCTGACCGTCCTTGGTGCGCTGACCTCCGGGCAACTCCAACTGAGAGCCCTCGCTGGCTGGCGACCTGGGCTCCGGTTGTTTCTGATCAGTTGGCTCGGGCAAAACCCGCTTGGCGACCGTGTCCAGACTCTGATCGCGCTGCACGGCAGGTTGCTGGGCCTGTTCCTTGGGAGGCTGCTGCTCGAACTCCTTGGACAGGTTCTGTCCAGCCTGGCTCAGCTTCCGGAGAAATTGGAGATTTTCCGCACTGAAAGAGTCTTGCTCAAATCCCCCCAACTCGGCCATGAGCTCACTGGCCTCGCGGTGAAGGGCCTCAGCATCAGCGCGGGAGCCCGATGAGACCACCGCATTCCATCGATCAGCCAACTGCTGGCTGCGTTCGAGCATCTCGTTGCGACGGGCAACGGTCTCCGTCTGCCTACGGGTCTGAACCTCCCGTTCCTGGTGGAGCTCGGCATTCTTTTGCGCCTCTCGCATCGTATCCGCGAGGCTGCTCTCGTTCCTGGGCTCCGGGAAGAGAGGCTTGGGAGTCAGGATCGTCTCACGTGGGATATCGCGCAGGATACTCTCGTAGCCGGTCTTTAACTTGTCGGAAGCCACCAGTTTCGAGATATCAGGGCCCTTCGAGCCATCCAAAAGGGACCCGGTCCCTGGCTTGCCCGGCAGGTTGGTGAGATTGAGGTTGCTGTTAGAGTTGGCGATCATCTGGCCGATAGATGACATGCCGAGCATCAAGAAAGCCAACCTTGGAAACCTCCAGTGGCGGTTCGAAAGGATACCTGGGTAGATTATCCCTCCATTCCGCCTTTCAGTCTAGCAGGAAGCAGGGAGCCTGACTGGCAGCTGAGCACGCTGGGAAGCGTCCAGCCTGTTCCTCAGGGCAATACGAAACGTCACAGATCAGGCCGATGAGAGCTTGTCAAGGGAGGCGCTCGTGTATAGCCCCTGGCATCTTTACTTGCCAGGCTCCTGGTATCGAGACCTGACCCGATGATCTTCCAGCCTCCCGAGAGCACCATCGAACAAACTTTTGTAGACCGCCGGCACAAAAACAGAACACCAGTTTGCAGGATGTTGCCCTCTCCCCGAGAACAATTTTCAACAGCAGACGACACCAGAGTCGAGCACCCCCCGACCGAGCGCAGAAGCATTGTTGGGGACGAGCTCCTCCAAACGTCCTGGCATTTCCAATCACTCTCCGATGGAAGGTGGCCCATGTCAGCTTATCTTTCCGAGTTTCTTTGTTGCGCTCCCCAAGAAATGCTCCGGGGAATAGTGAAGGCAGCCCGCGAGGTGACCCGCGGGGAATGGGAGCTGGGCGCCTGGTTGCTAGCGGTCGACCGATCTCGAGCATACGAGAAAGCCGGTTTCCGCAGTGCCGTCGGCTTTGCCATTCGACGCGCCGGCCTTGAGCCCCACAAGGCCAGCAACCTGCTCCGCATTGCCCAGGCACTGGAAAGACTCCCTCTGCTCGCGGCCGCCTATCAGGAGGGACGAGTCGGATATGCCAAGGTTCGCGAGATCACCCGAGTGGCCGAGCCTGAGACGGATGAGTCCTGGCTCGAGTACGCTCTGAGCCACACGACTGATCAGGTTCGCCACAAGTTATCATGCAGCCCTCGGACCTATGAGCTCCGGGCAGCTGCAGGTCAACGGGACGGTCTGTTTCCCACCAGGACGGATTGCTCAGATTGCCGGACCTCAGCGAGCGATTCGGACTCGCCCGCCGCCGCTCTCGTCCCTCAAAGCTCGAACAATGCCCCTTCAACCCGTCAGGCTCCGTCCGCTCCCTGCGCAGCAGCCAACAATGAGTGCTCTCTCTTCCAATCGACGGAGCAATCGTCTTTGCCCAGGCCCCACTTCGTTCATGTCGCGATGGACTTCACTCCAGAGGAATACGCGGAGTGGCAATCCACTCGAGAACGGCTCTCCAGACAGTTTGGTCGGCGACTGAGTCAGAAAGATGTCGTTCTGGAACTGATACGACGGCATCTGGCGTCCTCGCCCCGCTCAGAGCTCGCACGTAACCCGGTCGTAGTTCGCCTTGAGACAGACGGACAGAGTTTCCTGGAGACCGACCGTGGGAGATTGCCGCTCAACCCCGGCCGCGATCAAGATTATCTGAGCCAGGCCAGCAGCGTGGTCGTGCACAACCTCCCCGGACAACCAGAGGAACTCAGCGACGCTGCAGCCCTGTCGGTGCTGGTATTGGAGCGTGGGCGTCGGAGAAAGCTCCCCGCCGACCTCATCCGGGCTCTCATCGCTCGTTCTGGTGGTCGATGCGAGTCTTGCGGTCGAGGGGGCTTGCTGCACGCCCACCACAAGAAGCCTGTCGCCCGAGGGGGAGCTCACACGCTCGACAATCTTACACTCCTTTGTGTTTGCTGCCATGGCAACACCCACCAGAAGGACTTCAAGACCGGCAGCCCGTGGGCCCAGGCCCGGGATCGGCGTACCAAGAGCAGGACCCAACAGGGCTCCCGACCGCGTCCGCGCGCGCGACCGCCGTCCCCCAACTCAAGCTGAAGGCCGGGCTTGACTGGAAAGCCGACCTGATTGATGCTCAGGGCTCCCGTCTGAGGAAGCCGGAGGTCGACCGGAGGTCGACCAGTCCGTTCATCCTCCCTCGACCGACAGCCAGGGCGCTTTGGTGCCTGTCCTCAGGGGGCTCAACCCTACCCCCCACTTTTGCGACTCGCGTCCGGGCGCGCTCCATTGCTCACTCGGGGTGGAATTCCACCCCCGATTCACACTGCTGATAGACTTGACAGCTATCAACAGATTCCGGTTGCGCCCCTGACCGTCCAAGTCCCGCGGGCTGCGTCTCGAGCACGAGCCCGAGACGCTTTAGAGCCCGTGAATCTCGCGGTGGCTCGAATCTACGCCATCACAGAAAGGCCAAAAGTTACTCAGAGTGTGCGTTCGAGTCTGAGAACCATGAGCTTCCACTGGCAGCGAGCCTTCTGCGGGTCAGCGACCAGGCGTTCCCGCACCCGCGAGTAAAGGTCCTTGACATCGAGAGTCCCGAGCAACGGGGGACCGAATGCGGCCTTCCAGAATCCGACAACCTGGTCGGCCAGACGCTGGCGGTCTCCTGTCTGCTCGAACTCGTGCCAATAGATGTCATCCAGTTCGAGCTCGTGAGCTTCGCGAACTCGCAGGCCGCGACCTAGCGGGGCCAACCACTCGTCGCGGGTTCGGTAATAGGTCGGAATGCAAAGGCCAGCGAGCTCACTGGCTGGGAGTACCTCAGCCAGGCAAGTTTGCACAACCTCCATCAAAGCCTCAGCACCGGTCAACCCATGGTCATCGGCCCGGCTGCCGACCATCACCACCTGGCCGCCGGGCACGAGCTCGACCTGGCGATGGGTCACCCAGGACTCCCAATCTCGGCGTGCCTGCTCCTTCCAGAGAGGGTCAGGCACGTCAGCCAGACTCGAGAAGATGACATGCAGTGCACCCGGGGCTTGACTGAGCCAGTGCGTGGCGATGGAAGACCAGCCCAATTGCAGGGTGGCCTCTGGGAAGAGCTGGAGATAGAAGGAGCCGCCGCGAGCCGAGGCATAGACTCCGGTCTGACCGGCCAGATACCCATCTGCCCCCCCCACCAACTGGATGAGCGAGTTGAAATCGTTCTGTGGCAGGTCGGTGTGGGTGACCTCCACCAAAAGATCGTTCTGGCGTGCCCTCAACGTAGCCAGGGCACGCCTGACTGGCTCGAGCGAGTTGCGACCCTGCGAGGAGCCGAAGTCGGCCATCCGAACGACCGGTGCCAGCGGCACCTCCCTCGCGGCTGCTTCCAGAGCTGAGTAACCAAGGCTTGCTGCCCCCGCTTGCTGCTGGGAGTGCTGGTTGTAGAATCCGTGACCCTCCATCACGCTGGGTCTTCGATGAATGTCCATGAAAGTCCAAATGCCGTGCAGCAGGCCGGACTCCTGCCGAAGTTTGCCTGGTGATAGTCGCTCACCTCAACCTTTGCCCGCAACCATTGAGAGCACTGAACGCATCCTGAACATCACTCCCGGACCCTCACCGCACCTCGCCCTCGCCACACGCCGACCCTCGCTGCCCCTGCCCGCCACCGCACCCACCGCGCAATGACCCTCGCTGCCCCTGCCCGCCACCGCACCCACCGCGCAATGACCCTGCCCGCCACCGCGCCTCGCGATGACCCCCCCGCCCCGTGGCCCTCTCCGCCCTGACCGCCCCGCCGGTCCGTCCCGCCACAGGACCCTCCCCGCCCCGGACCGCCACCGCCGCCC
>CAZWUN010000323.1:0-6233 GCA_964637145.1 uncultured Burkholderiales bacterium
CCGTAGCATCCCGCCACTGACCGTTCCAAGCACGCTTACCGAAAGCTCACGAAAACTCGGGACGCGCGCTTCGCAGCGGGAGCCGGCGGTGGGCGACAGCTTTCTTTTTGGCCTCGTCCAGTGCAGGGCCTCGTCTCCGGGCCGCGACGTGAAGGCCTTTCGACGCACGGCCCGGGGCGGGCGGCCGGGGGACCGGCCGCAAGGCCTCATGCTCTTTGTGCGGGCTGTGGCGCCGGCTGGCGCCGACGACCCAGCCCCCTGGTTCGGGCATGCGTCACAATGTTTTGCAAAGGTGTCCTCCACCAAGTGGTATAGCGGCTTGGTAGACTGTCTCAGAAAGGAACGTTTCAGAGACAATATACTGACCCCTGCGCGAAGGCTTTTCAAACGCCCGGGCCGGGCCGACGTCTCGGGCGTGTGGACGCACTACAACACCGCCTTACGAGTCGCCGAGCTGACATGGGCCACGTCAAAGTCCTTGAATTCTGCTCAACATCGCATGCTATCGGCAGGTTTCCATCCTGGGCCACCTCGGGAGCAACTCGGAGAGCCTGAGTGGTCTCCTGGCGGACAGAGCCAACTGCCGATTGCGCCAGCGTGTCCAGCGCCCTGACCACCGTCAGAGAAGGGCCGATTTCGCAAGCAGGGCCCGTCGAGCGCGGCTCAGGCTGTCGGCTCGTCCGCGCACCAGAAAGCTGACTCCCGTCTCCCCGCCGCTCTCGCTCAATACCCGGAACTGCGACCGGATCGGCCCGATGGCGGCGGTTGCGGTGTAGGGTACGAAGATCTCCTCATCCACCATGTCGCGCTCGAAGAAGCTCACGAGATCCTGGCGCAGCTCCGCCGCGTCGGTCCGGCTGAGAGCCGAGACCAGGCGGGCATTCGGGAACTCCTCTTTCAGCTTCTCTTGCTCTTGCGACGTCAGCTTGTCGCGCTTGTTCAGCACCAGGCGCGTCGGAATCTCGTCCGCCTCCAAGCCGGCCAGAACTCCCCGCGTCACCTCGATCTGGTCTCGAAAGCCAGGGTCGCAGGCGTCCACGACGTGCAGCAGGAGCCAGGCATTCTTGACTTCTGCCAGCGTCGACCGGAAGGACGCGATAAGGTCATGGGGCAGCTTCTGGATGAAGCCCACCGTGTCCGAGATCAAGATCGTGGGGATGGTGGGAGGGTCGAGCGCCCGCACCCGGGTATCCAGGGTGGCAAAGAGCCGGTCGGCCACCAGCACGTCGCTTCCCGTCAGGGCATTCATCAGGGACGACTTGCCGGCGTTGGTGTAGCCCACGAGCGCCACGCCCGGGAGATTGGTGCGCGCCGACTTCTCTCGCTTGAGCGCGCTCAGCTCGCGGCGCAGCTCGGCGACGCGCGTCCGGATCTGGCGCTTGTCCAGCTCGCTCGAGCTCTCACCCGAGAGCGTACGGCGCTCCCCTGAGCCCACCCGGGGAGCCAGGTACTTGAGTTTTGCGATCGCCACCTGCAGCTTGGCCTCGCGCGAGCGGGCGTGGCGGCTGAAGACCTCGAGGATCACCGCGGTCCGGTCCAGCACCTGGACTTTGGCGTGCCACTCGAGCAGGCGGGTTTGGAGCGGTGATAGCTCGCAGTTGACGAGGATGATGTCGCAATCCTGCGCGAGCTCCGCCAGCTCTTGCAGCTTGCCTTCCCCGACCAGGGTTCTGCCCTCCGTCGTGCGACGCCGCTGCGAAAGACAACCCGCCACCTCGTAGCCCAGGGTCTCGGCCAGTCGACCGAGCTCGGCCAGGGACCGGTCGTTCTCGCTGTCGATGACGTCCGGCAGGATCACGCTGACCAGCAGCGCGCGAGGGGTGGGCTGGGCGGTGTCATGCATGGCCATCCCAGCCTATTCGCACAAGGCTCAACCGGAAGTCAAAACCCCCAGGGCGCCTGTCAAGGCTGCCTCAAAAACGCACGCGCCATTCCCCGATGACGACTCATTGACTGACGCCAGTTCTCACGCTCCTGGCGATTTTCAACTTCGGGGGCTCCACCCTGCAGAACTTCGCATTTGCGCTGCTCCTCGGGATCGTGACCGGGGACTGCAGCTCGATCACCCTGGCCTCCCCGCTTCTGATCGAGATCGACAGCTGGGCGCGCAAGCGCGAGCAGCAGAAGCTGGCCCTGCGGCGTCAGTGGGCCGCGACCGGTCACCCGGTTCCGGTTGTGGCCGAGGAAGACGACGACCCCGTGGAGCGCGCCATGATGAAAGGGGCGGGCCGGACAAAGCGCTCCGGCAGACGGCGCTGACGCCTCCATCCAGTTCGTGGCCAGGTCGGGCCGAGGGCGATCAGGCCTTCGAACGGAAAGGCGCGGCCGGGATCAGCAGAGTGGTGAGCAAGAGGAGCATGAACTTGGCAGGGAACGGCAAGCTCAACGAGCCGAGCCAAATCACCAGAGCTGCGATGATCAGCAGGTGCACGGTGCGCCAAACGGACCTACGCGGTCGGATCATTTGCTGCGGACCTCCCTGGTCACGACTGGAGGCGAGCTCGAGTGCGTGGCCTCGGTCGGTCCCACGAGATACAGCAAGCCGACCAGCAGCAAAAGCAGCGCCAGACAAGACTTCCAATCGTAGCGGTAGGCGTCATCCATTGCCGTGAGGGTAGCACGACCGAGGTCAAGGCGAGAGCAAGAGTCACCTCGGTCGTCTCAAGACTTACAGTCTCTCGCATTGACAGTGCTATGAATTCACAGCGCCCCAAAAGACGAAGGCCTGCACGGAGGCAGGCCTTTGATGGTGGGCGCGAACGGACTTGAACCGCTGACCCCTACGATGTCAACGTAGTGCTCTAACCAACTGAGCTACGCGCCCGATTGTTTTGGAGGCGACGCGCAGAGTCGAACTGCGGTGCGCGGTTTTGCAGACCGCTGCCTAACCCCTCGGCCACATCGCCGGATGTGTGGAGCGGAAGACGAGATTCGAACTCGCGACCCTCGGCTTGGGAAGCCGATGCTCTACCGCTGAGCTACTTCCGCGGGCGAGTGTTACTATAGCACGAGTGTCAACCGGCTGTCCACGGCCGGAATCCCCACTTTCACAGGGCCGGCCCCATCCGCGTCGAAACGATATCTCGTGGAGCTTGCCTACAATTTTCTGCTGATCTTCCTGTCCACGATGCTGGTCACCCTCACCGTGCTCCACCTCTTCAGCCTGCACTGGCTGACCCGGCTCGAGCGCAGCCTGGCCTCGGGCCACCTCGAAGAGGCCGAGAAGGCGTTCCATCAGCTGCTCACCTGGGTGCCTCGCCGCCTCGAGTTTACCACCATCTGGAACCGCGCCGCCCTGGACGTGCGGCTGGTCTCTCCCCTGCCCCCCGAGCGCGTGCGCCAGGCCCTGCTCGCTCTCACCCGGGCGGTGGCCCGCAAACGGCCGCGCCTGATCGCCCTGCGCCGCCTGGAAGCCCACCTCTTGCGCCAGGAAGGCCAGCTCGACGAGGCTCGGGCCCTGCTCGAAAGCGTCCCCCGCCGGCCCCACCCGGTGGACGCCCAGCAGCGAGCCATCTTCTACGAGCTGACCGGAGACCTGGAGCGGGCCCTGGAAGAGTACAAGCTGGCACTCGAGCGACTCGATTCGCGCTGGGCCGGCACCAAATTCGGCATGTCCCGCCGCTCTCAAGCCCGACTGCGGGCCCATCTGCTCCGCTCCAAAGCCCAGGTGCACACCCGCCGAGGCAAGCTCGACGAGGCCGTGCAGGCTCTGGAAGCCTCCATCCTGAGCGATCCCCGCTCGCTGGAAGCGGCTTACAGCCGGGTGGCCGTGGCCGGGCTGCTCGAGCGCACTCGAGGGGTCGAGGAGGCTGAGCGCTACCTGCTCGATGCCATCGGACATGCGCCTCCCTGGGCGGGGCTCTTCCTGCAGACCCTGGGCGAGATCCAGACCCGGGCGGGGCGCTATACCGAAGCCCACCAGAGCCTGGAGCAGTCCCTGGCCCGGGTGATGGTGGAGGCCGCCCAGCAGCTGCGCACCGGACGGCAGATCTCCCAGAACCCCCGCTACCTCTCTCTCATGCTGGCTCGCTTCGAGCTGGAGATGGCTTCAGGCCAGATCGGAGCTGCCCGCGACCTGCTCGAGCGCCTGCAAGAGCAGAACCCGGAGCATCCCCTGGTGCAGCTCGCCTGGGCCGGCTTCTACGAGCTACAGGGCGAGGACACGCTCTGCGTCAGCTGGCTCGAGCGCGCCGTGGGCCGGGCCGACTCGGGCCTGCTCGGCGAGATGACCCGGCCGGCGGCCCGCAGCCGCCTGGCCGAGGCCTATGTGCGCCTGGGGCGTCTGGATGACGCCGAGGCCGAGTACCGGCGGGCCCTGCGGGCCGGAGAGGCGGGGCCGGCCGTCCGAGCCACCCTGGGCTATCTGCTGGCCCGCCAGGGCCGCGAGGCCGACGCCAACCCCCTCTTCGAGGAAGCCATGCGCGACTTTCGCCAGAAGCTGCAGCGCAACCCCAGCGACTCCGAGCTGCTGGCCGGCCTGGGGAACTTGCTGGCCTACCGAGGCGATCTGGAGGATGCCCAGAGCTATCTCGAGCGGGCCGTCTCCAGCAGCCCGCGCGACTGCGCCGCCTGGAGCTCTCTGGGCGAGCTTCGCCAGAAACGCAACCAGCTGCCCCAGGCCCGCGAGGCCTACCGCAAGGCCCTGGAGCTGGCCCAACGGCCGGACCAGAAGAAGTCTCTGCAGAGCCGTCTGGCCGAAGTGGAAGGCGCCCTGCCCTCCTGAGGCGAAGGCGGGGCCATTCCACTCCGCTCGGAGGGCCGCATGAATACTCTGCTCAGCACCAGTTGGGAGCGATTTTGCCAGTTCTTCTTTTATGACCCTGGCCTGGACGTGGCCCTGGACGTCAGCCGCACCAGCTTGAGCGAGGAGCAGTTGCAGAGCATGCAGGAGGCCTGGCACAAAGCCACCGCCGCCATGCGCGCCCTGGAAGGGGGGGCCATCGCCAACCCGGACGAGAACCGCATGGTGGGCCACTACTGGCTGCGCGCTCCCGAACTGGCGCCCGAGCCGTCCATCCGCCAGGAGATCGAGGGCACTCTCCAGCGCATCCTGGCCTTCGCCAGGAAGATCCACGGCGAGCGGCACTTCACCGATGTGCTCTCCATCGGCATCGGAGGCTCGGCCCTGGGGCCGATGTTCGTGCATGACGCCCTGGGCGGGCCCAACGACATGATGGCCCTGCACTTTTTCGACAACACCGATCCCGACGGGATGGACCGCGTGCTGGCCAGGCTGGGGGAGCGGCTCAAGCATACCCTGATCCTGGTGATCTCCAAGTCGGGCGGGACCCCGGAGACCTTCAACGGGATGATCGAGGCTCAGAATGCCTGCAAGAAGGCCGGGCTGGACTTCGCCAGGCAGGCGGTGGCCGTCACCGGCGCTGGCAGCAAGCTGGACCAGCTGGCCGAGAAGGAAGGCTGGCTGGAGCGCTTCCCCATGTGGGACTGGGTAGGCGGCCGCACCTCCGAGCTCTCGGCCGTGGGCCTCTTGCCGGCCGCCCTGCAGGGGGTCGACATTCAGGGAATGCTGGGCGGGGCAGCGGCCATGGACCGATTGACCCGGGCCGAGTCCTCCCATCAGAATCCGGCCGGCCTGCTGGCCCTGGCCTGGTACGCGGCCACCGGCGGCAAGGGCCTCAAGGACATGGTGATCCTCCCCTACAAGGACCGCCTGGCCCACTTCTCACGCTACCTGCAGCAGCTCGTGATGGAGTCGCTGGGCAAGAAGGACGACCTGAACGGTCAGGTCGTGCACCAGGGAATCGCCGTCTACGGCAACAAGGGATCCACCGACCAGCACGCCTACGTGCAGCAGTTGCGCGACGGGCTGAACAACTTCTTTGCCACCTTCATCGTGGTCGAGCACGACCGCCTCGGCGACTCCATCGAGGTCTCCCCCGGAGCCACCACCGGAGACTACCTCTCGGGCATGTGGCAGGGCACCCGCGAGGCTCTGACCGAGGGGGGCCGCGAGTCGATCCTGATTACCGTGCCGGATGTCTCGGCCCGCACCATCGGGGCCCTGATCGCCCTCTACGAGCGGGCGGTGGGCTTCTACGGCTTGCTCGTCAACATCAACGCCTACCATCAGCCCGGGGTCGAGGCCGGCAAGAAGGCCGCCGCCGCCGTGCTCAAGCTGCAGGATCAGATCGTGGCCGCGCTTGGACCCGAGCCCGTCACCGCCGAGCAGGTGGCCGAGAAGCTGAAGGCCAGCGACCGGGTGGAGTCGGTCT
>CAZWUN010000324.1:0-6198 GCA_964637145.1 uncultured Burkholderiales bacterium
TCGCCCCGGCGAGACGGTGCTGGTGCACGGGGCCAGCGGCGGGGTGGGCCAGGCGGCCGTGCAGTGGGCTCGGGCGGCTGGCCTGACCGTGCTGGGCACCGCCTCCACCGAGCGAGGGCTCGAGCTGGTGCGTCGCCTGGGGGCCCACCAGGTCTTCAATCATTCCGACCCGGGCTATCTCGACCAGGTGCGCGCGCTGCGCCCCAACCTGATCCTGGAGATGCTGGCCAACGTCAACCTGGAGAACGATCTGTCGCTGCTGGCCCCGCACGGACGAGTGGTGGTGATCGGGAGCCGGGGCAAAATCGAGATCGATCCGCGCTGGACCATGATGGGCGATCTGACCGTGCTGGGCCTGTCTCTGGCCAACGCCAGCGCCGAGGAGCTCGGTCAGGTTCACGCCGCCATTCGGGCTGGCCTCGAGTGCAACATGCTCGCGCCAGTGGTGGGCAAGACGTTCGCACTGGAGGAGGCCCCGGCCGCCCACCGGGCGGTCATGGAGAGCGGAGCCTTCGGAAAAGTGGTGTTGCGGACTACTTCTTCCCAGGCCAGATGTTGATGCTGACCACCTTGCCGCCCTTGACCACGCACCCGATGTTCTTGTCGAGATAGCGGTACATGTAGACCCCCTTCTGGGGCTTGAGCTCGCGCGACTCGTAGGTGCGACCGAGGGCCTGCTCCATGTCCTGCAGGCTGCTGCCCACCCGCACGCCGCCCGGGCCCACCAGGTTCACCGACTGTCCCTGGGCCGTGGTCGCTTTAGGCTGGGTGACGATGATCTGCACCGCCCGCGGGTCCCACTGCACCTCGATGCCGCCGTAGCGGGTGTAGACGATCTTCATCTGGCCCTTGGGCGTGAAGGTGGTCTGGGTGTCCTTGCGGATCAGGCTGCCGGTACCGCCCGGCAGGAGCTTGCTGGAGGCCTCTACCTCGGTGAGCCGCATGCCAAGCTTCACCGGGCCGACGCTCTGACCGGGCGTAATGGTCCAATCTTCGCCGTAGCTGGCCACGCGAGTGGCCACAATCAGGCACGCGACCAGGACCATGTTGGTAAATCTCTTCATTTCAAGCCGACCTCCGCGGCCAAATCATTCGACCGCTCCTGTCGTCGCGCCTTCTGCATAGCTTGAAAATCTTCCTTTCCATCAACACAGCGGTTCCGAAGTCAGCGGATGATCCCGCGGCGGGGGAAACCCAGCACGGAGTAGAGTGCTGCCGCCACCGGCCCGGCGGCGAAGCAGACGAACAGGGGCAGGGGCCCGGGCTGCCAGGCGGTATAGCCTTCCCCCGCCAGCCACAGGTAGAGCGGCCCGTTGATCAGGTAGGCCAGCCCCACCGCTCGCCGGGCCGGCGGACCGGGCCAAGCCAGCGCCAGAGCGCCGGCAGCGAGGCTGGCGGCCGCCGGCAGCACGATCAAGAAGAGGAAGAGCGGTGGGCCCTGGTAGCTCACCTCGACATCCACCCAACTGGCCTGGTTGGGCCCCAGGGAAGCTCCGTAGACCTCGTCGTCGACCGTGGAGTAGAGCCTGGCCACCGGCGGGCTGACGGCCAGTTGCCAGGTGGGCCGGGCGGTCACGAACAGGGTGCAGCTCTCGTAGCCGTTCCACGACCCGGGCTCGGGCAGTTTGAGGCGCAGGGCGCGACCTTGAGTGCTCCAGCGGGCCGACAGTCGCATTCGCTCGCCCGGATCGAGGCGGACGAGGAAGGTGGCCACCTTGTGCTCGCGCGCCTCCACCATGTCGAGCTTGACCGGGGCACCGGCCCGCAGAACCTGCAGGTCGGCGGCGTCCAGCAGCATCAGGGTGGCCTCGCTCTGTTGCTTGAGGGGATTGTGCAGGGTGGCGTCCAGCTCCACCCGGGCGCCCGAGGGGGAGGGAGCCACCCGCACCACGAGATGCTCGCAAACCAGAGCGGTCGGCTCGATGGGCTGCAGGGCCCCCCCCAGCTCTTCGGCCCGGGCAGGAGCCAGCAAAGCCACCACCAGCACCAGCCACCACCACAAGGAGTTCACCCGTTGAAGTCCAAAGGGTTGGCAGTGCGCCTCCATTGCTCTGGCAAGGTCCTGGTCCGGCTCATCGGGCGCCTCTCATCTTGCTGGCTCATTCTCGTCTGGCTGGTGGGTATGCCTGCCGCAGCCGCGGATGACTTCGAGCTCAAGGTCGACAGCTATTTCGGCCAGCCTGTCTCGGTGGGCACTCCGGGCCTCTATGCCGAAGTCTCCAACCAGACCGGAAATACCGTCCAGGGCCGCCTGGAAGCGCGCTTCCCGGACGGGGAGCTGGCCGGCTGGGTGGAGCTGGAGCTGCCTTCCGGCTCTCGTCGCCACACCGATCTGCGCCTCAACCTGCAGCCTCGCCATGATCGCCTCAAGCTCGATCTCAAGCTGCTGGTGGAAGGCAAGTTGCGGGCGGTCCAGAGCCTCGAGCTCCGCTATCTGAGCAACGCCACCCTGGTGCTCAGCCCCGAGCCGAGCCTGCTGGGGTTGGTCAACGCTCACGAGCTGCGCGTCAATCAACTGGCCACCAGTCGCACCGTCTTGCGCGCCCCGGAGAGCTGGCGCGCCTACCTGGGGGCGTCCCGGGTGGTGCTTCACGATCGGGCCCGGCTGGCCTTGAGCGAGCTGCAGATGGCCGCTCTGGCCGACTTCGCCCGCTCGGGCGGTGAGATCGTGTTCATCGCCACCTCCGATCCGAACGAGTACCGGGGCACGCCGCTGGAAGCCTTCTTCCCCCTGATGCCGGAGAGGGCGGTCAAGCTGAAAGCTGGCTACGAGCTTCTGACCGGGAAAGTCCGCTCTGGAGACACCGTGCTGGTCAAGCGCGAGGGGCATCCCCTCATGATCGCGGCCGGTCGCGGCTTGGGCCGGGTCTTCCTGATTACCGCCGAGATGACCCGACCTCAGCTGCTGGGGGAGAAGACCAGCTTCTCGCTGCTGGACCGAATCTTTGTCGGGGCCCCCAATGACTGGCCCCGTTGGCAGCCCCAGGAGCTCTGGGGCCTGAGCCACGCTGATCGCATCCGCTACCCGGCTATCGCGCTGGGGCTGGGCGGCTACTTCCTGGCGGCCGGGCCCCTCAACTTCTGGTTCCTGCGCCAGCGCCAGAGACGGGTCTGGGCGCTGCTCACCTTGCCCCTGCTTTCGCTCACTTTTTCGGCTCTGATCGTGCTCTACACCGCCCAGACGCGCGGTTTTGAACCCCGTCTCGCGCAGTTCGGACTGCTCCGGCTGGAGAGCGGACAGAGCCGCGGGCTCTATGAGGCCACGGTCTTCCTGGACACGCTGTGGGAGGGCAGCTACACCCTCGACTGCGGCGCCGAGGCCGATCTCAGCGCGGCCGGCAGCTACTACGGCGAGGACCTGATCGCCTCGGGCACGGGCCTCTGCAACGGTCGCCTGGAGATGCGCGATCTCAAGCTCAACGCCTGGTCTGGCACCACTTTGCTGTTGACCGAAAGCCTCCCCCTGCCGGGCCCCGTCACCCTCGAGCTCGAGCGCCAGGGCGACCGGCTGGTGGGCTATGTGCAAAACGACTCGGGGCTCACCCTGGAGGAGTGCCAGTTCTCCGACCGCGGCCTGGCCAGCGAGATCTTCCGGCTCGAGCCGGGTCGCAAGAGCATTGCCATGGCGCTCTTGAAGGCTCCCCCTCGGGACGTCTCGGAGCAGCGTCGGGTGCTGCGCGACACGGTGCACCGGGGTGGGGGGCTCTGGCTGACGGGCTTTCGGGCCGAGTCTCCCGACCCGGTGACCGGCCGGGGGGTGGGCCGGCGCCAGGACCACAACCTCCTGGCGGTGCTGCTTCGATGATCGAGCTGGTCGAGGTCACCCATCGCTATGGGGAGCAGTTGGCGCTGGACGCGCTCAGCATGCGCATCGAGCCCCAGGACACCTTCGCCTTCATTGGTCCCAACGGGGCCGGCAAGACCACCACCATTCGCATCCTCGCCACCCTGCTCGAGCCCAGCGAAGGCGAGGCCTATGTGGCCGGCATCTCGGTGCGCGAGGAGCCCGAGAGAGTGCGTCAGGCCATCGGTTTCATGCCCGACCAGTTCGGGCTCTACGACGGCCTGAAAGTGTGGGAATACCTCGATCTCTTTGCCGAGCTGCACGGCTTCGGATCGGCCCGCCGCCAGCGCCTGATCGCCGACGTTCTCGAGCTGACCGACCTGGCCTCCCGGCGCGAGGCTTTCACCGAGCACCTCTCCAAAGGGATGCGCCAGCGCCTCTGCCTGGCCCGCACCCTGCTGCACGATCCTCAGGTGCTGATTCTGGATGAGCCCGCCTCGGGCCTCGACCCGCGCGCTCGCTCCGAGCTGAAGGAGCTGCTGCGCGAGCTGCGTCGCATGGGCAAGACGATCCTGGTCTCTTCTCACATCTTGCCCGAGCTGGCCGACTTCTGCACGCGTGTCGGCATTCTCGAGGAAGGCAAGCTGGTGGCCTTCGGCACCCTGGAGGAAGTGCTCCATCGGGCCGCCAGCGAAGGCTATCAGTTGCGGGTGCTGGGCTCGGCCCAGAGGGCCTCCGGGCTCCTGGTGGCGGCCGGCGCCGAAGAGCTCCAGTCCGAGGAGGAGGGGCTGTTCACCTTTCGCCTGGCGGGCGGACCCCAGGCCGCTGCGGCCCTCCTCAAAACCCTGGCCCTGGAGGATCTCGAGCCGTGTGAGCTGGTCCCCATTCGGACCGACCTCGAGAGCGCCTATCTCTCTTTGACCCGGGGGGGAGCGAGCGAGTGAAGGCCATCTGGCTCAAGAATCCTCTCTTTCGCAAAGAGCTCCGCATCGGCTTGCGGGAGAAGAAGTTCGTCTGGATGCAGGTGGTCTACCTTGCCCTGGCCTGCGGCGTCACCCTCTTCTCGCTGCGCAATCTCGACAGCCAGAGCGACTACTGGTCGCTGCGCATGGAGGCCTCCCAGCTGGTAGGGGTGCTGATCCTGCTGCAGTCGGCCGTGCTGTTGCTGATCACTCCCGCTTTCTCCAGCACCGCCATCAGCGGCGAGAAAGAGCGCAACAGCCTGGACCTGCTGCTGGTCGGGGGAGCCAGCCCGGCCCAGATCGTGGCCGGCAAGCTGCTGCACGCCCTGCTTTTGTCCTTCCTCTTGCTGCTGGGCGGTCTTCCCATGGGGGTCTTGAGCCTGGTGCTGGGAGGCGGCACCATCCAGGGACTTGGCCTGACGGCTTTCATCCTCTTCTGGTTCACCATCTTGCTGGTGCAGTACGGGCTCATGCTCTCGGCCCGCGAGAAGCGCAGCGGCTATGCCACCACCCAGACCTACGCCAGCCTGGCGGTCGGGTTCCCCATTTTGCTCTGGTTCATGGCCACGGTGCCGTGGCTCAGCTCGCTGGTGGAAGCCCTCTTTCAATCTCCCTGGAAAGGCTACAGCTGGCTGGCCTTCAACCTGCTCTGCCTGTCGACGTTCTTCTTCCTCAAGACCCTCAACCACCTCGAGCCCAGGGCCCGCTATCCTCGCCAGATGGGGCTTCTGTTTCTGGGTTGGTACGGGGTGGACGTGGCCTGCTTCTCCTTCTACCTGGGCCAGCACTTTCAGCAAGAGAGCGATTGGGCCCAGCTGTGGAGCTGGCTGTCGGCCCTCAACCTGGTCTTGCTGGGATGCTTCCTGAACCGCCCCGAGTATCGCACCCGGCGCGATCAGCAGGAGTTCGAGCGCTATCCGGGCTCGCACTGGTGGGTGTGGACGGTCCTGTTCTCGCTGGGGATGATCGCTCTGAACGTCGGACCGTACCTGGAGGGCGATCAACCGGCCATGCTGATCTGCCTGAGCGGCACCTCCATCGTGATCCTGTGGTCGACCTCGGCGGTCGTGCGGGCCGTGGCTCAGGCCTGGCCCCGGGCCCCCTTCCGGCTGGTCTACTTCTTCTGGCTGGCCCTGATCTTCGGCGCCCCGGCCGTGGGTCTGCTGCTCTGTCTCGACCGCCCCTGGGCCCCCTGGTGGAGTCTGGTTCACATGTCGCCCATGTACAGCCTGATCTCGGTCACCCCCGCCTCGCCCGAGGTGCCGCTCGGCTACTGGAACGGCGAGAAGGTTCTGCTGGGCGCGCTCTGTCCGGCGACTTACCTGATCCTGACCCTGCTCGTCTGCGTACCGGCGCTGGCTCTGAGCCGACGACGGCATCGACGTCGAAGTCAACCGGGATAGACGACTTCGCGCAGCCTCCTGGCATCCTGCTCGGGCCAGGAGGTGTTGA
>CAZWUN010000325.1:0-6189 GCA_964637145.1 uncultured Burkholderiales bacterium
TCGGCATCGATCAGGCCGGCGTGCAGGTCGGCGTCGATGGCCATCTGTTTACCGGGCATCGCGTCCAGGGTGAAGCGGGCGGCCACCTGGGCGATACGCTCGGCACCGTTGGTGATAACCATCAGCTGGATGATGATCAAGATGATGAACATGATGAAGCCGACGACCAGGTTGCCGCCTACCACCACCTCACCGAAGGCGGGGATCAGGTGGCCGGCGCCGATGGGCTTCTTGCTGACCGGGTCGAGCACGTTGCCATGCAGCAAGATCATACGCGTGGCAGACACGTCCAGGGCCAGTCGAAACAATGTGGCCACCAGCAGCAAGGTCGGGAAGACGGCGAACTCGAGCGGCTCAGCGATGTAAATCGAGATCAGGATGGTGACCAGCGAGCCGGCGATGTTGACCACCAGCAGAAGGTCCAGGAAGTCGGGCGGCATGGGCACGATCAGCATCATCACGATGCCGATCACGACCACGGCGATGCCGATGTCGGAGAACTTTAGAAGCTTGAGTAATGGATGGTCGGGTAAGCCGTCAGCTGGGTTCGGTTGTCCGGCCATAGATTACGTCCTTTCCGTCATCGCCGCGCCCCGGTTTTGCCGCGTCGCCGCTTCATCTCGCGTTTTCGTTTCAGCTTGATCACGTAAGCCAGCACCTCGGCCACCGCTTTGTAGAGCTCGGTGGGGATTGCCTGGCCTACCTCGCAGGCCCCGAACAGCGTTCGAGCCAGCTCCACGTTCTCGATGATGGGAACGTCGTGGTCCTCAGCCTTGACCTTGATCTGCTGCGCCACCAGATTCTCACCTTTGGCCACGACCATGGGGACCGGGTCGACCCCGGTTTCATACTTCAGGGCGATGGCCAGGTGGGTCGGGTTGGTCACCACCGCCGAGGAGTTGGGGACTTCCTCCATCATGCGGCCCTGGGCCCCCTGGCGCATGAGTTGGCGCATCTTGGCCTTGACCTGGGGGTTACCCTCGGTGTCCTTGTACTCGTCCTTCAGTTCCTGCATACTCATGCGCATCTGCTTCATGAACTGCTTGTACTGGAACAGGTAATCGAGAATGGAGAGAGCCGTCATGCCGATCAGCACCTGGAAGGTGAGGCGAACCAGAATCGTCTTCACCAGTGCGATGGTCTGGTTGAGGTCCATCTGAGGAGAGGCGGCGAATTTGGGCAACTCGCCCTTGACGCACTTGTAGCAGATCCAGCCGATCACCACCACTTTCAGGATCTGCTTGACCAGCTCCATGACTGACTTCATAGAGAAGATGCGCTTGAACCCCTCGATGGGGTTGATCTTGCTCAAAGACGGCTTGAGCGGCTCGACCGTGAACAGGAACTTGACCTGGGCGACATTGGCCAGAATGGCCATGATGAACACGGAGGCCAACAGCGGGGCCAGCACGATGAGCACAGTGCCCATCATCAACATCGATTCGCCCATCAGGTTGCGCTCGTTCATCTGGAAAGTGGGGATCAGCATCCAGATGTACTTGGTATAGTCGATGATGCGGGCGAGCATCATCTTGCCGCAGGTCAGCAGCACCCCGTAACAGGCCAGCAGAAGCAGCGTGGAGATGATCTCCTGGCTCTTCAGTACCTGGCCCTTCTTGCGCGCTTCCTGAAGCTTATGCTCGGTCGGCTCCTCGGTCTTGTCACTGTCACTACCGCCCACGCTGCCTCACCTCCTCTCTGGCTCAATCTGGGGCCATCAAACGAATGGTCTGCATGATCTGATCTTGATTGACCGAAAACTGCTGGGTGAGCAGCTGGCAGACGTACGGGAGCCCTACCGTCAACAAGCTCAAACCGATACCGATATTCATTGGAAAGCTTAGCATGAAAACGTTCATCTGGGGAGCCACGCGAGCCAGCAGGCCCAGCGCGATCTGGCCGATGAAGAGAGCGGCCAGAGCGGGCGCGGCAATCTGAATGCCGATCGAGAAGACGTCGCCGGCCGCGGAGACGAAGCCCTCCACGATGTTCCCTGGCATCTGAAAGTGGGTAACCGGCACGACCTGGAAGCTTTCCCAGATAGCGATCACCATCTTGTGGTGGCCGTCGAGCAACAGATAGAGCTGCATGGCCAGATAAAAGTGCAGGCGACGGATGAGGTTGATGGCGCCGTGGCTGGAAGGGTCGGCCGAGGCGGCCACCGAGAGACCTAGCTGGATGTCCAGCATCTCGCCCCCGAACTGGGCCGCCGCCAGCACCATGAAGGAGATGAACCCGATCGCCAACCCCACCCCGATCTGGGTCAGGATGGCTCCGAAGAAAGTCCGAGCCTCCATCACCTCGTAGATGTTGTCCGGCACCGGCACGGTAGGAAAGACGCAACAGGTCATTGCCACCGCGGTGCCGATGCGAATCTGAGTATTGAAGTGCTTGGACCCCCAGATGGGGGCCTGCACCATGATCAGCACGATGCGAGCGAAGGTCAGACACCAGACGATCAAGAGCGCGTAGGCTTGCTGATAGCCATTGGGCTCCCCCATCAGTGCGGGCCTACCTTGGCGATGGTGGAGAAAACCTCCCGGATGAACGTGCCCAGATTGCCGATCAGCCAGCTGCCGCACAGCACCATGGAAAGGAACGTGACCACGATCTTGGGCACGAAGCCCAGCGTCTGCTCCTGTACCTGGGTGGTGGCCTGGAGAATGCTGATCACCAGACCGACGGCAAGCGCCGAGATCAGCATCGGTGCCGAAAGGACCAGGATGAGGTAGAGAGCCCGGGTGCACAGGCCCATCACGAAGGTATCAGTGAAGATCTCGGCAGCCAGCATCACTTGGGTCCCATCCTCTCGATGCAGCCCAGGATGCGCACCGTGAACTCGACGCAGGTTCCGGCGATCCAGGGCCCGTACATCAGCACCGACAGGAACGTGGCCACGATCTTGGGGACGAAGGAGAGAGTCTGCTCCTGCACCTGGGTGGCCGCCTGCAATACGCTGATCAGGATACCGACCAGGATGGCTGCCAGCAGCATCGGCGCCGATAACACCAACATGTTGCGCAGAGCTTCGGTGATCATGCCCAGCATGAATTGCTTGGTGAAGAATTCTTCAACAGCCAGCAAGACCATGGCGGCTCCACGCTCCTTTCCTCAGCTTTCGGTCAGTTCTCAAAACCCCGGCCCTGCCGGGGCGTATCATTGTTCTATTCGATTGAAACTGTTGACCAGGCCGTTGATGATGATGTGCCAACCGTCGATGCTGACAAACATCAACAGCTTGAAGGGGAGCGAAATGGTCATCGGGCTGAGCATGAACATACCCATCGACATCAGCACCGAGGCCACGATCATGTCGATCACCAGAAAAGGTATGTAGAGTAAGAATCCAATCTCGAACGAGGTCTTGATCTCGGAGAGAATGTAGGACGGCAGCAGCACGTAGAAGGGCACGCTCTTGCGGTTGTCCACCTTCATCTTGCTCAGACCCAGGAAAAGACCGAGATCCTTGTCCCGAGTCTGGGCCAGCATGAACTCCTGCAGGGGCGCGACGAACTTCTTGAAGGCTTCGGCCTGCTTGATATCCCCTTTGTAGTAGGGCTGAATTGCCTCCCGGTTCATCTTCTCGCCCACCGGGGCCATGATGAACATGGTCAAAAATAGCGAGAGGGCCATCAAGACCTGGGTAGGCGGCACCTGCTGCGTGCCCAGCGCGGTACGCAAGAAGGACAAGGTCACTGTCACCCGGATGAAGGCTGTGGTCATGACCAGCAGGTACGGTGCCAGCGACAGCGTGGTGAGCATCAGGCTCACCTGGATGAAGGTCGATACCTCGGCCTTCTCCTCCATCTCCTTGCCGTTGATGGTGATATCCGGCAGTTGGATGGGCGGAAACTGAGCCCAGGCCTCCCGGGTCAGGACGCCTATCAAAGCGACCATTCCCAGGGCCCAGAGCCACTTCTTGCGGGTGCTCATGAGCCTCTCCTTACTTCCGGGCGCCCAACCCGGGTATGATGGACAGGTAGTGGCGCAAAATCTCTCCGTGAGGAGCAGGCATGGCCTCAGGCACCGTGGTGCCCTCGACATTTGCCTCGGACTCGGCCTTTGAGTCCGCCACCGCAAGCTGGTCGGCGCCCAACTCGCACAGGGTGTTCACATTCTGCTCGGTCTGACCCACCACCAGGTACTTCTTGCCCACCCGCACCAGGCTGATGCTGGCTCCCTGAGCCAGGCTCTGGCGCTCAAGTACCTCGAGTTGGCGCAGCTTCTTGCCGGGTCCCACCCCTGGTAGCCAGCGGGCCACCATGCGCAGGCTGGCGTAAGCCAGAAAGCCGACCAGGAACAGAATGATGACCATCTGCTGCAACTTTTGCACGAAGATGGAGCTGTTGGAGGTTTCCCCCCGGGCGTCGGGGGTCCAGCCGGGGGCTTCGGAGGTCGGAAGGGTCTGGGGAGCAGGAGAGGAGGCGGGCGAGGAGACGAACGGTGGTGCCGGGACTGAGCTGGTGGCCGTGGGTGTGGGCGCCACCAGATCGCCCATGGTCCGTTGGGGGGGGGGCTGCGCCCGGCCACCGCGGCTCAGCGAGAGCAAGCACAAAGCCAGCACCGCCAACAGCAAGAACGAGCCCAGCCCCCGTCGCAGGTGCTTGGAATCCCAGCGACGCAGGCGCTTGAGGTTCACGGAGAAACCAACTCGGTTATGCGCACGGCGTAGTTTCCGTCGATCTCGACCACCTCTCCGCGAGCGATCAAAGTTCCGTTGACCAGAAGGTCGACCGGCTCGCCCTGCTCCTTGTCCAGTTCGATCACGCTGCCCGCGGCGATCTTGAGGATGTCGCGTACGGTGCGCATGCCGCGGCCCATCTCGGCCTCGACGATGAAGGGAACATCGTACAACATGTTGAGGTCCTCGCGCTCGCGAAAGACCGAGGGCGGGCCACTGCGTCGGCGGGGAACCGGCGTGAACTCGTCCATCTTACTTGACGATCTCGGTAATGCGCACTCCGTACTGGCCGTCGATCTCGACCACCTCGCCACGGGCGATGCGCTTGCTGTTGACCAGAATGTCGATGGGCTCACCAGCTTCTTTGTCGAGCTCAATCACCGAGCCGACGGTGAGCTTGAGGATGTCCTTGACCTGACGACGAGCTTTGCCTAGCTCGGCCTGAACGATCAACTGGACGTCCTTGAGAAGGTCGATGCTGCTGGGCGAGCCCTGAGCCTGAGCGTCGGCCTGCAACATTCCGAATTGAACGGCGCGGGGGCCCTGGTCACTCATCGTATTCTTCGTCTCCCTCTTGCAGCACTTTGAGCACCTTGGCCGCCATGCGCCCGTCCTTGATTCCGGGTTGGCCGAGGAACTTGGTCTTGTCGTTCACCTTGATCCGCAACGGGGCGCTGATCTCGGTATCCAGGCGGATGGTATCGCCGACCTCGATGGTCAGAAGATCCTGAAACAGGATCTCGGCCCGCCCGAGACTGATGGCCACGGGCACTTTGGCCATCTCCAGGCTGCGCCCGAAAATGGGCGGGCCCGGAGCGGCCGTGGCACCCGTGCCGGAATCGGTGCGGGTGAGGATGTAGCGGTCGAAGGACGCCTGTGGAATAGCGTTCTTGAGGTAGCGGAAGGGCAAGCAAACGTTCACCAATCCCTGGGCGTGGGCCACGTCAGCCTGGAACGATGTGACCACCATCGTCTCCGAAGGAGGAGCGATGTGCACCGCCATCGGGTTGAACTCCAGGCCCACGAAGGCTGGCTTGGTGTCGGGTCGGATCTCCCTCCAGGCCTCGCCATAGGCTTCCAGCATCTTGAGCAGGGGCTTTTGCAAGATCACCTTCTCAAGATCGGTGAAGAACGGCCGAACCTCTTCTCGGGGGGGAGCACCCTTGCCGCCCATCAATTTGTCGAAGAGCGCAAAGGACAGGTCGAAGTCGATGTCCATGAAGGCCAGCACGTCGGGCTCGGCCTTGAAGACGAGGATGGGCGTAGGGTCGGGCAACATGTTGAGGTAGGAATGGTAGCTGCGCGGCTTGACGCTGACCATCTCCATCTGGAAACGGGTCTGCAACAAGGGGGCCAGAGCCGTCACGACGCTTTCGGCAAAGCCAACGAAGAGCTTTTCGAGAAAGCGCTGCTGATCCGCCGAGAACTTGTCCATCTGGCGGAAATCGTACGCGCTCGCGCCTTCGTAGCGGCGGCGCTGGGCCGACCGCATCACGTCGTTGAAGCTT
>CAZWUN010000326.1:0-6155 GCA_964637145.1 uncultured Burkholderiales bacterium
CGCGATCGACAAGCCAACCTTCCTCGAGATGCAGCGCGAGACGCTCAAATCCTTCGCCGATCACGCCCACGAGAAGTGGGAGAACGACTACGCTCGGCGCCTGGAGGGGACCAACCTGCAAGAGGTGGTCAAGGACGTCAAGACGGCTGGCTCGGGCGAGAAGCCGGCCGGCTAGGATGGAGCAGCCCAACAACCCTCTGCACGGGATCACGCTGCAGAGAATGCTCGAAGAGCTGGAGACCCGCCTGGGATTCGAGGAGATGGGGCGTCGCATCCCCATCCGCTGTTTTCAGCACGATCCCAGCCTCAAGTCGAGCCTGACTTTTCTGCGCAAGACCCCCTGGGCGCGGGCCCGGGTGGAGGCTCTCTTCCTGGAGATTATCTCTCGACCGTGTTGAGCTCGCGCTTGCGAGCGTAAACCCTGACGGGCTCGCCGTAGTCGCCCCCGCCCAGCTCGTTCGGCTCGAGCACCTTGATCCGTTCCAGAGCCCCGTTCTTGCTGGTAAACGAGCCGTCGGGTTGCTGCAGGATGGCGTGGGTGCAGATCAGGCCGGGCAACAGGGCCAGCTTGTCTTCCTCCAGTCCCTG
This sequence comes from uncultured Burkholderiales bacterium, assembly GCA_964637145.1. Lineage (GTDB taxonomy): Bacteria > Vulcanimicrobiota > Xenobia > Xenobiales > QWHO01 > QWHO01. Next base: position 589 of record CAZWUN010000326.1, read on the forward strand.
GCGGTAGGTGGCGTAGCCCGGCTGTCCCGGCTGGATGGCGAACAGGACCACCTTCTCGAGCTCCGGCTGAAGCGAGTAATCCAGACCGTCCAGGGGCACATAGCCGTGCCTGGCGTAGAGCTGGTCGAAGTCAGCCAGGGCGGGACCGGGCCAGACGTTATGCTCGTGGTCGCCCAGGCTGTCGGCGATGCAGTTGAAGTCTTTCGAGGCCGGGGAGACCGCTTCCCAGTCCTTGCGCTCGAGACGAGGAAAGACGTCGCCGTGGGCATCCAACCAGTGCATGAAGTTGCGCCTTGGCCCCATGTTCTTCAGCCGGCTCAGGTCGGCGGTGGGTTTCTGGCTGTCCGGGATGTTGACCTGGTCGGCGCTGACGCCCTGCTTGAACCCATCGGCATAGACCACGCTCAGGCTGAAGTCGTTGCTGGCCAGGTCGGTGAACTCCAGACGAGCCACCTCGGCGCTCTCGGGAGGGCCCACCAGCACCGGTCCGCCCACAGCGTCGACGGCCTTGAGCTGCTGCTCCAGGGTGGGGCCCGGGGCGGGGTTGGGGGTGGGCTCGAGCATGGTGATGGGGCCAAGATCGTTGGTTTGAGCCGAAGGATGGGCAGCGGGTGGGGCGGACTCGCCCCGGCGGGTCTGAGGTGGGCTCAAAGTGACCGCGTCCTGGATCCTGGTTTCGGTGGCGGCGGCGGGAACGGGCCGTCTCAGAAGGCTCGCCACTCTCTGCGCGTGACCTGCTATGATAGAATACCGTGATGAGAGGTTCATCTCTGGCCCTGGCCCTGGCCCTGCTCGTCACCGCGGTGGCAACGGTGTCCTTCTTGTGGCGGCCCACCCTGCAGGTCCCGCAGCCCAGTCCACCGGTGCTGGCCCTGGGAGGCCTGCGACCGGGTGACTCTCAGCAGAAGGTTCGTCAGGTGCTGGGCCCTCCCGCTCACCTGGAGCCGGGCTCGCACAAGACCGCTGAGGGAATCATGGCCAAGGGACCGCCCCAGATGGTCTACCAACTGCCTGAGGGGGAGACTCGGGTCTACCTGAGCGATGACCGGGTGACAGCCATCCTGACCCACTCGCTTCCCCTGACCTCGGGAGCGGAACGTCTGCCAGGAGTCGGCGCGAGCCTGGAAGAGCTGCGGGGGCGCTGGCCATCGCTGGAGCCGGGCGCCACGGGTACCCAGGTCTACCGGCCCGGGGCAGGGCAGGCGGTCAGTTTCCACCTTCGCTCCGAGGTCGTCCGGATGGTCATGCTGACGCGCTCTGAAGAGTCGCAATGACTTCAGCTCAAAGCCCCGTGAACTTGGCCAGCGCGGCGCTGACGCCAGGGCCGACCACCAGCGAGGCGGGTGGGCCCAGGAAGCTGTAGGCGGCTCCGTTGATGCCGCTGTGGATCAGGCTGCGCAGGATGTTCCCCTTGAACCCGGCGCTGGCACCATCGGCGAAGGCCGACTTGACGTAGGCCTCGTCGTAGCGGCGCGGACCGGTCTTGCGGGCGTTGACCTCCATCATGCCGTGGTAGACGGCTTTCACTCCACCGAAGGCCACCACGCCGATCAGCATGCCGGCGAGCATCCCGGTCAGGCCGTGCAGGCCGGCCGAGCCGAGGGCCATCATGCCGAGCTGGGTTGCCGCTCCGCCCAGAGCGCAGGTGAGGGCGTCTTTGTTGGAGGTGAGATACTGGCGCTCTTCGGTGGGGGCGGCAAAGCGGCTCTCCTGGCCGCTGACCAGGTTGGCGAAAGCCTCTTGCTGAGCCTGGCGCAACCCGTCGCCCGCCGTGGCGTGCCCCGAGGACATCTCGGTGAGGGCTTTGGCCGTCTTGTTCTGGGTGTCGGCGGCCAGCGAGCTGAAGAGAGCCATGCCGATGTTGCAGCTCTCGCCCAGGGCCTGCTCGCCGGCGCTCTGGGTCACCTGGGGCAGCGTCTGGCCGAGCTGGCCCACAGCCACGGCCGGGTTCTCGTTCACGCCCGCCTTGATCTGCTCCAGGGCGTTCTTGATCAGGTTGGCCCCGGTCTGGTCGAAGATCTTCATGCCGGCGCCCTGGCGGGCGGCTTTGGCAAAGACCACCTCGGACGGGTTCTGGCTGTGGGCGGCGATGGCTTCCAGGATCTTGCCCCCGAGCCGGCGCGACTCGCCCGGGTCCTGAGCGGCCGCAAAGCCCTTCAGACCGATCTCGGCCAGGGTCAGCCCGATGGGCGCCTTCGAGCCCTGGGAGATCTTCTCCAGGGCGCCCGACTGCACGGCCACGGCGGTGGTGGGATACATCCGCTCGGCTCCGGCGTCGGCAGCCGTCTGGGCGATCACCTTCTCGATGGGGTCGGCGCTGTTCTGGGCGATGCGCGTGAGCACGTCAAAGTTGTTCTGGCGCTGGTCGGGCCCGTCTGAGAAGGGGAGGGCCGCGAAGGCCACCTTCCTGGCATCGAAGGAGCTGTCTCCGGCCGGCGCCGGACTTTGCTCGGGCGCTGCCTGACCGGAGTTGGCGCGGACCGGGTAGGTCGAGTTGAAGGCGGACGCGGTGACGATCATGGACGGAACTCCTCTTTCGGGCTATGTGCTGCAAGCATAGGCCAGCAGGCTGAAATTCCCGTGAAAGCGAAGGGCGCGCCCATGGGTGTGCAACGTGAGCTCGAAGGTGAGGGCTATCGCTGCTTCGAGTGGACCGATCGCCCCGGCACCGTCTATCCGCCTCACACCCACCCCCACGACGAGGTGCTCTGCATCCTGAAGGGCTGCATGGAGTTGGAGGTGGCCGGACAACGCCATCGGCTCGAGCCGGGCGACCGCCTGGAGTTGCCCCGCAACACGGTGCACTCGGCCCGGGTGGTGGGGGATGAGCCGGTGGAGTACCTGATCGCGCAGCGATGACAGCCAGGATTTTGCTGCTCTGCCTTGTGCTGGCCCTGCCTGGGACCGCCTGGCCGGAAGGGTGGAAGGAGCTGCGCACGGTCGAGGCCGACCCCAAGGCCATCTCGGCCAAGCTGGGCATGCAGCTTCAGAGCGTGCAGAACGCCTTCCTGGAGGTGGAGGGCCAGCCCCTCCAGGTCAACACCATCCTGTGCGCTACCCCGCAAGATGCCGTCACGCTCCAGGCGCGTCTGGGTCAGCCGCAGCGCATCTTTGCCCGGGAGAGCACGGTCACCGAGCTGGTCTGTAAGGACGCCTACCTGCTCCAGCAGGCCATCTACGCGCTCGAGCTCAAGCCGCGCAAGCAGAGCTACCGGGTTACCTTCCGGGCGGCCGGGCTGCAAGAGTGCGCTCCCATGGCCTGGAACCGCATGTTCAACGCCTGCCGCACCAACGACCGCAAGACCGTGGACGAGCTGCTCTCCGCCTTCAAGTTCTCGCGCCAGCTGCAGCCCCGCAACCCCAAGGCCGAGGTCGAGCCGGCCGAGCCGCGATTTGGTTTTCCCGAATTCACGGTGGCGGTGAACGTGGACAGCGAGGCTTTCGCGCTCACGCCAGGAACGGCAGGCAAGTCCAGCGCCACGCCCTTCTGGCCGGCCGACGATCCGGAGCTGAAGAAGCTGGCCGCCGAAGCGGTGGGAGGCCAGAAGGACAAAGTGCGAGCTCTCCTGAGCTACGTGCACCAGAGCATGCGCTACGGGGGCGCCACCGGCTCGCGCTGGGGCGTGAAAAAGTTCCTCCAGCAGAAGACCGGTCAGTGCTGGGACTACTCCGATCTGTTCATCACCCTGTGTCGCTCTCAGGGCATTCCCGCTCGCCAGGTGATGGGCTGGATGGTGCCCGGTGGGGGCCACGTCTGGGCCGAGGTGTGGACGGGGAGCGGCTGGCTGGCCGTGGATCCCACCGCCGGGGTTCCGGCGGGCAGCGACCTGGTGCCCCTCTTCACCAGTGAAGACGGACGGGTGCCGGTGCTCTACACCAGCTCGGTGAACGTGGTGAAGCGGTAACCTGGCGTCACGGACTTGGAAGAGCCCTTGATTCAGTCTTCGGGAGAGAACTCGACTCCATCGTAGAGCTCAGCCAGGGGGATCTCGAGCTTGGGATCGGGGAGGGCCAGGGTCGCGCTCGGCCCCTCGTAGAGCTCGCGAACAAAACCCAGGTCGGTACGGCGATACGCGATGACCAGAGCGCACTCTTGCTCAACGAGGAGATAGGTCGACAGGCTCGGGAGCCTCAGGTAGCCCTCCTTCTTTTCGCCATCGTCCAGTCGTCGCGTCCTTTGGGAGAGGACCTCCGCCACGAGGACCGGCTCATCCTGGAAGGAGTCGCTTCCCGGGTTGGGCCTGCAGACTACCGACACGTCGGGATAGTAGAAACGCACATGATCGGGCAGTCGAATCCGAATCTTGGTATCCGAGTTGAAGGCCCGGCATGATTGGCCACGGAGGCGGTTTGCCAGGGCGACCAGGAGATTGACGGCGATCTGATTGTGGGCGTTTCGCGCACCGGCCATCGCATACACGACTCCACCAAGATACTCGCTCTTGGTTGGGGAGTTGAGCTCGGCCTCGAGGTACTCCTCGACCGACACGTACTTGAAGCTTCTGGCACTCTCCACCATTCCCTAATTACAGCCAGAGACTTTCAGCCCTTCCTGGGCCGATGGGATCGTCCCTGGCGACTGGATCGCGCCCCGTCAGCGTCGGCGCGGACCCGTCCTCGACACCAGCTCGGTGAACGTGGTCAAGCGGTAACCTGGCGTTCACCACCTCGGCCCGGCCGGGGGTTATCCTGTAGGCGCCATGATTGTGTCCGTCGCTTCCGCTTCCAGACCCACTCCACGGCCGGCCCAGCCCGACGAGGCTGATGTCAAGCGCTCCCTCCCCGGCAAGATCAAGGACGTCTTCCTGGACGGAGTGCGCGCCAGCACCGACTTCCTCGACCGCCACCCCGTGCTCGAGGCCACCGTGGGGGACGCGATGGCCGTGTCGCGCGGACTGCACGCCTTCCCCAAGTTCATCTATCCCACCATCACCGGGGCCACCCCCCAGGAGCGCGAGTTCATCCTCGACGTGCTCGACAGCCTGCCCCTCAAGGACGTGAACACGGTCAAGTCGCTGGAGGTGGTGCCCGACATCCCGGACGCCTCGGGCCTGGCCTTCCGCCACACGGTGACCAACCAGATCCAGCTCAGCCGCGAGCAGATCTCGATCCGTCCCGAGTGGTTCCGCGAGGTGCTCACCCACGAGGTGGGCCACACCAAGGATTACAACTCGGCCTGGTTCAACCACCCCAGCGAGCTCGGCCACAATCACTCCAGTCGCGAGCCCTGGGGAGCCGGCCCCTACGTGACCGAATACTCGGGCAAGAGCCACTATGAGGACTACGCCGAGTCCTATGCCAAGTACCACGTCGATCCCGAGCGACTCAAAGAGGCCAATCCCGAGAAGTATGCTCTGATCGAGAAGCACGAGCAGCAGAATTTCATGGAGCGGTTGATCGACCGTGAGGAGTTCCGGGAGACCGGGAAGTGGATCGGCGAGAACGCCTTCCCGAACCAGGGTTTGCGCACCGGCGTGGAGGTCTTCTACTGGGCCACTGGCGGCCTGCAGGCACTGGTGGGCTGGGATCAGCTTCGCAAGGCCAGCGAGACCGACGACCCCCATCAC
>CAZWUN010000327.1:0-4569 GCA_964637145.1 uncultured Burkholderiales bacterium
GCGCCTCCACCCAGGTGTTCATCAACTACGCCGACAACTCGGGGGGCCTGCGGCCGTTGAACTTCACCGTCTTCGGTCGGGTCACCAAAGGCATGGAGGTGTCCGAGGAGTTCCGTTCCCCCGGCCCGGTGCGCCAGGACCTGCTCTGGCAGGACGGGGGCAACTACCTCAAGACGCTCCAGGTGCAGCCGCACAAGATTCTCAAGCTCGAAGTGGTCAAGCCGCCGGAGAAGAAGTGAGACAGGTCCTGCTGGGGCTGCTCCTGATCGGGCTGGTCGCTCCCGCCTGGCCCGATGGCGGATTGGTCCAGGAGCTGCGCGCCCATCTCCAGATCCTGGCCGGCAAGCTTGGCGAGCGAAACTCCCAGCACATCGACAAGCTCAACCGGTCCGCCGACTGGCTGGAGTCTGAGCTCCGGAAAGCCGGATACACGGTGGATCGGCAAACTTACCAGGTGGAGGGAAAGACTTACCACAACCTGGAGACCCGCACCGAGAAGGGGCGCGAGGTCGTCGTGGTGGGAGCCCACTACGACTCGGCCCCCGGCACGCCCGGGGCCAACGACAATGGCACCGGCTGCGTGGCCGTGCTGGCCCTGGCCCGGCGCCTGGCCGGGGTCAAGGGGGTGCGATTTGCGCTCTTCACCAACGAAGAGCCCCCCTTCTTCCACTCCCGGGTCATGGGCAGCCTGGTCTATGCTCGACACTGCAAAAAGCGCGGCGACAAGATCAAGGCCATGCTGAGCCTGGAGACCATGGGCTACTACTCCGACAAGCCCGGCTCGCAGAAATACCCCGATCCCTCCATGGAGGCCCACTATCCCGATCGGGGTAATTTCATCGCCTTCGTGTCCGACGAGGGCTCGGCCCCCCTGGTGCAGCAGGTGCACAAGCTCTGGACGGAGCGGGTCAAGTTCCCCTCCCAGGTGCTGATCGCCCCCGCCAGCGTGGAGGGCGTCAGCTGGTCGGACCACTGGTCGTTCTGGCAGGCGGGCTACCCGGCCCTGATGGTGACCGACACCGCTCCCTATCGCTATCCCTACTACCACAACGTGCGCGACACACCCGACAAGGTCGACTACGAGAGCCTGGCCCGGGTGGTGCTGGGCCTGGAGCTGGTTTTGAGAGAGCTGGCCAGGCGATGAGGACGGCCGCCGTCAAGAGCTCGCCCCTTTGGATGGTCACCCGCGAGAGCGCGCTGACGGTGCTGGTGGACTATCTGACCGCCCGCAAGGACGAGCTTTCCCTGCCCGGGAAGCACCGGCTGGAGTTTTCCACCGCCGCTCTGGAGGCCGCTCGCGATTCCTTCTCCGCCATGATCCGGCGCGGCGAGGAGCGTTTGCATCGAATCTGCGAGCTTCTCAGCGAAGAGCTGCTGGGCGAATACGATCTCCAGTGCGTGGTGGTGGGCGAGATCCCCGACACCGGAGAGCGCTTCACGGTGACCCGCAACCTGACCTCGCAAGCGCTCTACTCCCAGACCGACCTCGACCTGGGGACGCGCGAGCTGCACAAGTTGCAGGTGCAGGGCGCCCACGGCTGGAGCCAGCCGCTGCTGGTGGCCAACTTCGTGGAGTACCTGCCTACCGGGGCCAACCAGCACTCCATCCACAAGTTCCTGAGCCGGATCAAAGCCGAGGAAGAGATCTGGAACAAGGTGGTGGACGAGATCTTCCACCTCGACGCCCTGGTGCGCCGCGACAAGACCCTGCGCCACCTGAGCCGCTACGTCAAGGACGTGTTCGGTCTCAAGGCGGTGGTCTCGGACGGCCAGCGCCATTCGCGCGACCTGCAGCGCACCCTGCGCGCCCTGCGCTTTGAGCCAGCCATTCTCGAGCGCCACCGGGTGCCGGTGGGGGAGAGCACGCTGGGATTGGAGTTCCTGGAGGTCAAGGACTACCTCAAGGAGACCCGCAAAGCCAGCGGCTGGGCGGCCCTCAAGTCGGTGGTGTCGTGGTGGGACTGCCTGTTCGAGATCCAGATCCAGGCCCTGGGCAGCTACCACCGCGAGCGCGAGCGACTGACCCGCGAGAGCCACACCAGCTTCAAGTCCAATCGCGAGTCGCTGCGCAACCAGATCGCCCAGGAGATCCCCCTGTTCGGCTTCTACCGCGACCTCTTGCGCTGGCTCTTCCGCCGCCCCGACGAGCCGGCTCCCACGTTTGCGGGGGTGGAGATCGTGGTCGGCGACTGACTGTTCATCTGCCGGCTACCCCCGGACGGCTCATCCGGGCATAAAGTGCGGGGGCCATGCAGATTGCGGCTGCCTCCCCGTACTACCGGCCTGCGCCCCGGTTGGCGCCGCGACCGCATTTTCGCCCTGCCCCCAGCCTGGGGGCGGGAGAGACCTTCCAGAAGGTGTGGCGCGACTTCGGGATCAATCCCCTGGCCATGCTGCGGAGGGCTACGGTGGAGCCTCCGGCCGCGCCCGGCCAGGCCCTGCCCGAGGTCGTGGCCGGGGACCGGGCGACCCTGGAAGACCTGCGCGGGGAACTGCACGGTCTTCTCCAGGAGCTTGGCCAGGGTCAGGTTCTGACCGAGACCCGCCTGCGCGAGTTCCAGAGCCGCTTCGCCCGGGTGGCCGAGAGCTACGGGGTCGACGTGTCCTTCCAGCGGGGCGCGCCTCGGGTCAACTGGGGCAAGTTCCCCCAGCTCGAGGTCTACGATCAGGGCGGCCCTTCGGCCCTGCACGAGATGGTGCATGCCGTGCAGTGCACCGTGGGAGCGGTGGCCGGTCTTTCCGCCCAGGCCCGCTCCGAGTTGGTGGACCGGTTGGGGCGCGAACCGACTCCTTCGGAGGTGCGACAGCAGCTCGCGTCACTGAACGACAATCAGCGCCAACAGGCCTTCCGTCAGACGGTCGCCCCCATGGAGAACCTGGCCTACGCCCGCTTTGAGGAGGGGGCCTTCCACGCCAGCGGCATGTTCGGCAAAAAAGCACGCGATCTGGGCTACTACGCCGCGCGAGCCGGCCACAATCTGGATGTGTTCACCACCGCCTACCAGGAGGCGCGCGCCCCGGCCCTGGACAGCGGTTTGGATGCGCGCATCTACGGGCGCATCGGCCACGTGGCCCGCACCCACGGCGAGACTGCTTTGTTGCTGGGAGCGGCCGGCTACGGCTACCACCGCCTGGTGGGCTCGGCCATGGCCGTCCACCCGTTGCTGGGCGCCTGCGCCCTGGTTCCGCTGGGTGGACTGATCTACCGGGTAGCCCGGGGCTGACGGGACCTGTCGGCAAGGCTCTCCGGGCAGCTGGTCACGCACTTCGTCACGAGGTGACCCGCTGGGGTGCCACGCACCGAATTGTAAGGAGAAGTCTCTATGAAAGGAAGCTGGCATGGCTGAGGCGACCTTGACCTCCAAGGGTCAGATCACGATCCCCAAGTCGATCCGGGAGTTCCTCCAGATCAAAACGGGTGACCGGGTGGACTTCATCGTGTCCGAGGAAGGCACTGTCACGATCATTCCCGTGAACACACCCATCACAGCCCTCAAGGGACTTGTTCCCAAGCCCGGCCACCCTGTGAGCCTGGCGGACATGGAGGCCGCCATTCGGCGCCGGGGCTTTCGCAAGCTGGAAGTCTGATCGTCTGCTGACTTTTGGGCGCTCTGCTCGCTGCGAGTGCAACGTCCATCAGTTGTCCCGTTCGACGAGGTCACGCCTGAAGCCCAGCTAACGCCGCCCCGCGCGCGCGACTTGACCCCACTCCCTAGCTTGACTTTTGCCTCACACCAGAATAACATATTCAATAGTTATGCTAAATTGCATTAAGGCCAACCACTCGGCGAAATCCCATGCTTAAGTGGGAACCTTCGGAGGATGATTATCAGGAAGTTCTCCTGGCTCAAAGCCCGTGGCTGACTGATGGCTCCGTGCCGGAGGAGTGGGCTCGCCAGGCCGAGCGACCGCTGGCGCAGATGCTGCATCGCCGTCTGGACGTTGAGCAGTTGCGGAGATTCCACCTGATTCTGGGTCCGCGCCGCGTGGGCAAGACGACGGTCATGTATCAGACTGTCCGTCATCTCTTACGAAGAGGAGTGCCCCGGGATCACATCAGGTGGTTGCGCCTTGATCATCCTTTGTTGATGGAGATCCCGCTGGGGGCCCGGGTCGGAGCCTGGTGCAAGTCACTGCCTCGAGGCAGCACCCTCTACCTCTTTCTCGACGAGCTGACCTACGCCAGGGATTGGGACCTCTGGCTCAAGACTTTCTACGACGAGCACTGGCCGGTCTGTGTTGTGGCTACCAGCAGTTCCAGCGCGGCGATCCAGAAACGGGCTCAAGAGAGTGGGGTAGGCCGGTGGGAAGAGCAGTTCCTTCCACCCTATTCGTTCCACGAGTATCTCGGTCTCATCTCCGCCGAGCCTCCAAGGCTGGGAGTCAAGTCGAGTCTGGCAGCCACCCTGCGCAACTCGGTCCGGTTGGACCTGGCCTGGAGGGAACTGGATGGCCATCGATTGAGATTCCTGTTGACCGGCGGCTTTCCGGAGCTGCTGATGATGCAACTGGCCGATGAGGCAACCGCTCTTTTGCACTCTCAGCGCGTGCTCCACGGGGACGCAGTGG
>CAZWUN010000327.1:4669-6149 GCA_964637145.1 uncultured Burkholderiales bacterium
CTTGATCTCCACGAGCACCAGGGGTTGTCCGGGACGCTCGAGGATAAGGTCAATCCCGGTCCGGACCATCTCCCGCCAGAAGACGAAACCCGACGCCAGTGCGGAGGGGATTCTGCCTCCATCCCAAAGCATCCGCAACTCGACCGGCCCCGGCCGGTTGAACTGCTTACAAAGTCTTGATGAAGTTCCGGGAATTTCTTAAGATTCTCGGATTAAGCTAAGGCCCCCAAGGTGCAGCGCGCGATCTTCATAGCCCTGGTCGTCTGGTTTCTTCTGGTGCCCGCTCGGGCTCAGGGGCAGCCGGCGGCTGCGCCTTCCCCATCGCCGACGCCGGCCTCTCCCCCACCCTCCTTTCCCGGCCCGGACGATCCGGCCCTGACCATGGAAGAAGCCGTCAAGATCGCTCTGGGCCAGCATCCCTCCATCGCCTCGGCGGGCTACCAGGTGCAGGCGGCCGAAGCCGGCGTCGGGAGCGCCGAATCGGGCTATTATCCCCAGCTCAACCTCTCGGGCTCCTTCAACCACTCCGAAAACCAGCGCACGGTGGCCATCAATACCCCGACCGGGGTGGCCGTGACCAACCTGCAAGGCAGCGCCAGCCAGGTCAACGTCAACAACTCGGCCAGCATCCAGGCCAATTTGAACCAGGTGTTGCTCGATCCGACGCTCGGTCCGAGGGTGGAGTCGGCCACGCAGGGCTACCGGGCTTCCGAGTTCGAGCTCGACCGCACCCGCCAGGACGTCGTGGCCGAGGTGAGACGTCAGTTCGTGGCCACTCGCAACAACCAGGAGCTGGTTCGCATCGCCATTCGCCAGGTGGAGACCGATCAGGCCCACCTGCGCGAGGCTCAGAGCTTCTACGAGGTGGGCACTCGGGCCCGCATCGACGTGCTCCGGGCCGAAGCCCAGCTCGCGCAATCGGAGCTGACGCTGGAACGAGCCAAGAACCGCCTCGACGTCAGCTGGGTCACCCTCAATGTGGCCATGGGGCTGCCCCAGAGCACCCGTTATCGTCTCGCCGACCAGAGCTACAGCCTCAATCCGACCAGCGTCGACCGCCAGCGTCTCCTGGAGACGGCACTGGCCTTGCGGCCCGAGCTGCAGACCCAGCAGGCCCGATTACGGGCCACCCTGGCCAACCTGGAGGCCACCTTCGCCGACCGCCTCCCCCGGCTTTCGGCCAACATGGGGTATAACCTGAGCGGAAATCCATCGCCCCTGGATCCGGGCTGGTCGGTGGGAGTCAACCTCAGCTGGGCTCTGTTCGACGGCTTTTTGACACGCTACCAGGCCCTGGAGCAGATCAAGACGGCTCAGTCCCAGGCCGAGGAGTTGCGCCAGAGCCAGAACACCGTGTATCAAGAGGTGCAAAGCAACTACCTCGACTGGAGCACCGCCTATCGCTCCATCTCCCGAGCCGAGGTGAACGAGCAGGCCGCCAAGGAAGCTTTCGTGATCGCCCAGGAACGCTACCGGGTCG
>CAZWUN010000328.1:0-1647 GCA_964637145.1 uncultured Burkholderiales bacterium
ACTGCATGAAGGAGTCGTCTCCGATGTTGCCCACGAAGGCGCGGCCGGTGTTGATCCCGATCCCCACCTCGAAGGGGAGTTGTGACTGCAGGACGGTTCGCCGCATGGCCCGGGCGGCCGCCAGGGCCTTCTCCACCTGGGCAGGCCCCTCCATGGCAAGGGGAGCGCCCCAGACCGCCATCAACGCATCTCCGATGTACTTCTCCAGCGTGCCGCCGTGGCTGAACACGATGCGCACCATGTCGGGAAAGTAGCCGTTCAGGAGTGCGGCCACCTCGCCCGGGGGCATCCGGCAGGACAGCTCGGTGAAGTTGCGGATGTCGCAGAACAAGATGGTGACATCGCGCTCGATGCCGCCCAGGGAGGCGGCCTCGGGGCGGGCCAGCATCTCCTCCACCGTGCTGGGGGGTAAGAAGCGCTGCAGACGCGAGCGGGCCACCGCCTCGTGCTGGATGCGCTCGGACAGAAGGGCGTTCTCAACCGCCACGGCCGCGTGCGAAGCAAAGGCGGAGAAGAAGGTCATATCCTCGTCGTTGAATCCTTTGAGCTGGCTCTGGGCATCGGCGTAGAGCACCCCCAGGAGGCTGTGAGCCGTCTTGAGCGGGAAACAAAGACAGGTCCGAATCTGGTGGCTCTTGACGCTGCTGGCCTTGCCAAACTCCGAGTCGTAGAGAGCATCTTGAATGCGGAGCCCCTGCTGGGTACCGAGCACCTTGCCGATCACCGTGCCGCTCAGCTGCGGGCTCTCCTCCTCGCTGTCTTGACCGTAGCGCGTGCGCCAGGCCTGCCGCTCGAAGACGGGCTCGCCCTGGTAAGGTTGCTTGAGGATGCGCAGGGCCGCCCGGTCGAAGGGCAAGAGCTCGAGCAGCAGGCGCAAGATCTGGTCGAGGCGCACCTCGAGTTGCTCGGGACGGCTCAGCTCGGTGGCCACCTCGAGCAGCACCTGCAGGTGGCCGGCCCGGGTGACCTCTCCCTCGGGCAGCGTCTCCTGGGAAAGCTCCACTCCCACCTCGGAGCCGCGCCTGGCGGTGGGGGGAACGAACGAGAGCTGATCGCCGTCGCGCAGGAGAGCGCGGGAGATGCGCCGGCCGTTGAGCCACGTGCCGGTGGGCGTGTCCAGATCGATCAGGTAGGCCCCCTTGGGGGTCAGCTCGACCCGGGCATGGAACGGCTCGCCCTGCTCGAGCACGAGTTCGCAGGCCGAATCGGTGCCCAGGGAAACCCAGGCCCGATCCAGCGGGCAACTCGTGGGCCCCTCCAGGCGAGGCTGGGGAGCGGCGCGGAAGCGATAAGCTGCCATGAGCCTCTCTCCTCAGGGCCGCTCGATGAGCCCCTGAACCGAAGTGTAACGGGGATACTCCGGCGTCAGATCGCCGTGACCTCCCTGGCAATAGAAAGTGTAACCGTCAGGGGGAGTGGCCCCGGTGGACTCGACGCGATAGGCACTGTCGTTGGTGGGGCAGGTAGGCAGAACCTTGAGATAGTTTGGGGTCAGCTTGCTCGGCGAAGCCGGGTAGCGCCCCTGGTAATCGGCGGAGTACATCTCGTAGGCGGTGGCGTAATTCTTGAGGTTCGTCTTGCAGTCGCGCAGCTGCTCGCGAGCCTCGGGTGGATTGGCCGACGGGGTGGCTGTGGCCGTGGGCGTGG
>CAZWUN010000328.1:1747-6138 GCA_964637145.1 uncultured Burkholderiales bacterium
CGTGGGCGTGGCTGTGGGCCCAGAGCCGGAGCCGCAGCCACAAACCAGCAACCCCACCACCAGCACAGGGAGCCTCACGGAGCGGCTCTTCTCGGAGCTGACGAGGAAATCCCCCCCCTGAAAGGGGAGTCCCTCCTGAAACCGAATCAAGGCTTTCAATGCACATTCACGAGCCCGGGACCATGCTCGACAACCGTTATCGGATTCTCGAGCTGGTGGGGAAAGGCGGCATGGGGGCGGTGTATCGGGCCCGCGACATGCGTCTGTCCGAAAAGGTCGTTGCCGTCAAGCAGGTGCTCGACGAGGAAGAGGTCTCGCGCGAGTTCGCGGAAGAGCGCCTCAAGCTCGAGTCGCAGACCCTGGAAAAGCTCCGCCATCCGGGAATTCCTCAGGTGATGGATGCCTTCCGCGAGGACAACTGCAACTACATCGTCATGGAGTTCGTCGAGGGCACCAGCCTGGACAAGCTGCTCGAGCACTTCATGGAGCTGGGCGGTCCGATGCCGCAAGAGATGGTGATCGACCTGGCCCTCAAGATCTGTGAAGTGATCGCCTACCTGCACGAGCAAAATCCCCCCATCATCCACCGGGATATCAAGCCTCAAAACATCCTGGTTCGCGAGAATACCCAGGAGGTGGTGCTGGTCGACTTCGGCCTGGCCCGCAACACCTCGAGCTCGGGCGGCACCAAGACATTGGTGGGAACGCTGGGCTACGCCCCGCTCGAGCAGTTCAAAGGCTTGCCGGAGACCCGCTCCGACCTGTACGGCCTGGGCGCAACGATGCATCACCTGATCTCGGGCAAGGCCCCCCAACCCTTCCAGATCCCCCCCCTGCAAGAGGACTTTCCCAGGGCCCATCCGGCCCTGGCCGCGGTCGTCGACCGCTGTTGCCAGGAGAAGCCTGATCGACGCTTTGCCAACATCCAGACGGTCAAAGCCGCCCTCAAGAAAGCCCTGGGCGAAATGACCGGCATTTACGAAGATCTGACGCTGACTCCGGCCGCTTCGGATGCGCTGATCAAGCCGCCCGATGGGCCCATGCCCACCAGCCTGTTTGCTTTCATGACTCTGGTTCTGGTGGTGGGAGGGCTGGCCATCGTGCTCAGCCTGGCGGCCATGAAACAGCGACCTCAACCCCAGGCCAGCGCCAGCCCGAGCGGCACGCCGCTCCAGGCCACGCCGGAACTGGGAACGCTCGAGAACCCGATCAAGCTCACCGTCCCCACCCCCAAGCTGCAGCCTCAGTTCCGCCCGCGCAACACAACCGATACCCCGGTCCAGTTGCAGCAACCCCCACCCGCCGTGGCGGCCAATGCCCCCAACTGGTTTGCGGGACGGAGTGGAAGCGCCTGGAAGCTGGCGGCCGCCAGCCGCCTCGACCCGACCGGCAGCATGATGGCCGAGCCGGGTGCGGCCGCGGGAGCCTGGTTCGAGCGCGTCGCCGACGCCAAGCCTCGGCACCTTTCGCTACGGGTCCGACGCTTGCAACCGTGCGATTTCCAGGTCATGATGGGCAACCTGGCCATCCTCTCGCGCTACGATCAGTCCAGCAACCAGTATGGCGTGCAGTTGCTTGGCACCGGAGGCGGCAACTCCGACCTGCTGCTGCAGACCGAGATCGAGGGACGGGACGGCACCTACGAGCTGACCTGGAGCGAGGAGGGCCAGTACACCCTGACGGTGGGGACCCAATCGGTTCGCTTCGGGGGCTCGCCGCTCGGGCCGGTGCAGGACATGACGGTGCTGCTCGCCCCCCCCGAGCAGGGCATGGTCACCATCGAGTTCAGCGACATCGCTACCGAGTAGGGTTCGGCTTCTCAGACTTCGGAGGGCGCTTCTTGAGCTGAATCCCATTGACGAGCAGCCTCTTGGCATCTTCGATCACGCTGGCGGAGCGCTTCTCGTCTTTGCGTTGGGCCCAGGCCTTGAGCTCGCGATCGTACTCCTTCTTGTCCGACTCGTAGCGTTGCTCGGCGCCGCGGTAGGCCTCCATCTGCTGGTAGTAAGCATCCATCTTCTTCTCGTAACCCCGCTCGGAGTGGAAAAAGCCCCAGATCCCGATCAAGACTCCGCCCGTAATCGCGCCTGTGACCGCCAGTCCGATGGGGCCACCCAGGTTGCCGGTTGCGCCCCAGTAGGCACCCATGGCGACACCGCCGCCGAAGATGCCGATCGGGAGTCCAGCTGAGACCAGGGTGGGGGCATCGCTCTCGGACAGGGGAATGGCCGCCAGCACGCCCAGAGCGGCGGCTGGCAGAAGGGTCGGGGCTCCCCCCACGTTCCCCCCCCAGGTCCCGCCCCTGTGTGCCCCGGTGCAGGAACCGGGGATGCCCCCGGCCCGCCATCCCGGGGCGGGGAATGCGGGCGGCTGGCCCCAACCCTGGCCTCCCGGCTCCTCGGGGGCCTCCGGCCGGGATGGTGGCGTGGGTTTGAACAGGTCGTCGGGACTGATGTCCTGGCTTTCGGTCGCGCGCGCGGGCGCCGCCGAATGCCCCAACGACCGGCTGGACAGTTGTTGCACCTGCACGAGCCGACCTCCATAGCTGAATCCGGCCCCTCCTCGAGAAGAGGCCTTCTGACACTCCTGGTTGTCGATCAGGGTACTCGCGGACACTCAAAGGAGGCTGAAATGAGCCTGGCCATGCCCAGGGCGATCTCCTCCGGGGTGGAGGAGGCAAAACCCAGCCGCAGGTGGCGCGAAGAGCCCCTGTCGAGGCGAAAGGCCGACTCGGGCATGACGGCTACCTGAGCTCTCGCGGCCGCCTCGGCCAGGGCGTCGGCATCGACCCCGAGGTTGACCCACAGGCACATACCACCGTCGGGGCGGGCGGGACCAAAGTCCTTCAGCGCCCCAAGCATGGTTTCCATGCGAGCGTGGTAGACGCGACGCATGCGGCGCAGGTGGCGCTCGAAGCCCTGGGTGCGCATCCAGAGAGCCACCGTCTCCTGCATGAGGTGATCGTTCTGGCGCGAGATGACCCGCTTGAGCTGGCCCATCTCGCGGGCCAGCCGGGGAGGCACCACGGCAAAGCCCAGCCGGGCAGCCGGAAAGAGCACCTTGGAAAAGGTGGAGCAGTAGAGAACCAGTCCCGTGGGGTCGCTGGCCTTGAGGGGGGCCACGGGCTGGCAGCGGTAGTGGAACTCGTGATCGTAGTCGTCCTCGAGGATGGGCACGCCGTAGCGGTCGGCCAGCTCGTAGAGGGCCTGACGGCGGTCCCGGGGCAAAGTGACGGTGGTGGGATACTGGTGCAGCGGGGTCAGGTAGAGCAGCCTGACCTTGCGCCGCCGGCACAGCTTGCGGAAGGCCTCGGGGTCGAGGCCCTGAGCGTCCAGAGCCAGACCCTCCAGGCGCGCCCCGGCAGCTCGCAGGGCCTCCCAGGCGGGAGGATAGCCCAGCTCCTCGACCGCCACCGTGTCTCCCTTCTCCACGAGCAGCTGGCCCAGGATGTAGATCGCCTCCTGAGAGCCGTGGGTGATGACCAGCTCACCCTCGGTGAGACCGCGCAGCCGGCGAAGGTGGGCCCAGAGCTGCTCCTTGAGGGCTTCGCGCCCGGTGGGATCGCCGTAGCCCAGCAGCCGCTCGGGGGTGCGCCGCCGCAGCACCTCGCGGGCGTGGCGGTAGAACTCGCGCCAGGGAAAGAGGCGCAGGTCGGGCTGGCCGCTGGGGAAGCGATACTCCAGCTCGGGCAGGCTCTCCCGCCCGGCCACCGTCCGCACCAGCCGGAATTCGCGCTCCCTGGCAGTGGTGGGCTCCTCGTGCTGAACCTCGAGGAAGCGGCTGGGCGGGACGGCAGCGGCCCGGTAGCCGCGCCCCGGCTCCGACCGTAACCAGCCTTCGGCCACCAGCTCGTCCAGGGCGTTCATGACGGTGTGCCGATGCACCTGAAAACGCCGGCCCAGGTCGCGGGTGGAGGGGAGCAACTCGCCGAGCTCGAGCTGACCCTGGCCCAGGGCGACTCGGACCGCCTGGGCCAGGCGCAGGTAGACCGGCTGGTCGGTGTCGGGCAGCTCGAGGGGGAGGTCATCGCGCACTGGTCGATCTACTTTCTCGGAACTGGTCCTTTTTCCTCGACCAGTGATGGGTTAGGCTCGGGCCATGATCCGACGTAAGGAATTCGCCTGCGACCAATCGATGCTGCTCGAGGTGCTGCAAGAAAGCCGCTATGGCTTTCTGGGCACCGGGGAGCTGGAGCTTCGCCCCATGAACTTCGTGCTGCTCGAGGATGAGCTGTTCTTTCACACCGCCGGCCCCGGCTCGTTGGCCGCCCGGGCTGGAGAGCGGGCCGTCTTCTCGTGCCTCTCTCTGGCCAGCTGGCTGCCGAGCTACTGGCGCGACCCCGAGCTGGCCTGCCCGGCCACCACCTACTACCGCTCGGCCGTGGCCCGGGG
>CAZWUN010000329.1:0-6113 GCA_964637145.1 uncultured Burkholderiales bacterium
GGCTTGAGGCGGGCGTCGATCACCAGGGCACCGGTACAGCCCCAGTGCTTGTGCTCGGTGAACTCCCCCACTCCGCGCACGTCCCGGGCCGGGTCGGAACGGGTGAAAGCGATCCACAGGAAGTTGGCCAGTCGGCGGGCCAGGAAGACGGGGTCGTCGCAGCGGACCACCAGGGGCCACTCCTCCCCCAGTTCGGCGCAAGCCTCCAGCGGCCGGTCGGTGGCCAGCACTCCGGGAAGGACAAGACAGAAGCCCTCGGGAGCCTGGCGCCCCAGCTCTCGCCGGGGTGGACCCACGGCCGCCACCACCAGCTTCGAGCCCAGGTGCATCGTGCCTGAGGAATAGTCCAGCGTGTCCACCGTGGTCTGGGTCTGAAAGTGGAGGTCGGTGCGCCAGTCGACCCGTTCCAGGATATGGGCCAGAAAGCGCTCCACCTGGTGCACGTCCAGCTCCGGGTCATCCTCACGGGCGGCCAGGAACAGATACTTGGCCAGCGACAGCTGCCCGTGGCCCAGGATGGCGTTGGCGGCGGTCAAGAGCTCCTGCGGGCGGGTGCGCTTGTGATAGGGCGTGTAACGTTCGCTGGCCAGCGCCAGCAGGAGGGGATGCACCCCGGCTTCGTCGACCGCATTCACCGCGTGCACGCCGGGCAGCACGGTGGGCAGCACCGGGGCGGTCAGCTCGTGGATGATCTGGCCGAAGACCGAGTCTTCCTGGGGAGGACGACCCACGGTTGTGAAGGGGAAGATGGCGTCCGGGCGATGATAGACCGCCTCCACCTCGAGCACGGGAAAGTCGTGGCGCAGGCTGTAGTAGCCCAGATGGTCGCCGAAGGGACCCTCGGGCTTGAGTTTCCCGGGGAGGATGCGACCCACCAGGCAGAAGTCGCACTCCACCGGAACGCTCAGGGCACCGGCCCGGGCCCAGGCCAGCGGCCGCCCTGCCAGGAGGCCGGCGAAGGCCACCTCGGGCAATCCCTCGGGCAACGGCATGACCGCCGCCAGGGTGAGGGCCGGAGGGCCGCCCAGAAAGACGTTGACCGGCAGCGCCTGGCCCCGCTCCAGGGCCCGGGCGTGGTGAATCCCGATTCCCCGGTGCAGCTGGTAGTGCAGACCGCACTCGCGATCGGGCTCGTAGTCGTTGCCCGAGATCTGGCAGCGGTACATGCCCAGGTTGGAGCGAATCCAGCCGGGACGGGCCGGGTCTTCGCTGTAGACGGCTGGCAGGGTCAGGAAGGCCCCCCCGTCCTCGGGCCAGCACACCAGTTGGGGCAGCTCGCTGAGGCGGGTGCGGCCGGTCAGCACCGGGCCCGTGCGCACGGGACGGGGCAGGCAGCTCAGGAGCTGGAAGGGCAGGGTGGGATAGCGCCAGAACCGACGCGGGTCGGCCTTGAGGGCCATGGTCGCCTCCACCGCCCGGTATCCATGTCGGAGGACGTAGCGAGCCCGCTCGACGGTGGCAAACAGGTTCGCCAGCATGGGAAAACGCGAGCCTCGCACCCTGGTGAACAGCAAGGCCGGTCCCCCGGCGGCGCAGGCAAGGCGCTGCACGGCCGGAATCTCCAGGCGCGGATCCAGCTCCACCTCGACCCGGCGAAGACGCCCGCTGCGCTCGAGATCGGCCACGCAGTCGGAAAGGGAACGATATGCCATCAGCCCTCCCTTTGCCCGGAGCGAGAGCGTTCCTTCGAGGAGGTCCGCCCGCGGTGATCGAAGTTCAGGAGCGGTCGAAAGATTTCCGCCACGACAGGAGGCTCTACGCGCGCACTTGGGATCGCACTCTGGCTGACCCTGGCGCTCCTGCCCCTGGGGGCCGAGCCGGACGGCCTGCGCATCCTGTCCACCAGGGCCTACGCACGCCTCAACGAGGTGGTCAAGACGATTTTCGTGGAGGTCCGGGTGACCAATGCCGGCTCCACCCCCAGCGCGGACAGCCTGCTGATCTACACCTTCGTCCCGATCCCGCCCTCGGGCTATGAAAGACACCCTGACGTGGTGGACACCTTCAGCCCCCGCGAGGTCGAGCAGGCCATCGAGCCTCCGCTGCAGCCGGGCGAGACCCGAGTCTTCAAGCTCCAGACCCCCTACTATGCCACCAACGCCTTCTCGACGGCGGGCCACACCCTGTATGCTTCGCTCATCCCCGAGCTGACGGGCCCCAATCCTACTCGCATCCTCTACGACGTCGAGCTCAGGCCCCTACCCTGACGAATCCCCGCCACGAAACTACACGGTGACGACCAGGGGCCCGGGAATGCGTCTGAACTCGGGGGGGTTCAGTCCTCCGGCGGCCTCTGCTCCCGCTGAATGTCCTCCAGGTCATCGGCGAATCGTTCATCGACCGCGCTGGCCTCGATCCACTCCAGGAGCTCGCGCAGCGACACCCGTCCGCCAACCACCGGCGAAATGCGCACGATGTCCTCCCCGTTTCGAGTGACGATGAAACTCTCGCCATTGTAGCGGACCTGGTTGATCAACTCGGAGAATTGCCTGCCGGCTTCAGCCTTCGCATGGAACCAGATTATCAGATTATCAGCAACAAGAACGGGCAGGCGCTGTAGGGGATGGCCCTCCCCCGCGCGAACCGCGGCCCCGTGGAGAAAATCTTTCGCCGCCTCAACGAGCAGCTCGGCCAGCTCAGCTTCGGTCCGCCGGTCACCCACGTCTACAATCCGCTCGAGTACGCCCTGGAGCCCTGCCTGGACTACTACCGCCGCTACGGCCAGGGCCGTCGCCCGGTGCTATTGCTGGGCATGAATCCCGGCCCCTGGGGGATGGCCCAGACCGGCGTGCCCTTCGGCGAGGTGGGCATGGTGCGCGACTACCTCAGGGTGCAGGGCCAGGTGGGCAAACCGAAGCACGAGCACCCTCAGCGCCCTGTCCTCGGCTTTGCCTGCCCCCGCAGCGAGGTCAGCGGACGGAGGCTGTGGGGCTGGATCAGGGACCACTACCCCGATCCGGAGGAGTTCTTCGGCCAGGCTTTCGTGGTCAACTACTGCCCTCTCATGTTCATGGAAGAGAGCGGTCGCAACCGAACCCCGGACAAACTCCCGGCCAGTGAGCGGGCTCCCCTGCTGAAAGCCTGTGATGAGGCCCTGCAAGCCCTGTGTGACCGGTTTCGCCCCGAGCTCGTCATCGGGGTGGGTCGCTGGGCCGAGAGCCGGGCTCGCGAGGCCCTGCCGGGCATCCCCGTCCAGGCCGTGGCCCACCCCAGCCCGGCCAACCCGGGCGCCAATCGGGGCTGGGGAGACGAGCTGATCCCGCTACTGGAAAGGAAATCAACCCATGCCAACTGAGTGGCTGGTCTTGAAATTCGGAGGCACCAGCGTCTCCACGCGCCAGGCCTGGGAGAACATCCGCTCCATTCTCGAGCGGCGCCAGCGCGAGCTCCCGCAGGCAAGAATCCTGGTGGTGGCCTCGGCCGTGAGCAAGGTTTCCGATCAGCTCGACGGTCTGCTGGAAGCGGCCCTGCAGGAGCGTCACCTGGAAGTGCTCGAGCGCTTGAAAGAGCGTCACCGCCAGCTGGCCGACGAGCTGGGGGTGGACTTCGAGCTGCTGTCCGACGAGTTCCGTGAGCTCGAGCGGGTCTCCACCGGGGTGGCCCTGACCCGGGAGTGGACGCCCCGCCTGAAAGCCCGGGTCATGTCCCGGGGCGAGTTCCTCTCCACCCGTCTGGGAGCGGCTTTCCTGGGGGTGGCCTGGCAGGACGTGCGCGAGGTTTTGACCTCCGAGTCCGAGCCCCACGCCGGACCAGCCCGGCACTACCTGTCGGCCCGCTGCAACGATGAGCACGACCCCACCCTGTGCGAGCGCCTGGGGGAGAGCAAGGTGGTCCTGACCCAGGGCTTCGTGGCCCGCGATCCGGCCGGCGACACGGTCTTGCTGGGCCGGGGCGGATCGGACACCTCGGCCGCTTACCTGGCGGCGCGGATCGGGGCCCGTCGGCTGGAGATCTGGACCGACGTGGCCGGCATGTACACCGCCGACCCGCGCCACGTTCCCAACGCCCGCCTGCTGCGCCGGCTGGACTACTCGGAAGCCCAGGAGCTGGCCAGCACCGGGGCCAAGGTGCTCCACCCGCGCTGTCTGCCTCCCGTGGCGCGTTACCAGATTCCGCTGCACATCTATTGCACCGGCGAGCCCGAGCTGGAGGGAACGGTGATCGCCTCGGCGGCCACCGACGAGGGCCGGGTGAAGGCGCTCTCGACCAAGTCGCGGGTCACCCTGGTCAGCGTCGAGAGCGAGAAGATGTGGCAGCAAGTCGGCTTCCTGGCCGACCTGTTCGGCTGCTTTCGCGAGCACGGCCTCTCCGTCGACCTGGTGGCCACCAGCGAGACCAACGTGACCGTTTCCCTGGATGGGTCCGAGCCCCTCGAGAGCGGGGCCCTGGAGCGTCTGGAGCGCGATCTGGCCCGGCTGGGCCGCCCGCGCATCACCCCGGGCTGCTCCTCGGTCAGCCTGATCGGCAACAAGATCCGCTCCTTGCTGCACCGGCTCGGGCCCGCCCTGGAGCTGTTCGAGGAAGAGCCCATCCACCTGATGACCCAGGCCTCCAGCGACCTGAACCTGACCTTCGTGGTGGACGAGGAGCAGGCGCCCCGCCTGATGAGCAGCCTGCACGCCCTGCTCTTCTCGGCCTCCGACGACGACCCGTTGTTCGGACCGGCCTGGCGCAAGTCCCCGGCCACCCCCGTGCAGGCAACCTGGTGGGAGCGGCGCCGGTCCGACCTGCTGGCCCTGCAAGAAGAGTTGCCCCTCTACGTCTACGACGGCGAGACCCTGCGCGACAACGTGACCCGCCTGCGCCGGCTGAGCACGGTCAGTCGGCTCTACTACGCCATCAAGGCCAACCCCAACCCGGAGATCCTGGGCCTCTTCGGCCAGCTCGGGCTGGGCTTCGAGTGCGTCTCGCCAGGCGAGTTGGAACGGGCTCGCTCGCTCTTTCCCCGGCACAACCTGCTCTACACCCCCAACTTCGCCTCCCGAGCCGACTACGAGGCGGGCTTCCGGCTGGGGGCCCAGGTCACCCTGGACAGCCTGGAGCCGCTGGAGCTGTGGCCCGACCTGTTCCGTGACCGAGAGCTGTTCCTGCGCCTTGATCCTGGCCAGGGCAAGGGCCACCACAAGCATGTGCGCACGGCCGGGCCCCAGTCCAAGTTCGGCATCGCTCCGGCCGAGTTGGAGCGAGCCCGCACCCGGCTCGAGGAGCTGGGCAGCCGGGTGGTTGGCCTGCACTCGCATCGGGGCAGCGGCATTCTCGAGCCCGAGCCCTGGAGCGACACGGCCCTCTTCCTGGCCGAGGCAGCCGAGCGTTTCGGCGGCAGCGTGAGGGTTCTCGACCTGGGCGGAGGGCTGGGCGTGGGCGAGCGCCTGAGCGACGAAGGCCTCAATCTGACCGCCCTGGACGAGGTTCTGCAACGCTTCCAGGCCGCCCGCCCGGGCTTCGAGCTGTGGCTCGAGCCAGGCCGATTCCTGGTGGCCACCGCCGGGGTGCTGCTGACCCGGGTCAACCAGGTCAAGACCAAGTCCGGCAAGACCTTCGTGGGAGTGGACACGGGCATGAACTCGCTCATCCGCCCGGCCCTGTATGGTGCCCATCACGAGATCGTCAACCTGACCCGCCTGGGCGAGCCCAACGCCATCCTGGCCGATGTGGTAGGCCCCATCTGCGAGAGCGCCGACGTGCTCGGTCATGATCGGCGGCTGCCCGTGACCCGAACGGGAGACGTCCTGCTGGTGGCCACGGCGGGAGCTTATGGACGGGCCATGAGCTCGAGCTACAACCTGCGCGAGCCCGCTCAGGAACGGCTGATTTAGAAAAAAGGATCCCCCCGGGCTGATCCGAAATCATATACTTTGCAACACAAAGTATATAAGAGGAAAAAGTTCCTTGCCCCTACCCGGGAAGTGCGGCCAGAACAGAACTAAACTCAAGCATCGGCCTCTTTCGACTTGAATAAACTTCCTACTAAAATGTGAACATTTTGACACGCAAAAGCGAATGCATGCTCTACCAACGAACGACAAGAACCCAATTGCAGCAACGATTTAGCCATGCAGATCGAACAAAAAACCAGGCCGGACGGGTTGAATGACTTCCTATAGACGAGGAGG
>CAZWUN010000330.1:0-6056 GCA_964637145.1 uncultured Burkholderiales bacterium
CCGGTCTCGTCGATCAGCCATTTGGCCATGTCGATGAGGTAACGGGACACATCGGGGTTCTCCTGAGCAAAGTCAGGAAGCCCGCAGAACTCGCCCTGCTCGAACCCCTTCTGGGTGGGGATCTTGGTGTTCCCTCCGTGGTGGAACCATTCGTGCTTGTCGGGGTCTTTGGCCATGGGAGCGTCGTAGCCAAGATGGTTGAAGACCATGTCGACCACTACCTTGAGGCCCTTGTCGTGGGCTCTGGCCACCAGCTCCTTGAGCTTGGCCATGTCCCCGAAGCTCTGCTCGATCTGGAAGAAGTCGGTGGGCCAGTAACCGTGATAGCCATCCATGCCGAAGAAGTCCCGCTTCTGCTGGTGCACGGGACTGATCCAGAGGGTCGTGACGCCAACGTCCTGGAGATAGTCGAGCTTGTCGATGATGCCCTGAAAGTCGCCGCCGTGGAAACGGTGCTGGTCCTGGGGCAAGGAGCCCTGATCGTTGGTCTTGTCGCCGTTGTGGAAGCGATCGGTCATGACCATGTAGAAGATTTCGTCCTGCCAGGTGCGGGCCGCGGGCTGCGGCGACAGCGCCGGCATCTCCACCTTCGCCACCGGGCCGGTGCTCAGCGTGACGCGCTCGGCCGGCTCCTGCACCCCGGCCTGAGCGGGAGGGGTCGGGGAAGCGGCCCAGACAGGGCCCGTGGGTATGCGACCGGTGACCAACATCGTCGGGAATCTAACCCGATGCCCTTAAAAGAACCGGAAACCTGGTGCTACCTCCTGCAAGTTCGTCCCTACCACTTGAGTTGATGCCCCTACCCGCCAGGTCTCCGGTGCTCTCCGTGTTTTTCCAACTCCCGCCCAATCAAAGGGCATGAGTGTCAACGGGCGCCTAGCCCTCCTCGAGCACCCGCACGCACTGCACGATGCCGGCCAGGTTGCAGGAGACCTCGGGGTTGGTCTCGCGCTGGGCGCTGGCGCAGGCCAGAGCCACCAGCATCATGCGGTGTGGGGCCAGGGCCTTGCCCTTGAGCGCGCTGGCGACGCCCAGCAAAGGCTGGGTGGCCGGGGGCCAGAACGCGCCGCCTGGACGCACCACCAGCGCCTCCCACAGGGCCACCAGGTGATCGAGCAGCACCGCCAGCACCCTGGCCGAGGGGCCGGCCTGGATGCCCTCCAGGGTGCCCTCCAGCAGCTCCAGAGCCAGGTCGGGGTCGCAGTCATACTCTCGGGCCAGCTTGAGGGCGGTGGTGAGCACTTCCGCGGCCGAGTCCACCTGTCGCCGGGTCTCGGCCAGGCGGGCCTGGGCCAGCTGGCAGCGCACCAGCTCGCCCAGCATGTCGCGACGGTCCAGACGCTCGAGCAGAGCCTGGAACACTGCAGCTGCCTTCTCGTAGAAATCCCAGCTCTCGGCCGGCTTCTCCTGGCCATCCAGAATGCGAGCGCACTGCATGAGCGCCTGGGCCACCTCGGGCAGGTGCTCGGTGGCGTTGTCATCGGTAGCCTCGCGGGTGAGGATGCGGGCCACCCGCTTGAAGTCCTCCAGCGCGGTGTCCTGCGCCCCCTCGGCCAGGTGCAGCAAGCCCCGGCTGTAATGGGCCCGAGCCAGGTCGCTGACCAGGTCCTGGCGCCCTTCCTGCTCGACCAGGATGACGTAGGTCTCGATGGCGTGCTCGTAGTTCCAGATGGCCCGGCTGGGATCGCCGGCGGCCTGGTAGGCCAGGGCCCGGTCGATGCAGGTGGCGGCCATGGCCGCCCCCAGATCGTAGGCCTGACCGGAGAAGACCAGATCGCGGTAGAGGTCGAGGGCGGACTCAAAGTCCTCCAGAGCGCCCTGCACCTCGTTGAGGCGGTGGCGCAAGCGGCCGCGCTCGCGCAGGGCCGCGGCCAGCTCGGTGCGCAGGTCGGGCGGGTCGGTGGCCCGCAGCATTGCGCCCCGGCAGAGTTTGACGATCTCACCCTGGTCGCGCACGGCCGCCGCCAACAGGCCGCGCTCGGTCTCCGAGTTGGCCCGGGTCCGCAGGGCGGCCATCAAGCTGTCCAGCAGCTGCATCTCCTCGAAGCCGCACGGGCCTTGAGCTCGCGAGAAGGCGTCCACGGCGTCGCGCGAGGCACTCGAAAGATCGCCTCGCAGAATACCGGTGCGGGCGCGCACGAGCAGGGTCTTGACCAGCGAAGGCCCGAAGCTGCGCGGATCTCGGCCGAACAGCTCCTCGAGGTAAGTCAGCGCCCGACTGAAGTCCTGGTGGGCCTGATCCAGGTCGTCCAGGCCCAAGTGCACCTGGCCTCGCGAGCGATAGGTGCTGGCCAGCTCGTCCTCATAGTGGCGTTGCTCGAGATCTTCCACCAGGATGAGGTAGCGGTCGATCGCCTCGCCGGCATCCTCCAGAGCCGCCTGCAGGTTGCCCAGCGAACGCTGGGCCTCGGCGCGGCAGGAGTAGGCCCAGGCCAACTGGGCGTGCAGAGCGGTGTCGCCCTGAGCCAGCACCTCCAGGATCTCGATGGCGGCTGTGGCCTCCTCCACCGCGGCGGGATAGTCTCCCAGCTCGGCCGAGACGGCGGCCCGATTGATGCGAGTCAGGCCCAGGTCGGAGAACAGGTCGATGCGCCCGTGCTCGTCGGTGAGCTTCTGGTAGACGGCCGCCGCCAGGCCGTATTCTTGCTGGGCGCTGGCCAGGGCTCCCAGTCGCCGGTAGGCCTCACCCCGGTTGTTATGGGCCACGGCCAGGCTGCCGAGCTGGTCCGAGCTCAGCTCGCCCTTCTCGGTGAAGAGCTGGATGGCCCGTCCGCAACTGGCCACGGCCTGCTCGCAATCGCCCTGCTCGAGGCAGGTGACGCCCAGGCTGTTGTAGGCCGCGGCCAGGTCGGCCCGCGAGGAGGCTCCGCCCGAGGCCAGGTAGTCCGCGATGGCGCGCTGGTACTCGGCGATGGCATTCTCATACTGACGCAGGGCTCGGAAGGTGGAGCCCCGGCAGATGTGGGTGAAGGCCAGGTCGGAGCGCAGATCCTCGCGCCCTTCGCCCTCCACCAGCTGGCTGCGCAGGGCGATGGCCTTGCGATAGTCCGAGAGCGCCTCCTTGGGCTGGGCCAGCAGGTCATAGACGATGCCCCGGTTGGTGCAGGTGACGGCCAGATCGGCCCGCAGGTCGTTGCGGCCCTCCTCGACCATGGTGGAGCGCAGCTGGATGGCCCGGCTGTAGTCGGCCAGGGCCTGCTCCACCTGCCCGGCACGGTGGAAGGCGCCCCCGCGGTTGGAGAGAGCGCTGGCCAGCTCGTTGCGAAGCTCGGGGCGGTCGGCCACCAGCTCGCCGTAGAGCTCGACCGCGCGGCCGAACTGCTCGCGAGCCTGCGGATAGTGCTCGCGAGCCATGGCCAGCACTCCTGCCGTGTGACAGGCGCCCGCCAGCGCATCGCGCAGCTGGGGCTGATCTTGAACCAGACGCGAATAGAGCTTGATGGCCAGGTCGCACTCCTCGGTGGCTTCCTGGATGCGGTGCAGAGCGCGCAGAATGGTGCTGCGATTGTGGTGGGCCATGGCCAGCAGGAACGACAGCTCATGGCGGCCCTGCTGCTCGACCACCGCCCGGTAGTGGCCCACGGCGGCGGTGGCATCCTCCAGCGCGCGCTCGGGCTGGCCTAGCTGGCGGAACAGCTCGCTGCGACGGTTGTGGGCAGCGGCCAGACCATTCTGGTAGCGAGGTTGCTCGGCCACCACGCGCTCGAAGATGGCGATGGCGCGGTCGGCGTCGGAGAGAGCGGCCGGGAACTGACCCAGGCGCATGGTGGCGAGCCCACGACTGTTGTAGGCCCAGGCCAGATCGTCCAGGAAGGCCTCGCCGCCCTCGGCGGCGGTGCGCTGCTCCAGACACTCGGCCCAGGCGGTCAAGAGCTCGACGCGGTCGGTCGAGCGACCCTGGCGCTCGTACTCCAGGCTGAGCCGATCGCGCAACTTGCCGGCCTCGGAAGAACGCACCACCCGGTCGAGCCACTCCTCGTCCTTCATGTCCGAAGCCCAACGGTAGAGCTCCAGCAGGCGCAGCAACGGGTCGGGGGCCTGCTCGAGCTGCGCCAGACCCCAGGCCATCAGGTTGCGGCGAGCTTCCTTCAGATCGCGGGGATACTCGCTGGCCAAGGCTCGGCGCAGCTCCTCGGAGACCAGCGCCAGGGTGCCATCCTGGTAGGTGAGGAGGTCCGGACACTGGGTGAGCCAGACCAGCAGAGCGTCGGAAGCCACCCCCAGATCAGCCAGCGCCTCCAGGCCCAACCGCTGCCGACTGGCGGCCAACAGCACCAGGGCCCTGCGCAGGCGAGCGCTGGAGCGCTTCTGGGCGCGCTGGGCGCCCTGCAGGACGGTGGCCCAAAAACTCTCGCTGGTCAGCTGGCCGGGATCGGCGATCCAACCGGCCTCGTAGGCCTGGATACCGGCCCGCAGTCGATCCAACCGCTGGTGGGTGGCTTTGAGCAGACCATCCAGGGCCTCGGGAGGCACGCTGGCAGTCAGATCGAGGTAGAGTCCGTGATGGGCCGGATCGAGCGCCACCTGGCGGGCTCCCCGGTTCTTGAGACGGCGGATCTCGCTCTCCAGCTCGCGGCCCGAGCGCAGGCTGACCACCAGATAGACCCCCTCGGGCAGGTCTTCGGACAACTGGGCCACCAGACCATCCGGGAAACGGTGCAGCACCAGCACGACGGGACTCTGATTCTGACGCTGCAACTCGGCCAGGTAGGCGCTCAGACGCTCGCGCAGGGGGCGGCTGCAAAGCCTGGCCTGCATCTCGCGCAGGACGCGCGGATCGAGCGGCTCGAGCTCCGAGCCAGCCAGAGCCTGGTTGAGACGCTCCAGGAACAGGCCCAGCGGAAGGTTGGGCGGCACGCGCCAGGAGGCCACGCGCCGGCCCGAGCCCTGGCAGGCGCGTCCCAGAGCGGGAGCGGTGAGGTTGCCGCGGGCCCCGTGCAGCAGGAGATAGCCACCGTGGGGCTGTTCGAGCAGCGCGTGCAGAGCCTGGGCAAGAAAGTCGGGCACGGGCATCTCGGGCGCGAGTTGCTCGAGCAGGCGCAGGATATGGCCCTTCTGCTCCTCGCTCCAGTGCTGGGGCCGAAGCTCGTGGGCCAGCTCCTCGGCCGAAAGCTCGATGGTCTCTTCCAGAGCGTGAACCTGCTCGTCCACTCCGCCGGCCTCGATCTGCTCGAGCTCGGGGCCGCGGGGGCGACTCTGAGGCTCACGGGCCACGGGGGCCGGGCTCTCCACCTCGACTTCGATGGTGCGCGGCTTGCGTTTGTAGGTGGGAGGAGCTCCGTTGGACTTCTTCTGGCGGATCTGGCGCGGCGGCTCAGCCAGCGGCGCCTCTAGAGGCTTGGAATCTTTGGGTCCCGGAGGGGCGATGGAGGAAACCCACTCGCGGCGTGCCTTGCCGGGCGACGTATCCAGCAATGGGAAGCGATAGTTGCCCTGCTCGAGCATGGTCTTGCCCTGGTCCTCGACTTCTCGCCAGCGCCGAAAGAAAGCCTGCCCGCTGGAGGTCCAGCGCAGCAGGACGGGGAGGAACCGGAGCACCTCTTCGAGGTAGTCGTCCAGGTCCTGCGCCTCCTCGAGCTTCATCAGGTTGTCCTGCAGAGTATCCAGGTCGCACAGCCCGGTCTCCGGCTCGCCGGCCACCCGCAGCCAGCGGGTGTGAAGCCGGGGAAAGATGGGCTTGCCCGGAATCGGGCGACCCACGAAAAAGACCTTCTGCAGGCTCTCCTGGATGGGATTCTCGGGCTGCTCGGTGAGGGCCAGCAGTGCATCTCGCAACAGCACCTGACACTCGGAAAGCCGGGCGCAGGCCTGCAAACGGTCTTGCAGGTCGCGAGGCAGGGGGCCGCGCACGGTCAGGGCACCAGCGGCAGCGCCGGCAAAGAAGCGGGTCAGATACTCCAGCGATTGTCCCAACAGCCGACCGGCCTGGTAGGGCTCGGCCCGCTTGAGCGCGTCCCCGAGCCGCAGCAGCAGGTCTTTGAGCTCTGGGGGAGTGCCCGGGCCGACTTCCGGAGCCGAGATGGTGGTCAGGATTTTCTGCTTCATCAGGCCGGGGA
>CAZWUN010000331.1:0-6044 GCA_964637145.1 uncultured Burkholderiales bacterium
TCTACCGCCCGGACGAGAACTCGGTCAACAGCGCCATCAGCTATTACGACAAGGGCGCCGCCATCGCGTTCATCCTGGACATGCGCATCCGCCAGGAGACGGGCGGGGACAAGAGCCTGGATGACGTGATGCGGCTGGCCTATTCTCGCTACGGCGAGAGGGGCTACACCGAGGATCAGTTCATCGCCCTGATCAGCGAGGTGGCCGGCACCGACCTGAACGCCTTCGTGCGTCGGTTGAGCGCCACCACCGAGCCGCTGGACTACCAACCGGCGCTGGAGTGGCTGGGGCTGAAGCTGGCGCCGCCCGAGGCTCCCTCGGATGGCAGTCCCGAGCCCGTCTGGCTGGGAGCGAAGTTGAAGGTGGAGGGTGGGCGGCTGCTGGTCAGCTCGGTGCCGCGGGGCACGCCCGCTTTCGCTTGCGGGCTGGACGCCGAGGATGAGATCCTGGCCCTGGGGGGGTTCCGGGTGCTGAGCGACAAGCTCGAGGAGCGACTCAAGCTTTATCGCGTGGGGGACAAGACCAGCCTGCTGGTGGCCCGCCGCGGGCAACTGGTGACCCTGGAGGTGACCTTTGCGCGCAAGCCTGGGGCCTGGAAGCTGGAGGTGGATGCTATGGCCAGCCCGGCTACGGCCGAGCGGCGCGCGCAGTGGATGAGCGGGCGGCAGGTGGTGCCGGCGCGATAGAGGGCAGACGTGTATGGAGGCGGGCCCGAAGGATCGGCAATACCCAAAGGGGCCGGCGGCCCTGCTGGCGCTGATGCGCAAACTTGCAGACAAGGTTGATCCTGCTGACGTGGAATCCGTCGAAAGAGCGATCGCCGAGGCTGAGCCTCCCGCTGACCGCCCGGGGAGGCTATCCTGGGGCCCACGGGTCGGAAGGAAATGCCCTGGGCTTTGAGGAACTTTCCTCAAGTCGCTCTCGCACAGAGAGCCCCATGAGCCTCTGACGGCCGCATCCTCTCCACGGAGCCCCTTCCGTGAACCACGATCAACTTTTCAAGGACCTGTTGTCCTCCTATTTCATCGACTTCCTCGAGCTATTCGCGCCCGAGGTGCTGCGCTTTTCCGACCCGAGCACGCTCGAGTTCGTCGACAAGGAGGTCTTTGCCGATCTGCCCGAGGGTCAGCGGGGCGAGGCGGACCTGTGCGCCCGCCTCAAGTTCCGCGAAGGGGAACGCATCTTTCTGGTGCACCTGGAGCACGAGGCCCAGCGCCGGGGCGGCTTCGGGCTGCGCATGTTCGACTACTACGTAAGGCTGCACCTGAAGTACCGCTGCCCTATCTACCCGGTGGCCCTGTTTTCATTCCCCACTCCTTACAAGCTTCAGCCCGATCACTACAAGGTGGAGTTTCCCGACCTGCGGCCGCTGGAGTTCCGCTACCGCGTGGTGCAACTCAATCGCCTCGAGTGGCGGGAGTTTCTGGAGCGGCCCAACCCTGCCGCCGCGGCCCTGATGTCCCGCATGCGAATCGCCCCCGCCGACCGTCCACGGGTCAAGGTCGAGTGCTTGCGAATTCTTGTCCAGCTCAGGCTGGAACCGTCCAGGCTGAGGTTCCTGGCGGGATTCGTGGATCAATACCTGCGCCTGTCGGTTGAGGAAACGGGAATCTTTCGGCAAGAACTAGAAAAATCAACCATGCGACGAGAGGAGCGCGAGCGTGTGATGGAGTTGACAACGAGTTGGGAGCTCAAAGGGCGTACGGAGGGATTGCAGCAAGGCCGCATGGAGGGGTTGAAGACCTCGGTAGCCCATTTCCTTGAGCGGAGATTCGGCTCCAATGCGAGCTCCCTGCAAAGAAGAATCCAGGCGTTGGAGAGCGATGTTACCCTAACTCGCCTGCTCGATGCTTTGATCGACCAGGCCGATCTCGAGAGTCTGAACCAGATTCTTCACGAAGACAGCGGTAAGAATATCGATTGAGCCAACCACAAGGCCTCAGGAGCTGAAGGCTCCCGGTCCAAGCGCTCACCCTGCGGGGCGCCCTCCATTTAGCCCGTGTAGCCCCGGAGGATGAAATTTCGTGCAAATGAATTAATCCATCAAACGAGAGCAAGGAGCTGCGCCCGATGGCTTCCTGGGTCTACGATCCCGAAATTGAGCCGGATGTCTCGCAACTGGTCACGGAAGATGACGAGCCGTTGGACATCTACTCCGGGTATCAGCAGAGACTTTTGAGCGACTGCCTGGAAACCAGCTACGCCCCCGGGGTGCCCTTCATCAACGTGATCAATGTCGGGTTGTTCTTCAACCCGGACGAGCCGCCCCTGGTGCCCGACCTCATGCTCAGCCTGAATGTCACCTTCCCCGCTGACATTTGGGAGAAACGCAATCGTTCCTACTTCGTGTGGCGCTACGGCAAGCCACCCGATCTGGTGGTCGAAGTGGTGTCCAACAAAGAAGGGGGCGAGGATCGCCAGAAGCTGGAAATCTATGAGCGAATCAAGGTGCCCTACTACGTCATCTACGACCCCGTCGCTCACCTGGGCAAGAAGGTCCTCCGCCTCTTCGAGCTCAAAGGGGGGCGCTACGTCGAGTGGCTGGACCCCACCGCCCCGCTCGAGCAGTTGGGCGGGCTGCGGCTGACTCTCTGGGACGGCACTTACTCCCAGATGGAAGGCCGCTGGCTGCGCTGGCGCGATGCCGAGGGAAAGCTCCTGGCCACTGGTGTCGAGCGAATGGAGCAAGAGCGCGAGCGGGCCGAGCAAGAGCGCGAGCGGGCCGAGCGCCTGGCCCAGAAACTGCGCGAGCTCGGCGTCGACCCTTCAGTCTGACTCTTGCGCCAGCCGGGCGGCCTGCTCCAGCGCCTGCTCGCGGGTCAGCCCACCGGTCTCGGCCGCCAGCGCGCCCAGCTCCTCCAGCAGCCGGCCCACCTCGGGGCCGGGCTTGAGCTGCAGCGCCCGAATCAGGTCCTCGCCGTCCACCGGCAGACGAGGGCGGGCCACCTCGTCCTCGAGCAGCACCGAACGCACCAGCTCGACCAGGTGAGGGCGCGGCTCCATCTGGTGGGCCAGCACGCAGGCGTCCACCGCCTCGGCGTCAGCTCGGCGGAACCAGTGGTAGCGCTCTGCTCTGGACTCGGGCAGGCGCAGCGCCAGGGGAGCCAGCTCCAGCACCCGTTGCTGATAGCGTTGCTCGGCCCGCGAGGAGAGCCAGGAGGATCCGCCCAGCGCCGCCAGGGCCAGCGACAGGCGGCGCTCGCGAGTGGCGCTCAGGGGTTGCTCGAGCCAGCAGCGGGCGGCCGGGGCCAGCTCGCCCAGCCAGGCCAGCTCGTCGGCCTCCAGGCGCTCGAGCAGCTCGCTGGACGGCAGCCCGGGAAAGAGCACGGCGTAGAGACCGGTCGCCTTCAGGCGAGGCAGCTGCGAGCTCATGCCAGCCCGCAGGATGAAAGCCAGCTCGTCCTGGATGCGCTCCGAGCTGACCCTGGCGAGCAGAGCGTGGTGCTCGGTGAGCAGCGCGTCCAGCTCGGGCGCGGGGACCAGGGCGTGGCAGGCCAGAAAGCGCACCGCCCGGAGCAGCCGTAACGGGTCCTCGGGGAACACCTCGGGCGAGGTGGGCCGGAGCACGCGCTGCTCCAGGTCGCGCAGCCCGCCGGTGGGGTCCACCAACTGGCCATCTTGCAGCCGCCTGGCCAGCGCGTTCAGGGTGAAGTCGCGCCTTCTGAGATCGTCCTCGAGCGTCTCGCCCTGAAAGGCAGCCAGGTCGAGCTGGGAGCCGTCCTCCAGGATCACTCGGGCGATCTCGTAGTCTGCGTCGAGCAGCACGTAGCTGGCCCCTAGCCGATCGGCCAGGGCCCGGGCTTTCTCGAGCACCGGGCGGGGCATCGCCAGGTCGAGGTCTTTGGGCTCTAGCCCCCACAGCAGGTCACGCACCGTGCCGCCCACCAGGGCCGCCTCGGGCCACACCTCCAGCACCGCCTGGAGAACCGGGTGGCTATCCGTCCTCGGCCTCCAGGCGCTTCATCTGGGCCCCGGCGGGCGGGGTGAAGGTGAACTGGGCCTCCTCGAGCTCCTCGCCCAGGCGGCTGTAGGACACGGTGCCCTCGGCCATCAGCTTGTCGCCCTCGAAGTTGGCCACCTTGACCACGCGGCTGGTGGCCGGGTCCAGGGTCAGCTCATCGGTCGAGTCGCCCTGCTTGAAGAGCAGCACCTGGGCGCCGTCCTTCTCTTTCAGCTCAAGGGTGCGCGTGCCCACCACCCGGTCGGGCATTCCCGTCATGGCGCGCAGGAACATATTGCTCATGCCCATGCTGAAGTAGTCCGCCAGGTCGATGGCCCGGATCGGATCGGGCAGCTTGCCCTGGCGATACTCGGCCGGGGTCTTGCTGTCGAAGACGTAGACCTCCTTGCCGTCGCTGACGACGAACACGTCGAACGGGCTGCTGCCCGCCTTCTCGGGCTGGAACTTGCCATGCCAGAACAGCTTCTTGGGGCGCAGCACCCGCAGCTCGGTCTGCTGGCTGCCGGCGTAGTCGGGGTGAAGGACCTTGATGTCCATGGAGATGATGCCGCTGGTCAGGCCCACGTAGGCTTTGAGCATCTTGTCCAGGGCGGCCTGGGCGGGGGTAGCGGGAGCGGTCTGGGCCTGCACCAGGGCGGTGAGCAGGACCAGACTCGCGAGAAGGATCAGTTTGCGCATCGGGTCAGATTCTGGTCTGGGGGGCAATTCCCTGGAGGTTGCGCCGCCCTTTTGGCAAGCGACTCACAGCGCTGCCCACCCGGCCTGCGCGAGCAAGTCGGGGGCGCATGCGCACCTCACTCGCCGGCGCAACCCCGCCAACCGATAGGAGGAACGGCTTGATGCTTTGAGAAACTGTCCTCAAGCCGCTCTCGCCCGAGAGCCCCATGAGCCAATGACGGCCGCATCCTCTGCACGGAGCCCCTTCCGTGAACCACGATCAACTCTTCAAGGACCTTTTGTCTTCCTATTTCATCGACTTCCTCGAGCTGTTCGCGCCCGAGGTGCTGCGCTATTCCGAGCCGAGCACGCTCGAGTTCGTCGACAAGGAGGTCTTTGCCGACTTGCCCAAGGGGCAGCGGGGTGAAGCCGACCTGTGCGCCCGCCTCAAGTTCCGCGATGGGCAGCGCATCTTTCTGGTCGTGCCATCCAGGCTGAAGTTCCTGGCGGCCGCATGCCCATGAAAGCGAGATACTACCTCTACGTCGACGAAACCGGACAACTACAGGGGAGATTTGTGGTCGCGGTGGCCCTCTTCGAAGCGACGGACGAGCAGGCCATAGCCGAAATGCTTCAGTCGGCAGAGACGAACTCGCGCAAGCTGGCTCGCAAGTGGGTTCGGACACCCATCTCATCGAAGCGGGACTACCTTACAGAAATCGCGTCCATCTGCCGCAGGACCAGCCTGCAGGCTTTCTACGCATTCTTCGATGACTCAGACGATTACGCCCTCAAACTCACGGCCACTCTGGCTGCTACGATTCTGGCATTCTCAGCGGAACCCGACTCCAGGTTCACAATCGTGGTGGATGGCCTCAACGCTGTCGAGCGCGAGCGAGTAAGCCGATTCCTCCGTCGCCATACCCTCCCGTTTCGGCGTGACGTGCGTGGCGGGCGAGACGACCACAACCCGTTTCTCCGACTCGCGGATGCCATCGCCGGCTTCATCCGCCACAGGGATCTCGACGAGCCATACACCGTGTCGCTCTGGGAGCAGCTCGGCCCTCACGTCACCCAGTTGCGTGCTTGACAGTGCCATCGGGGTTTGATACCGTTCCGGTAGAGGCTTTGTTCTCTCCCCGAAACCCGTCCTGGATGGGCTGTGTCGCTCCGGCGACCTAGGGGCTGCCGCCCTCGTTGGCGTGACGACCGGGTCAAGACAGCCCGGTCATTTTTATTGCCTCCGGAACAACCGCGACTCCCGATCTTGCCCTCCGTCGCAGCTGCGCCTCACCCCGGAGGAAACGGGGATCTTTGGCAAGAGCTAGAAAAATCAAACATGCGACGAGAGGAGCGCGAGAGCGTGATGGAGTTGACGACCAGCTGGGAACTCAAAGGCCGTGAGGAAGGGCGCACGGAGGGACTG
>CAZWUN010000332.1:0-6041 GCA_964637145.1 uncultured Burkholderiales bacterium
GCTGGTTGGCGCGGGAGTCGGGCTCGGAGAGGCTTCGACAGCAGGCGCCTCGGTTGGGCTGGTTGGCGCGGAAGCCGGGCACGGAGAGGATTCGACAGCAGGCGCCGCGGTTGGGCTGGTTGGCGCGGGAGCCGGGCTCGGAGAGGCTTCGACTGCGCTGGTTGGCGCGGGAGCAGGGCTTGGAGAGGCTTCGACAGCAGGCGAACGCTCGACTGCGGGGCTGGCAGCCGCGGACGGACTGGTCGGGGTAGCACGAACGACTTCGGCTGGCCTTGCGACCGACTCGGCGGCTGGAGAAGCGGTGGGGGCCGAAGCTTCGACCTGCGTAGCCCCGTCCCAGGCCGCCCTGTCCCCTGAAGCCTGACCGGCTTTGGCGGCCGCGCGGGCCCAGAGCTCCTCGGTGCTATGACGTTGCTGCTCGTCAGGAATGACCAGGAAGCGGGCGTGGAACCAGGTCAGCAGGGCTTTGGTCATGGCCGCCAGCGGAATGCCCAGCAGCATTCCGGTCGTGCCCAGGAACTCGCCCCCGGCGAAGGCGGCAAACAGGATGAACATCGGCGAGACCCCGATGGCGTCGCCCATCAGCTTGGGATAGATGGTTCGGTCCACGCCCTGATTGGACGCCATGATGACCAGCAGGACCACCACCGCATAGCCCACGTCGCCGGTGGAAAGGTAGGCCATCACCCCGCCCAGCACGCAGGTTCCCGCCGCCCCCACCACGGGAATGGGATAGGTCAGCGCGGCCAGTAAAGCCAGCAGCAGAGAGTACGGGTTTGGATGCCAGGCGGTCAGCAACATCAACAGCACGAAGGTCACCACACCGCAGGCCGAACTGGCCACGATGGTGGCGCGGATGTAGCCGCCAAAAATGCGGTTCATCTGCAGAGTCAGGCTGCGGGCATCGTCCTTGTACTTGCGCGGAACCAGTCCGAGCGCCGAGTCGAAGAGATCGTGCCAGTTGAGCAGAAAATAGAGTGCCACCAGCAGGCCGGTGAGAAGCAGGAACACCTTGCCCACCAGGTCCAGCACGGAAGTGGCCAGGAACGTCAACACCGTGCCCAGCATGGAGCCGAAGCGATCGGCGCTTCCTGCGATGGTGGACTCGACGCTGCTGCGCACCGACGGGGGAACGCTGTGGATATAGCGTTCCTGAAGCTCGAGGGCTTTGGTCTGGATGCGGGCCACCATCTCGGGCGCGTCGCGCACCATCTCCTGGGTCTGCTCGATGGCCAGCGGGATGATCAAAAACCCGCCCGCTGTCATGAGCGCGAAAAGAAAGAGATAGACCGCCAGGATGGCCTGCCCCCGGCTCAAGCTCTTGATGGGCCCCAGCTTCTGGCCAGTGATCTTCTCCACCGGGGAATTCAAGAGATACGCGATCACGAAGCCCAGCCCGAAGATCGTCAGGGTGCCGGTGATGCGCGTAAAGACGTAGAGTCCCAGCCCCACGAGCATGAGCCAGAGGACCCCTCGCCACCAGCCTGCGCTCATCATGACGAAGCAGCCTCCTTGAGGGCCTGATAACAGGCCTCGAGACTCTGGTTGATAACCCGGGTATCGGCCACGATGCTCATGAAGTTGTGGTCCCCTCCCCAGCGCGGCAAGAGGTGGAGGTGCAGGTGCTCGGCCACTCCGGCCCCTCCGGCTACGCCCACGTTCATGCCAAGATTGTAGCCGGAAGGATTGATGGCCTTCTTGAGGTGCTCCGCCCAGCGCTGGGCCAGCAGCATCATCTCGGCCAGCTCTTCGGGAGTAGCGGCGCCGAGCTCACCGTTATGGCGATAAGGCGAGATCAAGAGGTGCCCGTTATTATACGGGTAGCCGTTCAGGCAGACGAAACAATGCCTGCCCCTCTCCAGCAGAAGATTTCGTGCGTCGTCGTCCTCGGCCGTCATGCGGCAGAGAAAGCAGCCAGGCTCCTTGGGGGCAGCGATCCAGCCCATGCGCCAGGGGGCCCAGAGGCGTTCGTAGTCGGCCATTCAGGCCAAGGTTAGCGACCCGATGGCAAGAATCCTACTCAAGTCCTCAAGTCAGCGGCACGCCTGGATAGCGGCGTCGCAGCTCCTCCAGCTTCCAGGCCGCTTCGTCCAGGGCTTGCCGGGGGGTCAGCTCTCCCGTCAGGGCCCGGTGCACCTGAATCTGCAGAATGCGAGACACCTTGGGATAGAGCGGGGTGACGGGACGGGGCTTGCCGGTCTCGATCAGGGTGAGAAACTCGGGCAGGTAGGGCCGCTGAGCCAGCAGGTCGGGGTCGCGATAAAGAGCGCTCAGGCTGGGATTGAGGCCGCTCTCCAGGGCGTGCGTCTTCTCGGCATAGGGAGAAGTCAGGAAATCCAGCAACAGGTAAGCCTCGCGGGGATGGCGCGTGCTCCGCGAGATGGCCAGGTTCCAGGTGCCCAGGCAGCCGTGAGCGGGGCCGTTCTTGCCCGGGATTCGAGTGAAGCCGACCTTCTTGTAGATCTTGGAGGTGGGCTCGATCCCGGTTTTGACGACGTACGGCCAGGAGCGGTGATAGAGAGCCTTGCCCTGGCTGAAAGCCACGTAGGAATCGTCTTCCTTGTAGGAGGTCACCGCCCGAGGGGTCAGCTTCCAGCGTCCGATCAGATCGCAGAAGTATTGCAGCGACTCGACCGCCTGGGGGGAGTTGATGACCACCTTGCCGTTGGCGTCGAAGACCTCCGCGCCGTTGCCCCAGAGCAGCTCCAGAAAGTCGCACACCAGGCCTTCGTAGCGACCGGCCTGCATCACCAGCGGCTCGCGCAACAGGTCCGGGTAGCGCTCGCGCAGGGCCATCGAACTCTCCACCACCTGATTCCAGTTGCCCGGCGGAGGCAGACCGGCCTGCTCGAGCAGATCCAGCCGGTAGAAGAAGGTGCCCACGTTGCAGTTCCAGGGCAGGGCATACAGCTCGCCCTTCCAGGTCACGGGCGGAAGGGTGCTGGGGATGAAGGTGGCCCGCTTGGCCGGCGTCACGAACTCGTCCAGCGGCAGCAGCCAGCGGGCGTTGGCGAACTCGGCCGGCCAGATGATGTCCAGGGCGAAGACGTCCATGGAACTGTCACCGGAGGCGAGCGAGGTGACGTACTTGTCGTGCATCATGTCCACGTTGGCGGGCAGGGTGCGATGCAACACCTTGATGTGCGGGTAGCGTTTCTCGAACTCGGCCACCAGCGGCACGTTGGCTTCCATGCTGGGATCGGCGAAGTAGTTGAAGGTCAGCGTGACCTTCTCGGGCTGGGCCTGAACCCAGAGCACCCCCAGAAGCATCAGCGCCAGAGCCAGGCCGAGTCTTCTCACGAGGATCGTCCTTCGTCAGTCGTGCGGGGTCTCCCCCGGACGGGGAGGGCGCCAGCCCTCTTGCGGGCGCAGGATCTCGTGGGGCGAGAAAGCCGACTTGTAGCGCATGGCCCGGCAGTCGCGCACGTAGAAACCGAGATAAAGGTAATCGCGCCCGGTGCGGCGGCACCAGTCGAGCTCGTAGAGGGCGCTGAACGTTCCCAACCGGCGTGCGCCGAAGGCCACGTCGTAGGCGAAGTAGACGGAGTTGGCTGCGCGCGGGGTCACGTCCACCACCCCGAGCCCCACCAACCGGCCCTCCAGCCGATACTCGAAGTGCCTGGTGCAGCCCAGGTTCTCGACCAGGAAGCCGGTGAAGTCTTCCTCCTCCGGCCGAGGCTTGGAGAACTTGTCCTGGCAGTAATCGGCGTAGAGCTCATAGGCTTCGCGGGTAAAGCGGGCATCCACCACCTCCACCGTCAGGTCCTGGTTCTTCTTCCAGGTCGAGCGCTGCGAGCGGCTCATCTCGAAGGTGGAGATCGGGACACGGATGGGAATGCACTCCTGGCAACCCCGACAAACATTGATGTAGCAAGATCGCGCACAGCGACGAAAGCCCTGGGCCAGCATGCGCTCGAGGTCTTCCGGGTCGAGCTCATCGACGATCAGGGACAGGGTGCGCCAGCGACGCTCGGGTAGATAAGGGCAGGGCCCGCAGTCGTGGGCGAAGGGGCCAGCGTACTTCACCCCCATCAGTTTCCGAGCAGCACACGGTTTCCTTCGCGGGCTGGGGGAATTGTAACACCCGCCCCCACGACCGCCCTCTCAACTGAGGGCACACTCGGGACATGCAAGAAAGCAAGGACCTCGGTCTGGGGCAGTCCCTGGCGATCCTCTTCAAGGCCTCCCGGGCCTTCTGGCTGGTGAACCTGGTGAATTTCGTGGACGGCATCGCTTACTTCGGCATCCTGACTCTGCTCACGCGCTACCTGGGAGCCGAGCTGGGGTTCAGCGACCAGCAGGCGGGAGTGGCTGTCTCCGTGTTCACGGGGCTGGTGACCCTGACCATGATCGGTGGCGGCTTTGTCTCCGACCGGCTGGGGGTGCGTCGAGCACTGACCGTCTCCTTGCTCCTGCTGCTGCTCGGGCGGGCCCTCCTGAGCGGCGCCAGCGAGCTGACGGCCAGCCACCTGGCCGCCTGGACCGCCCTGGTGCTCATGGCAGTCGGCTCGGGGGTGATCCAGCCGGCCCTCTACGCCGGGGTCAAGGAGTACACCGACGCCCGCACGGCCACCATCGGCTACAGCCTGCTCTACTCCATCATGAACCTGGGCATCGTGGCCGAGAACTTCTTCTCCCCCTTCCTACGCACCAAAGACGTCTTCCTGAAGTTCGGCGACGCGGCCGTCCATGGTCTTGGCCTGGGCATCGCGGGAGTTTTCTGGTTCTGCACCGCTCTGACCGGTGTGGTGCTGCTCTGCCACCTGGTGGCTTTCACCGCCGATCTCAAGCCTTTCGAGCAGCGAGCGGACGACCCCGGTCAGGAGCAGCCGGTGCGGGTCAATTCACCCTTCCTCGACCCTCGCTTCATGTTCTTCATCTTCATCCTGCTGCCCGTGCGCACGCTCTTTGCCCACCAGTGGCTGACGGTGCCCGACTACGTGTTCCGCTGCTTCCCCGAGTCGGTTAACTCCAAGTTCGAGTGGATCTCGGGACTCAATCCCCTGATCATCGTGGTCTTCGTGCCCCTGATCGCCAGCATGACCCGCCAGGCGCGGGTCCTGAACATGATGCTGATCGGCACCGCTTTGAGCGCGGTGACCACCTTCATGCTGGTGCCGCCGCCCCAACTCCAGCTCCTGTTGCTCTACGTGGCCCTCTTCTCGCTGGGCGAGGCGGTCTGGTCCTCGCGCTTCCTGGAGTACGTGGCCAACCTGGCCCCGCCCGGCAAAGTGGGCTCCTACATGGGGCTGGCCAACATCCCGTGGTTCATGGCCAAGTTCACCACGGGCCTGTATTCGGGCTATATGCTCAACCGCTACATCCCCGTCGAGGGCCCCCGCGATCCCTCCACCCTCTGGCTCATTTACGGCTGCATCGCCTGCATCACCCCGCTGGGCTTGCTGCTCGCGCGAGGATGGCTCCAGGGCGTCCCCTCCGACAAGAAGGAGTGAGGGCCCCGGTCTGCCAATCCGCCCGGCCATGATCCGAGCCCGCGACTTCTCCTTCCAACAACTCGACCGCCTTCCGCGCACCCTGGCCCGGCTGGGGCGCATCCACACCCCCCACGGCGACATCGAGACCCCCGAGTTCCTGCCCGTCGGCACCCTGGCCACGGTGAAAGCCATGACCCCGCGCGACCTGGAGGGATTGGGGGTGCAGGGTCTGCTGGCCAACACCTACCACCTCTACCTGCGCCCGGGCTCGGAAAGGGTCAAGCGCTTCGGCGGTCTGCACCGCTTCATGGGCTGGAACCGCCCCATCATGACCGATTCGGGGGGCTTTCAGGCCTTTTCCCTGGGAGCCGCGCGCGAGGATGGCGTGGGAAAGATCGGTGGCATCTTTCCCTACGAGGGGCAGAGCGAGCCGGCCCGCACCAAGAGCGGCGAGAAGCTGGCCCACATCGACGAGGAAGGGGTCAGCTTCCGCTCCCACATCGACGGCTCGCGCCACAAGCTCACCCCGGAGAGCTCCATCGCCATCCAGGAAGAGCTGGGGGCGGACATGATCCTGGCCTTCGACGAGTGCACCTCGCCCATGGC
>CAZWUN010000333.1:0-6038 GCA_964637145.1 uncultured Burkholderiales bacterium
GCGGTACGGCTCTCGGCGGTAGGTATACGCACTCGCCAGGGCCGTACCGGGAAATTTTGGGCGTATCGCGTGGGGGGGCGGCCTCGAGCCGTCGCGGTCGGGTGGAGCGGGTTGGTTACCGGGGAAATTTTGCGGTACGGCTCTCGGCGGTAGGTATACGCACTCGCCAGGGCCGTACCGGGAAATCTTGGGCGTATCGCGTGGGGGGCGCGATCGGGTGCGGGGTCTCACGGAGCTCCAATTCAGGCATTTTTCATAGCCGACGAATACACTCCCGCACGATGATTGTTACGCCTGTGCTCACCACCGGTCCCAGCCTGAACGCTCCCCGGCCTCGGCCGGCCGTCTCCCAGAAGGAGGGGCCCGAGGAGCCGCGCGAGTCGGTCGAGATCGCCCGCCAGATCACCACGCTGGGCTCTCCCGGAAAGACCGGAGAGAAGAGCGGACTGGACCTGGCCGGCAAGCTGAGCGGTCCGATCGGTCTCACGGCCGCCATGTGGGCGTCAGAGATCGTGGACACGGCCCTGGGGAACCGGCTGGACGGGTTGGGTATCCTCCCTCGCACGCCCGAGGGGCTGCTGGGGGTGGCCACCGCCCCCTTCCTGCACGGAGGGTTCAATCACCTGGCCAACAATTCGCTGGGAATGCTCCTGGCAGGGGGCATGATCGCCGCTCAGAGCCCCAAGAAATTCCGCGATGTCAGCTTGATCTCCGCGGTTGCCTCCGGGCTGGGCTACTGGCTCACCGCTCCCCCCGGGGCTGTCGGCATCGGGGCCAGCGGCATGGTGTATGGCTACATCGGCTACAACATGGCCAGGGGCATCTTCGAGCGCAAGCCCCTGCCCATCGCCATGACGGTGGCCAGCCTGGTGCTCTTCGCGGGCACCCTGCCCGGACTGTTGCCGGGGCAGCCGGGGGTGGGCTGGCAGGCCCACCTGTTCGGATTCGCGGCCGGCGTGGCCGCGGCGGCTATCCTTCCGAAGGACGGGAAGTAAGCTTCCGGAACACCAGCAGATGGCCCAGCAGGGCCAGCGGCACCAGGAAGGTCGGCAGCCAGCAGAAGGGCACGGTAGCGATCCAGAGGTTGGCCGGCTCGTTGAGGAACACCCGGAACGGGATGGGCGTGGACAAGATAGCCACCGTGACCACGTTGATCAGCAGGGCCAGCCCCATGAAATTCCAGGCCCAGACCAGGAAGCGGCGCGGGTAGAAGGCCAGGATGAGCGCGGTGATACCCGTGAGGATGTCCAGGTTGAGCCCTTCATAGCTCATCTGCACGGGCATGACTTCGACCTCGTAAGCGTGGTGCATGACCAGCTCGAGGGGCAGGCGAAAGGCCTGCGAGCCCACCAGCAGCGCCAGGGGCAGCTCGCGCACCAGCCTGGTTCCCCAGCCCGAGAAGGCCAGTGCGACGGTGAGCAGCCCACCCAGGGCGACGGGCAGAAACAGGGGCGGGGGGATGCGATCGAAGTCGAGCAGGCGGCCCGAGGCAGCCAGGCTGGCCACGGCCGCCAGCCAGAAGAGCATGACGAGGGCCGTCTTGACCGGACTAGCGCCGGCGCGTCGGACCAGCAGTAGAAAGCCGGCCGCCACCAGGGCCACCAGCAGGCTGAAAGCGATCACCAGCGATTGGGGGGCAGGCGGCGGCATGTCCAGGGTAGGATAGCAGAGTCGGGAAAGAGTTGGAAGCGGACGCGGAGAAGCGCGCTGGATGGAGCTTGCAACCCTCGAGTGGGGCCCGGCCGAGGGGCTGCCCTTCATCGCCCTGCACGGCTGGCTGGACAATGCCGGCACCTTCGGCCGGCTGGCCCCCTTGCTGCCCGAGTTGCGGCTGGTGGCGGTGGATCTGCCCGGCCACGGGCGCTCGCCCCATCGCGAGCAGTACTACTTCGTGGACGGCGTGATCGACGTGGTGGAGCTGGCCGACCGCCTGGGCTGGGAGCGCTTTGGCCTCTTGGGTCACTCGATGGGGGCGGGGGTGGCTCCCCTGGTGGCCGGCACCGTTCCCGAGCGAGTCGAGCGGCTGGTCTTGATCGAGGGGCTGGGCCCCCTCACCTCCCTGGCCGAGGACGCGCCCGCCCAGTTGGCCCGAGCGCTGGCCTTCAAGGCCCGCCCGCCGGCCATCTACTCGAGCTACGCCCAGGCGGTGGAACGCATCGCCTCCACCCGGGGCGGGCTGAGCCGGGCCTCGGCCGAGCTCCTGGCCGAGCGGGTGGTGGTCTCGGTGCCCGGGGGGTTCAGCTTTGCCCACGATCCCCGGCTGCGGGCTCCCTCGCGCCTGCGCCTCACCGAGCCCGAAGTGCTGGCCTTTTTCAGCCGGGTGACCTGTCCGGCTCTGGTGATCGAGGCCGAGAGCGGGATGCGCTTCAACGAGCACGTGGTGGAGGATCGTCTCAAAGCGCTGCAGGGGCCCGTGGAGCTGGTGCGGCTGGCCGGCGGACACCACCTGCACCTGGAGGATCCCGAGCCGGTGGCTGCCGAGATTCGCCGCTTTCTGGGGGTCTGATGCACGGTGACACGGAGGGATGCTCGGGCCAAGCACGGAAACTGAGACGATGACCGCTGGCCAGGCTCCCCCGACCCTGCCCCGCCTGACGTGGTGGCAGCTGGTCTTCATTGTCGGAGTGCCGCTCTTTCTGCTCTCCAGCACCTGCTTTCGGGCTCCCGTGACCCGAGCGGTCGCCTCCCCGAGCCCGGTGCTGACCGTGGAGACGGCCGCTCCCGAGGTGGTGGCCCAGAGTTTTCTGCAGATCCTGCGCATGGAGAACCTCAAGCTCTCCTACAGTTACCTCTCGGCGGACGCGAGGAAGAAGCTCAGCGAAGGCGCATTTCAGAAGAGGCTGCTCGATCGGCTGGAAGATCAGGAC
The DNA here is from genome assembly GCA_964637145.1 of uncultured Burkholderiales bacterium. Taxonomy (GTDB): domain Bacteria; phylum Vulcanimicrobiota; class Xenobia; order Xenobiales; family QWHO01; genus QWHO01. The sequence goes on from CAZWUN010000333.1 coordinate 2,868, forward strand.
CTGCAGTGGGAGCTGCCCTACCGGCAGGTCCGGCCCGGATCGGTGGCTGGCAAGCAGGCTCGGGTCGAGGTGCTGCCCCCCGAGCAGGGCAGCCGGCCCACCTGGCAGTGGGAGCTGGTCAAAGAAAGCTCGGGCTGGAAGATCGATCGAATGCGCGGCGGACCGGTGGAGCTCTAAGGGGGAGAACACGTCTTGCAGCTGGCGATTCTGGCCCTGTTCTTCGGCTCGGGCTTCACCAGCCTGGTGTACGAGGTGCTCTGGACGCGCCGACTCAGCCTGACCCTGGGGCACACGGTGTGGGCCCTGAGCCTGGTCGTGACCGCCTTCATGCTGGGCCTGGCAGCAGGCAGCCTGCTGGGAGGGCGCTGGGCCGACCGGGCGACCACCCGGGGCCAGTGCCTGAAAGCTTACGGGCAGCTCGAGCTGGCCATCGGGGCCTGGGCGCTGGCCTCTCCCTTGCTGCTGGCTCTGGTCGAGCGCCTCCACTACGGCCACGGCTTCTGGTCGGGGGCGACGGCGGCCGTGCTGGTGCTGCTCCCTCCCACCGCGGCCATGGGGGCCACCCTGCCCATCATGAGCCGGATGCTGGCCGACGAGCCGGAATCGGTGGGAGTGGGGCTGTCGCACCTTTACGGCTCCAACACGCTGGGCGCCTGCGCGGGTGCCTGCGCGGCCGGCTGGTGGATGCTGCCCGCGCTGGGCATGGGCATCGCACTGGGAGCCACGGCCTTTCTGAACCTGTCACTGGGAGTGCTGGCCTGGGCCCTGTCGGTGTTTCTGCCCGAGCCACTGGCCGAGCCGCGAGAAGAGCCCCGCTCGCCGGTCCGGGCCGTGCGCCTGAGCCTGGCCATGGGCCTGGCGGGGGTCGCCTCGATGGGGCTTCAACTTTCCTGGACCCGATCGCTGGCGCTGGTGATGGGATCGTCCACCTACGCCTTCTCGACCACACTGGCCGTCTTTCTGGCCGGCCTGGGCTCAGGGAGCGCCCTGCTGGGCTGGTTTCGCTTCGCTCGCGAGCCCCGGCGGGGCCAGCTGGGGGCGATGCTGTTGTTGACCGCGCTGGTGGCGGCGGCAAGCTACCAGACCCTGAGCTTCATGCCGCTTCTGGTCAAGGACGTGAAGCCGATGCACGCGCCGAGCCTGGTGGCCATGCTCTCCTCTTGCGCCATGCTGGCAACCATGGTCGTGCTGCCGGCGACCCTCTTGATGGGAGCCGCCCTGCCCCTGGCCAGCACGCTGCAGGTGCACCAACTCGGCCCGGTAGGACGCTCGCTGGCCAGCGTCTACAGCTCCAACACGGCCGGCTGCATCCTGGGAGCGGCCCTGACCGGGCTGGTGCTGATGCCCGAGCTGGGTGTGCAGCTCACGCTGAAGCTGTCAGCCGGGCTCTACCTGGTGGCCGCCCTCCTGGTGACCCTGCGCCCCTTGGCGGTGCTCTCGGCTCTGGCCCTGAGCCTGGGGATCGCCTGGCTCCCCCCCTGGAACCTGGCCCGCCTGCACTCGGGCCCGGGCCTCTACGACAGGGCCGCCCTCCCGGATGCGCCGGCCTTCTATCGCGACGGCCTGTCCTCGACGGTGAGCGTGGAGGTGGACGCGGAGGGGGAGATGAGCCTGCGGGTCAACGGCAAGGTTGACGCCTCGCTGCACCCGCTCGACCTGGGCACCCAGAACCTGCTGGGCTATGTGCCCGGCTTTCTGCACCAGAACCCCCGGCGGATCGCCGTGATCGGGCTGGGCACCGGGCTCACGGTGCGGGCCCTGGCCAACTTTCCCGAAGTCGAGCAATTAGACGTGGTGGAGATCGAGCCGGCCGTGGTGGAAGCCGGCGCGCTCTGGGCCGGCTACAACGGCCGGGTATTGCAGGATCCGCGCGTGCGGCTGCGGGTCACGGACGGGCGCAACTTCATCCACACCGCCGGGGGCAAGCTCGACCTGATCGTGAGCGAGCCCTCCAATCCCTGGATCGCCGGGGTGGGAAACCTGTACACCCTGGAGTTCTACCGCGCCTGCAGCGACCGCCTCGAGCCGGACGGGATCATGGCCCAGTGGTTTCACCTCTACGGGATCTCGGAAACCGAGCTGGCCCGCGTGCTCTCGACCTTCTACGCGGTCTTTCCCGAAGGCGGCGTGTGGGAAACCGGACCGGGTGACATCCTGCTGATCGGCTCACGCAGGCCCGTCACGCTCGACCTCGCGCGGGTGCGCAAGGTGCTCGGCCGCTCGAGCGACGCTCGCCGCTCGCTGATCAACCTGGAGCTGTTCTGGCCCGAATCGCTGGCCGGCCTGTACCTGCTCGACCGGAAGGCTGCCCTGTCCCTGCTCCGCGTCGATCTGCTCAACACCGACGATCGCCCCATGCTGGAGTTCATGGCTCCCCTGAGTTTCGGGAGGCCCGGTCTCGACAGTCTCAACCGCGAGCTTCTCCTGACCGTGCGCGGAACCGAGCCCCTGCTTGCGCCCGGTGTGGAGCGCACCCCCGCCAACCTGACCCGGGCCGCCCAGGCCTGGGTGCGCATGCAGCGCCACGCGGACGCCTTCCGGGCCCTGGCTCCCCTCAAGGATGAGCCCGGCGCGCGCCTGGCCATGGCCCGCTCGGCCGATCTCCAGTCCGACGCGCGAGCCGAGCAGCTCTACAAGCAAGCCCTGGAAGACGCCCCCCGGGACCCGGTCACCCTGTGGCGCTACTTGATGGGTCGAGGCCTGTACGGGGCGGCCGAGCCAATCCTGGCCCGGTTGGTGGAAATCCAGATGGAGGGCTTCCATGAGCAAGTCCTGGTGCAGCACGCCCGGGCACTGAGCGAGCTCGGCCGTAACCTGGAAGCTCTGGCCAGGCTCGAGCAGGCCACCCGCCTGCCCACCGCCAGCCACGTCTCCTGGATGTCGAAGGGCAAAATCGAGCGCCACCTGGGACGCTTCCAGCAAGCTCTGAGCAGCCTGGATCGAGCTCTGGAGCTCAACCCGGCCTCGCTGGGAGCGCGCCTGGCCCGGGCCGAGACGCTGACCTCGCTCGAGCTCTGGGAAGAGGCCGCCAGCGCCTGGAGAAGCGGGCTCGAGCTCAAGCCCGATCTGCCCCCGGCCTGGAACGAGCTGGCTCGATGCCTGCGAGAGCTCGGCAGGGAAGACGAAGCCCGAGACGCCTTCGAGCGCGTCCGGGAGCTGCAGCCGGAGCAC
>CAZWUN010000334.1:0-6025 GCA_964637145.1 uncultured Burkholderiales bacterium
TTGTTTCCGCTGTTGCGGCCCCGCCAGGAGGGGTGAGCGAGCACAAGTACTGGGTGGAAGTTGACCTGGGGGCCATCAGGCATAACTTCCGGCGGCTGCAAGAGCGAATCCGCCCCACCGGCATCCTGGCCGTGGTGAAGAGCGAGGCATACGGGCACGGTCTCCTGCCCGTGGCCCGAGTGGCCGTGGAGGAGGGAGCCTGGGGGCTGGGAGTGGTGACCGCTCAAGAGGGCCTCAAGCTTCGCCAGGCCGGCCTCATGAAACCCATCGTGGTGCTCGGGCCGGTGCTCGACAGTGAAATGGACCGGGCCTTGCAGGCTGACCTGTCGCTGCCAGTGCATGAGCTGACCCTGGCCCGGCATCTGTCGGCCCGAGCTGTGGCCCTGGGCAAGTCGGCCCGCATTCACCTGAAAGTGGATACCGGACTCTCTCGCCTGAGCGTGCCCGCCGAGCAGGCGCTGGAGTTCGCCCGAGCGGTCATGGCCCTGCCCAACCTCGAGCTCGAAGGTGTCTACAGCCACCTGGCCGACGCCGAAGGGCTGGACCAGAGCTACACTCTAAGGCAGTATCAACGCTTCCAGGGCTGCCTGGAGGAGCTGGCCGCCCAGGGGTATCGTCCCCGAGTGCGCCACATCGCCGCCAGCGCTGCGGGACTTCTATTGGAGGCCACCCGCTTCGACCTGGTTCGAGCCGGAATCACGCTCTACGGCCTCTGGCCAGCCGAGGAGACCCGCCTCTTGCTCCTGTCGGGTGGACAAGACCTGCTGCACGCCCTCAATCGCCAGTTCTCGGCCGGGGACGAGGTTCGCGAGGACTTCCTTCGACCGGCCCTCAGCTTCAAGACGGTGGCCGCTCAGGTCAAAGACGTCCCCCAGGGAGCCTCGGTGGGTTACGGCTGCACCTTTCGCACTCAGCGGCCTACCAGGCTGGCCATTCTACCCCTCGGCTACGCCGAGGGCTACGACCGGGGCCTCTCGAACTGCGGGGAAGTGCTGATCCGGGGCCAGAGGGCGAGAGTCGTGGGCCGGGTGTGCATGAACATGACCATGGTCGACGTGACCGACGTTCCCGACGCGGCTCCAGGTGACGAGGTGGTTCTGATCGGCCGGCAGGGTGAACAGCGTGTCTCAGCCGAGCAAGTGGCCAGTTGGAGCGGAACGATCAACTACGAAGTGGTCACCCGCATTCCAGCGGTCGTGCCAAGAGTTTATCGGGACCAGTCAGCAGGCTGATGCAAAACAAAAACCGCGCCTGACTTGCCCAGACGCGGCTTTCTTTCACCTTCCGTGTCGCCTTAGTTCGATCAGGAACGACGGCGGCGCGCGGCGAGAGCCTTCTTCTTGCGCTTAACGCTGGGCTTCTCGTAGTACTCCCGCTTCTTGATCTCGGCGAGAACTCCATCGCGCTGGCACTGACGGCGGAATCTCTTCAGGGCAGAATCAATGGACTCGTCTTGGTTGACCCGGGTCTCCATCTGCTTCTTCCCTCCTTCCTGCACGTCTCACCCCGATTCATGGGCTTGACAGAATGTTCCCCCGCACAGTTGTTTGGAAAAACTTCCCGATTCTACCAGGACCGGAAAATTCTGTCAAACTGGTCAATGACCTCAGGACGTATGATATACCCGATCTAGAAGCGTTTTCCTGCTCCCACCATCGGGATCCTGGTTCGTTCGGTCACGTCGCGCACCCCGCCCATGATGTAGAAGTCACCCGGGAAGAGCACCTTGCCGGTGAGGTCGAGCTGGGGGTTCCGCGTGTTGTAGGCATCCATGCTGAGCTCCACGCGCTTGTCGAAAAGCCGGGCATCGGCCCCCACGCCAAACTGAGAACGGATCACGCCCCCGCGCAGTCGATAACGTGCGTCACTAAAATTCTTGGAGCCCTGTACGTTGATGAGGTTCGTGCGTCCAAGCGCATCCACACCCACTTTGACCGACCAGGGCCCTTCCGGGAAAAGCATGGCGTTCAGGTTGGTAAACGACTGCCCATCGTTGGTCCAGAACTCCTGCTCGACATCGATCTGGCCGAGCCGTCCGGTGGTGCCCTCGGTCAGGCCCTTGAAGCGCCCCACTAGTTCCTTGGCGCCGGCGCTGGCCTCCTTGGCGTTCTTGATGGTGTCGCGCAGGTCTTCCTGCACCTTCGGGTCGGCGGTGATCGAACGGATGTCGCTGGCGATGCCGGCAACCTGCTCACTCATATTGCGCAGGTTGGACACGGTGGCCAGAACATCAGCTTTCAGGTCCTCGTTGCTGGCCAGGCTTTCCAGCGAGCTCATGGTCTTCTTGAGCGTTATCGAAGTCTCGCGCAGGTTCAGCACGATGGTATCGATGTTCCCTCGATTGCCGGATACGACCGAGCGCAGGTCCGAGGAGAAGCCGCGCAGGTTGGCTCCCACGACCTGAGCATCACCCTTGAAGCCCAGCACCGTCTCATCGACGTGAGCCACAACCGTCTCAACCGCGTTGCCCAGTCGCTCCACACGCCCATTCAGGGAGGCCACCAACACCCGCGCATCCTTGCTGGCACCCTTGAGATTCCCCGAGATATCCTTGAAATTGGACATGGTGATCTTGATATCGTTCTGGAAGCGCGGATCAGCTACCAGCGAGTTGAGAGCCTCAACCGACTTGCGGAACTCCCCCATCACCTCGCTCCCTTCGCGGGCCAGATCATCCAGAGTCACCGGGGTCACCCCTTGCACCTCTTGATTCTCGGCCAAGGGCTTGGCATTGACGGGAACCGGGCCGGGCTGGATCTCAAGCCACTTGTCGCCCATCAGGTTGCCGGTCACGGTATAGACGTACCCCGTTTCCTTGGACGGGAAAAGCACCACGTCCGGACGCGTCACCAGAACATGCACCAGAACGTCGTTCTGGTCGGTCAGCTCGAGATTGGCCACATATCCGACCTTCACCCCGGCGAGTTGAACGGGAGCGCGATTCTGCAACCCGGCAACCTCTTCGAAGCGCACCACGTACTGCTTGCCGGCATCTCCCCCGGTCTTGCCGATCTGCGCGTAGATGAGGCCAAGGATCAGGGCCGCCAGGACCGCGATCATTCCTACTCTCGCTGCCGGGTTGATATCCATTAATTCCTCCTAAACTTCGTCACGTGGCCGTGCGGTGAGAAAAGCCGTCTCTCACGGCACCCAGAGTGATGTGGCCCGGGCTGCGCGACGAAGTTCACGCGGTAGTCGTGGGCGCGGTCAAGCGACATGGATCGGCCCTTCCACCTTCCCATCCCGAAATTGAGCTATGAACTCATTGGTCGTGGTGGTGAACTCTTGAGCTGTCCCGATCCACACGATCCTACCCTCGTGCAACATGCAGATACGATGGCCCACCATCAGAGCGCCTCGCAGATCGTGAGTGACCACCACGCAGGTGGCGTGCATGCGTTTCTGGACGTCCAGAATCAGGTCGCTGATCACGGTGGTGATGATTGGATCAAGACCTGTGGTCGGCTCGTCGTACAGGATGATGTCGGGATCGGTGGCAATGGTCCTGGCCAGGCTCGCGCGCTTTTGCATGCCACCGGAAAGCTGATTGGGATAGAGGTGCTCGACCCCTTCGAGATCGACGATGGCCAGCTTCTCACTGACGATGCGAGCGATCTCCTCCTCGCTCAGTCGGGTGTGCTCGCGCAGGCCAAAAGCCACGTTCTCGCCCACGGTCATGGAGTCGAACAGAGCCGGCATCTGGAAGACCATGCCGACCCGCAAACGAAGCTCGTTCCACTCGTTGGCGCGCAACTCGGAGATGTCGCGCCCGTTGACCAGAACCGTGCCCGACGTCGGCTTCTGCAACCCGATCAGGCAGCGCAAAGTCGTGCTCTTGCCCACTCCCGACAAGCCCATGACAGCCAGTGTCTGGCCTCGGGGCACCTCAAAGGAGACATTGGAGAGGATCTCCCGCCCGCTGAAGGCAACCGTGAGGTTTCTGGCCACAATGGGCGGATCGACCAGCGGGGCGCGAGGGCCGGTGACGGGAGTGTTCGTGCTCATCAGTGCACCGGAAACAGCCAGGCGGACATGAAATAGTTGGTGATGAAGATGATGATCATCGCGACCACCACCGACCCGGTGGTTGCCTGGCCCACGCCGGCCGCTCCGCGAGGGGTATTCAAACCCTGGTAGCAGGCCACCAGGCAGACCTCCATCCCGAAAATCATGGCTTTGAACAAGCCCCGAAAGACATCGTCCATCTCCACCATGCGAGTGATCGAGTCAAAGAATGCTTCGTAGGGGACCCCGGCAGAATTCATCGCCACCACCGCACCACCCACCACCCCGGACAGGTTGGAGAAGAGAGTCAGAATCGGCATCATGACCAGTAGCGCGACGAAACGAGGAACCACTAGATAGCCGACCGGATTCACGGCCATGGTGATCAGGGCGCTGATCTGCTCGGTCACCTTCATGGTTCCGATCTCGGCTGTAATGGCTGCTCCCGCCCGTCCGGCTACCACCACCGCGGTCAACATCGGACCCAGCTCACGGCACATGGCCAGGGCCACGCCCCCTCCCACAACGTTGGAAACTCCGTAACGGACCGCAATGTGGGCCAATTGCAGCGACATGACCATGCCCGCGAAGGTGGTGGTCATGATCACGATGCCGACCGAATTGACGCCCAGAAAAGCCATCTGCTGGATGGTCAGGTTCAATCGCAGGGCACCGCGCAAAAGAAAGCCTAGAGCCTCCAAGAGCAGCAGAACCAGGTTGCCCACATACTCGAAGAATCGAATCAGGGCCAGCCCCAGTATTTCAAAGAGGGAGAACATAAGGCAGGAACGGTTCTGAGCCGGGTTGGGGAGTCCTTCCCAGCCGTATCGGAGCTACTTCAGAACCTCCTGGGCGCTCTTCTCCCCTTTGATGACCGAGGGCAATTGCTTGCCCAGACGCTCAAGGGTCGGCCGGGCGTTGCCCGAGGTGTCCACCATCCGGGCCGACCCCAGCACGTTGACGAAAACTCGCAGGTTGTTGTGATCGGCCAGACGCGCCTGGCGATAGAACGGGTTATCAAAAACCTTGACGTGGGCGGCCAGATAGGGCGTTTCCTCAGCCCACTTCAGCTGCTGCTGGAAGTCCAAAATGTAGAAAGCCACGTCGCGGACCTTGTAGAGTTGGGCGGGATCAACAGCAAACATCCCCAGGGCCCAGACCTGAGCCTCAGTCGTCCGCTTGCTCTTGTCGATCCCCGGAATGGCGGCCGTGCGCACGTTCACGCCCCGACCACGCAGAGCCAGATAGTCCTCAACGGTTCCGATCATCATGCCCACTCCGTCAGGAGATGTCGGATCGGCCATTGCCGCCTTTTTCGTAACGGTAAGATCGTGCAGATAGGCCAGGGCTTTGTTGGCCCCGTCCAAACTCGGGCTGACCCCGTGGGAAGTGGCCAGGTCGCCGCCCGACTGCCAGCACATGACCTGAAGATTGCGGCAAAGATGCTCAGGATTCGCGTTGGCCGCCAGGGCAAAACCTATTCCGGCACCACTCTGGCTGATCTTCTGAGCAGCCTGGGCCACCTGCTCCCAGGTTGCGGGAGCGAACTTCACTCCAGCCGTCTGCAGGACCTCGGGATTGTAGATCAGGGCCCGGGTCGTGTAACAAAAGGGCATGGCCATCTGGACGCCGCCAACCTGCACAGCATTCCAGAGAGGAAGGTAGTTATTCCCCTTCACGCTCCAGTTGAACAGGAATTGTTCTTTGGGCATCCACTGCTCGAGCGGCATCAACTGGCCGCGGGCCTGGACGACCGGCAGCCAGCTCGTCTCCATCAGAGCCATCGTCGGATGGACGTTCCCGGAGGTCAACTCGCGGTACAAAGTGGCTGAGCTAGGAAAATTCTTCCCCTCGATCTCGACGTACGGGTTCTTCTGGTCGTATTCGTTGAGGAGACGCTGAAAAACCGACGCCTCGGCCGGCGCCAGACTATACCAAACAGAAACTTGCAGAGCCCCGCTGGGCGCTCCCTTGCTGGCCTGGGCCAGGCGCGCGCCAGAGCCGGCCGGGTCTCCCCAGG
>CAZWUN010000335.1:0-5887 GCA_964637145.1 uncultured Burkholderiales bacterium
GCCGTGAGAATGAGGGGCAGGCGCTGTCTCACTCGCGCACCTTCCCCTCGATCATGAAGCGCACCTTGCCGCTGGAGAGGTTCTCGGTGCGGGGCATCTCCACCGCTTCGAAAACCTTCGAGAGGTTCTGGCGCACTTCGTCGGCGGCCTGGATGGAATCGGCCTGGCCCTCGAGCTGGAACTTGCCCGAGTCGAGCTGAATTCGGCGCAGCAGGGCCTGCGAGCCGAGCGGCTCTTTGAGGGAGGCCACCACCTCGGCCAGCGCCTCGGGGGAGAGCTGCCGGTCCTTGCGGGCGGTGGTGAGACGCGCCTGGAGCTGGGTGATCTGCTGCTCGGGATTGTCCTTGGGATTGGTCCCCAACCCCCGCATCGTGGTCGCAAAGGCCTGCCGAGCCTGAGTCCGTTGCCCGAGCAGCAAGCGATGGCGCGTTTCCAGGTCGGCTACCAGCAGGGCCAGCAGCACGCAGGCGGCGATCCAGGCCCGTCCCAAGGTCACCGGCGAGGAACGAGCGCTGACCCGGGGCTCCTGCAGCCGAACCCGGGGCTGGTTGGGACGCACCGCCAGCGCGGCGCCATAGGCGGGAACGTGTTCGTAGGGCGAGAGGGAATCAGGCAGCGGGAAGAGCTGCGGCTCTACCCCCAGCTTGGCCTTGAGCAGGGAGTTGAGCCCCGCCATGGCGGCCCCGCCCCCGCACAGCAGGACGTGCTCGTAGGGCAAGGGAGCGGGGAGGAAGGCTTCTTCGAGCAACTCGTCCACCATCTGGCGGCACTCGGCCAGCTCCAGCCCGCGCTCGCGCTTCTGCTTCTCGGCGTCGGTGTGGGTCAGGTTGCGCTTGCTGGCCAGCAGGGCGGTCAGGCTGATGCCGCCGCGCATCAAGACCCGCACCCATTCCAGTTGGCCGTCTTGAATGCCGCAGAAGGTCGTGCGCGAGGCGCCCAGGTCGATCACCAGGGCGCTCTGCACCCCGGCTGCCAGGGCGGCCCTCAGGTAGGTGAGCGGCTCGGCGTCAAGGCTGGCCTGATCGCCCACGTCGCGGCGCAACCGCTCGAGCCGATCGAGGGGAGCCACCACCACCCAGGCCTGGCCTCCCTGCTCGGTCCAGTCCCAGGCGGCCTCCTCGAGCGGGAACGGCAGCGAGAAGGAGAGCTCCTCGCGCAGCACGCGCCGGCGCACTTCGCGGCCAGCGGGGGGCACCGAGAGCCGTCGGAAGGTGCACAGGTCGGACGGGACCGAGGCGTTGGCCCGGGCCGGCGGGTCCCCGTCGACTTCCCTGGCGGCGCCCCAAAGCAAACCCACCGAGACCTGACGGGTCCCGGTGGTTCCTACATCCAGACCGGTTTTGCGGAGCATGGCTACAGACGAGTCCATTCGACCACTCGCAGCGAACCTCCCTCGCGTTGCACGACGACATCGAGCTGCATGCGGCCCGGCATCTGGTCGATGGCCACGCGAATGCGGAAGAACGAGCTCTTGAAACCCACCAGGCTGCCCACGCGGAAAGCCAGGTCGGCGTTCATGCCCGCGATGTTGCGCAAGTCCTGCTCGGATTTGAGCGGGCTTTGCTCTCTCTGGCTCAAGATTTCCTGCACGATGGCCTCGTTCATGCTGTCGTCGAGAGCCAGCAGAACCTCTCCCGGGGCGGTGTTGGCGTTGATGCGCCCGCCCGACCAGACGCTCATCCAGTCCGACCACTGGCTGGTGTTGGCCTGAGGCGCCAGCGACGGGGATGCGGATGGCGAAGGGGAGGGCACCCCCAGCTTGCGGCGGAACTCCTCTATCTCCAGTTGTCCCCCACCCCCGAGCGAGGCCAGCGGGTCCTTCTCATAACCGCGCGGCGGCGGGAGATTGGGCGGATTGTCCCAACCGCGCAGGTACTGGAGCTCTGCCAGGGAGTCCAGAGGGGCGTTCTTGACCAGGGCCTGGCCGTAGTCGCCCTGCTCGGCTCCCTGGGGGCGGCGCAGGGTATCCGGGTCCATCCAGTCCTGCAGCGAGTCCAGGGCCAGCTGGGGGGGGGTCCCGGCTCGCTCGAGAAAGCGCACCAGGGCCGAGCGCAGCTTGCGGTTATCCTCCTCCGAGGCCGAGGCCAGCACGTTGAGGGGGAAACGCCGGTCCTCGTCGGTGATCTCCAGCGTGAACTCGCGCCCGTCGAAGGGGAGCGTCTGCTTGCCCAGGGCCCAGAAGTCCCCGAAGCCGTCGTAGTCGTTGTCGTCCGCCCGCAGCAGCTCCATGGCCATCTCCACCACCGAGCGGGCGGCCAGGTAGTTGCGCTCGCGCAGCTCGGCGTGGCGATACAGAGCTGAGGTGGAGATCCAGGCATCGCCCAGGACGGTGGCCATGGTGATGGCCACCATCAAGATGATCAGCACCATGATAATCACCATCGGCCGCTCCCCAGCCCTGGAATCACAGTGGTGGTAAAGGTGGACTCGTCGTGGTAAGTCAACAGGACACGCACCGCTCTGGGCGGCTCGGGCGCATCCCACTCGCGCTGAAAGATGCGCCCGTCGGGCGAATAGTCGAGCCGCATCTCCTTGACGCTCTTGTCCAGCAGCTTGAAGGGGGCTTCCTCCTGCTCGGTCCAGGGACGCAAACCTCTCAGGTCCCGGGTGCGGAACTCGCGATAGGCCAGGTATCTCTTACCCTGCTCATCTTCCAGGACCCGATAGGTGGCTTCGACCATTCCCTTGCTGTCCTGGCCGGCGCTGGTGATCAGACTGAGGGCCTCCTCGGCCTCGCCGGGCAGGCGCCCGCCTTTGAGACAGGAGCCTTCGTTGGGCACGAAGAGACAGCGCAACTGCCAGCGCAGCAGCTCGATAGTGCGCAGCCGCTCTTGCCGCATCAGGCAGGCGGCCGTGCCGAAGCGGCTGGCCCGGCTGAGTTGCACGGTGCTGTAGCCGACCATCAGGTAGAGCAGGGCGACCAGAGCGACGACGACCAGGATCTCGAGCAGGGTGACGGCGCGGGTTTCGCGCGGGCGGCGCATCAGAAGCCTCCGGACGGAGGAGCCCCACCGGTGGTTCCCCCGGACAGGCCACCCCCGGTGGCTCCGCCCGACAGGCCGCCGCCGGTGTTCCCGCTGGAAAAGCCGCCGCCGCTGGCTCCGCCCGACAGGCCGCCACTCCCTGTTGTGCCCGTCGTGCCGCCCGGTCGCGGACTGCCTCCGGGTCGGGGACTTGCTCCCGGCCGGGGGGAGGGCGAAGGGCCTCCCCCCGGCGGCTCGTCCTGACGGCGAGCCCGCAGCCGATAGGCCGAGACGGTCACCGGCAGCGCGTTGGAGGGCGTCAAAACGAGCGTGACCGCTTCCAGGCGCGGGTCAGCGGTGGTCACCTCGGAGCTGATCTGTACCTTCCAGGGATCCCCATCCCCGGGCTCACGCGGATAGGGATAGAAATCCCGCGTCTCCTCGCCGGGAGTACGCTCGCCCAGGGCCGACTCGAGCTCATAGGAAGCCAGCAGCAGGTTCTGAAAGCGAGGAGTGAGACGGGCCACGCCCGACAGCTCCATGGCCACAGAGCGCAGCAACACTCCCAGCACCAGCGCCGCCAGGCCCAGCGCGATCAAAACCTCCAGCAAGGTGAAGGCTTTCTGGCTCAACCAGTGAGGGCGAGGCCGGGTTCTGCGCACCCGGCCCGGTTCCGCGACGAGTTCGCTTCTCCTTCGCAATTCAGCGGGTCCGTCTTCTTGCGTTCGTTGAAGCCCTGAACCAGGAAGCCTGACGCTCCGAACCGAATGCCCCCCCGCGCTTTGCGCCCGGGAGGATGTCTTGCTGAAACGCTTTGCGACTCTGGTCTTGCTGGTGCTGGTCTCGCTGGGAGCCAGGGCCTCCGAGCCGGAGGAATACCTGATCTACCGCTCTCAGGTGGCGGCCGCCGATCTGCCGCTGGCCTGCCAGTGGATGGCGGCCGCCTATGACATTCCCGAGCGCGTGCCCCAGGAGATCCTGCTCAAGGGTTACGACTACGCCGACACGCTGACGGCGCTGGCCTTCATGAGCGAGGGCGGCTCTTTGAACCGCATCCTGGAGGTGCGCAAGGACCATCTCTGGCCGGAAGTTGCCGCCCACCTGAACATGGATCCCAAGCAACTGCCCGAGCCGATCGTGAACATCCTCACCTTCGGCCGCAACTTCCCCCCCCCGCCGGTCCTGCGCTTCATGCCCGACGTGCGGCCTGGCCTGGCCGAGAAAATCAGGCTGCCGGCCTTCTCTCCCACCGTTCCCGGACCCGAGTTGGTCGAAGAGTTCCGGCTCAACGGACGCGACATCGAGAATATTCGCTATGTGCTCAACGACCCACTGGGTGTGCCCGATGAAGACCTCTTGCTGCCCGCCGGTTACGGATTGCAGACAGGCGACTGGGTCATGGCCGGAGCCATCCAGTTTCTCAAGCCCTTCCCCATGCAGACGGTGCTGGAAACCCGTCGAGGCGTCAAGATCGGCTGGCCAGAGATCGCGCTGGTCTTCAGCCTGCGCCCGGACGTGCTGACCGAAGGCCCGCTGGCGGCCATCTACCCGGTCATGTCGGGCTCCAGCGACAACGGCGTGCTGGCGGGCCGCAAGCGGGCCTGGTTTCCGGAGACCCTGCCCCTGAAGTACGACCTGGAACGCCTGACCGTCAGCGAAAGAGCCGCCCTGGAGCCGCTCATGTGGCGGACCTATCGGGCCACTTCCGGCGAGAAGGCCCTGCTCAAGACCTCCAAGCTCGACCTGACCGAGAGTGCCATCGCCCTGGCCCTGACCCGGATGTCTCAGATCGACCTGGAAACCTTCCTGACCCGCCACGCCCAGGGAGAAACCTGGACTCAACTGATCCGACGCTACGCGATCGACACCAAGGGGCAGTGGCCGCTGCTGCGCGCCATCGCCATCCGCGAGCCGTGAAAGCGACTCTGGGCAAAGCCTTGAGCTGGGCCTGGGTGGTTCTGGTGGCCTTCCTGGCCGCCGACCTGACCGCGGCCGCCCTGGAGCAGCGTCTGCAGTTGCCCGTCCCGGCCGTGTCCGCCTCCCCCTCCAAAGCCCCCTCGCCTTCTCCGGCGACCACCGCCCAGCCAGCGGCGGCGATTCCAGGCGAGCTGGTGAGCGTGCTCGACACCAGACCGCCCGAGCCGGTCATCGAGCCCGGCGATACCACCGACCCGAGCGCTCCCGAGGCGGCTGCAGCCAACCCGGTCAACGTTCAGCTCAAGGGCACCATCCTCGGGGCCAGCGGGGTCTCGCTGGCAGTGCTGAGCGACGGCAGCGGGGAGACCCGCCTGCTGAGCGTGGGGGAGCAGATCGGTGACCTGACCCTGGCCGAGGTGACCCAGCACAGCGCTACTTTCAAGCGCGGCCAGGAAACGGTCGTGCTGACCCTGCTCGACTCGGGCTCGGGTGGCGGGTCGAGCGCCACCACCGCCGCGCCGGTCGCCGTCAACACCCCGGTGGCCCCGGCCCCCAGCCAGGTCAAGCCCCCCGAGACCATGGCCGAGATGCAGGAGCTGCTCAACAATCCCGCCACCGCCTCGGAGGGCTTCAAGCTGACCCCCATCAACCGCAAGGGCGAGTCCTACGGGGTCATGCTCGAGTTCCGCAAGCCCGGCAACCTGATGGCCGCAATCGGGCTGCGCCACGGCGACATCCTGCTCAACGTGAACGGTCGCCCGCTCAAGTCGGGCGAGGATATGTACACTGCCTACCAGGAGATGCGCAACAGCCCCACCGTCAGTTTTGAGGTGGACCGGGGCGGCCAGGTGGTGCCCGTCAAGTTCGAGGTCAAGGAGTAGTCAGACGAGGCCTCGATCTGCATTCTTGTCTCCGTAGCGCGGGCGGAACCCATTGTCGCGGGGTCAGCGATCTAGTGCAGCGTCCGTGAAATCCGTCCCTACCGGAAATAGCTCACCAGAACTGGG
>CAZWUN010000336.1:0-5871 GCA_964637145.1 uncultured Burkholderiales bacterium
AGAACATGCCCTCCTGGGGGGGCTTGTTGTAGTAGGGAGCGACCAGCAGCAGGCCGTCCACCCCGGTCTCGACGGCGGCCTGGCTCAGCTCGATGGTGGCCTGAGTGGCGTAAGAGCCCGTGCCGGCCACGATGGGCACGTCCTTGCCCACGGCCTGCTTGACCCGCTTGAACAGCTCCAGCTTCTCGGCCTTGCTCAGGGTGGGCGACTCGCCCGTGGTACCGGCCACGATCAGCCCGTCATTGCCCTCGGCGATGAGCTTTCGGGCCAGCTCGACGGCGCGATCGTAATCCACCTCGAGGCTGGGGGTGAAGGGGGTGACCATGGCGGTCAGCAGACGGCCGAAAGGCGCGTTGGACACGGGACGAAACCTCCAGGTAAGCTCACCTGCCCTTCGGTTTGGCGCCTCTTGACCCTGCCTCGGGATGGCGGAAATGGCCCATCACTTTCCAGCCCAGCAGCACGGGATGCTCGGCGCACAGCGGAGGGAACTGGTGGATCACGAAGGGCGGATTGGTGACCAGCCCGCAATGGTCGGCCACCCCGTCGTCGGTCAGGCTCCAGAACACCACGTCGCCCCGCTCCCACTGGCTGTCGTTGGGCAGCACGCGCCAGTGGCGCCGAAAGTAGACGATCAGGTTGGGAGCCCAGCGGTGGTTGATAGCCCGGTCGCGGATGCTGGGATAAAGATCGGGCCGGCGCTGGATGTCTATGTCCACCTCGCTTTGCAGGTCGAGGCTGACCCGCTGGCAGGCAAAGTAGAGCACGTCCACGCAGGCGCTCTTGCCCCTGGGCGGATAGCCGCTGGCGTAGTAGTCGGAGTCGTAAGCGTCGCCGAGGCGGGTGCGGGCACCCTCGATGAGCGCTTGCTTGATGCGCTCCTCGCGGGGCACCTGAGTGGCGAGCAGCACGAGGAGCGTCAGCAGGATCTCCATGCAGGCTCTGTCGCTTTATCAGGAATTTTTCATGCCTTGCGAGGAGGATGGGGGCGCTATGCACATTCCAGCCATTTCCGCCTCCTCCCAGCTTGCCTACAAAGCGCCCCCCGGCAGCCCTGCCGGCCAGGCGGCCGTATCTCCCGACGCCTACCTGGGGCCGGCTCCGGTCGCCGCGCCCTCGAGCGAAGGGTCCCGAAAGACCGGGCTGCGGGTCGCGGCCGGCCTGGCTCTGGGACTGGTGGGTCTGGGCCTGCTGGGGTGCGCTCCTCAGCTTGGAGCCGCGCCGCCCCCGGCGGTGACCTGCGTCAGCCAGCACTACCAGGCCACCGGCGACTTCACCGTGGAGGTCATCCCCGAGGGGGTGCACCGGGCGGACGTGATGCGCGGCACCCACACCGTGACCGAGAAGGACATCGACGGCAAGGAGGTCACCCGCACGGTGGACAACGACTACCATCCCGTTGGGGTCTACCTGGGGGACGGCCTGTTCTACGACCTGAATGAGAACCTGGTCATGGTCAGCGACCGGATCGAGAACGGCCCCTACGTACCCGCCGAGGCCAGCAGGATCAACATCGACCCGCCCGGCTGGAGCAACTCCACCGACGTGAGCCGCAGCGGAAGCAGATGGACGGTGGATCCGCCCGGCTGGAGCAACTCCACCTCGCTGGACCAGGACGGCTGCCGCATCTCGATCGATCCGGCCGGTTGGAACAACTCCACCTCCGTGAGCCGCGACGCCCAGGGCCGCACGGTGATCGACCGGACCGGCTGGGCCAACGAGATCGTGCTCACCCGCAGCGCCGACCAGCTGCAGGTCGATCCCAGCGGCATCGCCAACACGGTCACCATCCGGCTGTCCCAGGGACGCACCGAGATCGACCCGCCCGGGTTCGGCAACACCACCGTGATCACCCACGGCCCGGGGCAATCGCGCGTCGATCCCGAAGGCTGGGCCAACGAGACCGTCATCACCCGCGATGGCAACGTGGTCCGCGTCCGGCCCTCCGGGGTGTTCGCTCAAGAGACCACCATCACGCTGGGCAAAGGCCAGATTCAGGTGGATCCGCCCGGCTGGAACAACGAGACCACCATCCGCTACTGAACCCGCGTTCATTCTTTGTTCATACCGTTCTAACACGCTGGAAACGATCCGGACACAACCTGACCTGTCTTTGCCAGCCTTCACGCAGCTAAGCTGTGGGTATGATGCTGCCCACGATGACCGGGAACTTTCTTCGCAAGCAACGCAAGGCCAGAGGCCTGACCCAGCAGGAGCTGGGCCGGGCGGTCGGCACCGACGGGCGCCGCGTGGCCGATTGGGAGAACCTGCGGCGCCTGCCGGGCGCTGAGGAGCAGTCCCGCTTGGCGCGGGTGCTGGGAGTGCAGTGGGCCCGGCCGACCGAGTGCGCTCGAGGTCGAGCGGATACAGCCACTCTGGCCTCGACCGGAATGCGCTACCATCCGCCCAGCGACCGTCCGATGTCGGTCCGGCTGGCTGCAGCGCGGGATCGCTGGCAAGAAACCGTCGCCCGGCTCGAGGAGTCCCTCGCAGGGCGTCCTGATCGGGCTCAGGTCAGCCGTTTCCTGGCCCGAACCGCTTGCGGCTCGGCCGAGGAAGCGCTCTTTGTCCTGCGAGCGCTTGCTCGTGGAGCGTGCAGTGTGCGGGCGAGCGCTCTTCGCGCGGGCTTTCGCCTGCGGCCCATCGTGGATCCGGCTACCGGGTTGATGGTGGGCGACCTGCGCGTTCCGGCCCTGGAGCTTCCGCTGGGAGATCAGCGGCTGCTCTTGATCCCGCAGGTAAGCATGCAGGTTCTGGTCCGCAAAGGAGAGGGGCTCAAGCAACGCACCCCGACCGTGGACTTCCTGGTCAAAGCCGCGGTGCACGGTCGCATCCTCTGGTTCGTGCTGGAAGTCGATGGCACCGGTCACGACCCGTGCGGCGACCGTGATCGCGCCCGGCAGATCGGGGTCCCTGTCCTCCGGTTAGACACTGAGGACGTTGAGTCCGAGCACTGCCTGGATACGCTCCAGCGCAAGCTGGAGGAGCTCGCGGCGCGCTGAGCGCGGGGGCTGGGCGCTGGCTGGCTTGCCCACCGCCCAGGGTGGGGATCCCCACCGTCCGCCGTGGGGCTCCGCGCGGGCTGAGTGCCCCACCGCCCAGGGTGGGGCTCGGCGAGGGCTGGCTGCCCCACCGCCCAGGGTGGGGATCCCCACCGTCCGCCGTGGGGCTCGGCGCTGGACCGGTCCGGTCCACCCACGGTAACGCGAAGGTAACATGCTGTTCTCACCCGCAGGGGCTGGTGACGCTATGCTGACGAGAGACGCCATAAGCAAAGACCGGAGGATCTCCCATGAACGCCACTCTCGCCCAGGTCCCTCGCAGCCAACTGATCGAGCGGGCCCAGAGCTACCAGACCACGCTGCAGAACAATCCTCCCATCCCCTTCGCGGACACGGTGGCCCAGGGCCAGGCTGACACGAGCTTCTTCCTCCAGAGCATGGAGCGCTACCAGGAGCCCACGCTGGGCGAGGTGCTGGCGCGGGTGAGGGGCGAGGAAACGGTGTATCGCGAGAATGCCCAGACTGCCAACATCACCCGCTATGCCTCGGCTGCGGTGGGCACGGGCGCGCTGCTGGCCAGCGCGTTCGGCTACCTGCCTCCAGCGGTGGCCTTCCCGGTGGCGCTGGTGAGCTGCGCCACCCTGATCGGCGCCGGAGTGCGCGCCGCGGTGGCCGAGGGCAACGCCAACGACCGGGCCAGCTTCGGCTCGATGCTGCAGGCGGTCGGGCAGCAGATTACGGGCGTGCAGGACACTCCGCCGGCGCCGCCGGCACCTCCCGCCCCGGCTCCCGAGCCGGAGCAACCCCCGGCCCAGAGCTGAGTTTCGTAGAAGAAGCCTCCCCTGCCCGGGAGGCTTCTTCATTTCCTGAACCGAACCGCCGCAGAGCATGCGTGTGGTGGTGCAGAAGTTCGGGGGCACCTCGGTGGCCTCGCCCGAGAGCCGCGACCTGGTCTGCCAGAAGATCGTCAGCGCCCTGGACCGCGGTCTGGCGACCTGCGTGGTGATCAGCGCCATGGGCCGCAAACCTCAACCTTACGCAACCGACAGCCTGCTGGCACTGCTCGAGCAGAGCCCCCGACCCGACCGGCGCGAGCTGGACATGCTGATGGCTTGCGGCGAGAACATCGCCTGTGTGGTCATGGCGCAGCACCTGCGCGACCGGGGCTACTCGGCCCGGGCCCTGACCGGTCTGCAGGCGGGCATTCTGACCAATGGCGAGCACGGCGAGGCGGCCATCCTGAGCATCAACCCCACCCGGGTGCGGCACCTGCTGCAACAGGGCGTCATCGCCGTGGTGGCAGGCTTTCAGGGGGCCACGGCCGCGCTGGAGACGACCACGCTCGGGCGCGGCGGCAGCGACACCACGGCGGTGGCCCTGGGAGCCGCCCTCAAGGCCGAGTTCGTCGAGATCTACACCGATGTCGAGGGAGTGCTGACGGCCGACCCGCGCCTGTACGACCAGGCCCAGATCCTGCCCCAACTGAACTTCGAGGAGATGGGCGAGCTGGCCGGGGAGGGGGCCAAGGTGGTCCACCCTCGAGCAGTGGACCTGGCCAGCGAGCACGGGGTGCCGGTCTGGATCAAGAACACCTTCTCGGACGGCTACGGCACCTTTCTCTCCCAGGTCATGCCCAAGGACGCCTTCGAGCGCACCCGGGTGGTGACCAGCGTGGCCCACGTCACCAACCTGACCCAGATGGTGGTGGAGCTGCCACTCGAGTCGCTCGACCGCGACCGGATGCGGGTCTTGCAGGCGCTGGCCGAGGCCCAGGTCAACATCGATCTGTCCAATGCCTGCGACGAGCGGCTCTACTTCATCTTCCGCCGCGAGCGCGAAGAGGCGGCTCGCACTGCCGTCGAAGCCCTGAAGGTCAAGTATCGCACCCGCACCGGCTGTGCCAAACTCAGCGTGGTGGGCGCCGGGATGCGCGGCACGCCGGGCGTGCTGGCCCGAGTGCTCAAGGCCCTGGTGGGCAGCGGGGTGGAGGTGCTGCACACCACCGACTCCAACATCACCATCTCTTGTCTGGTGCCCGAGGAGCAGCTTTCCTCGGCCGTGCGGGCCCTGCATGAGGAGTTCGGGCTGTCGGCGTAGTAATTGTCCTGAGATGATCCTGGCTCAGACGCTTCTCCTGGTGGCCCTGTGCGCACTGATGGCCTTTGGCCTGCAGAAGCAGATCCTCTCCCGTCCCGCCTCGCCCTGGATGATCTGGCTTCGTGGCCTGCAGGGAGCGTCGGCGGGTGTGGGCCTGAGCGCGCTGGTGGCGGTGTTGCTGGCCTTTGCCCTGCCCTACGACCCCGAGTCGCGCCACTACGTCTTCGTGGCCCTGGTCATCGGCCTGGCCACGCTGGGTCTGCCCATCGGCGTGCTGCTGGGCATCGTGGTGCACTTTCGCACCGTACCCAGGGCCTAGCTGTTCAGCAAATCGGTGAAGGTGGGCTGCTCGCTCGCCGGCCGGCGGATCAGGTCACGGCGGATATAGGCCAGGTTCTGGAAGATGCGCACCCCGAAGGTCACCACCGCGGCCAGGTAGAGATCGACCCCCAGCACGTCCCCGGCCATGGCCAGGAAGACGGCCAGCAGGGTGTTGGTCACGAAGCCGGTGGTGAACAGCGTAAAGTCAAACTTCTGCTCGATTCCCGCCCGGGCCCCGCCCAGCACCGAGTCCAGACCAGCCAGGAAGGCCACGCCGGCGTACTTGGCGCTGGTAAAAGGCAGCTGGAACGGAATGTACCACCCGATCAGAAATCCCAGCACGAGTCCGAGGACGACCAGCAACTCAGGGCTCCGGGGAGCTTTCCGGGGTCGGCTGAGGGGCCGGCTCGGCGTAGCGGTAGACCAGACTTCCGTTGAAGGCGGGCACCTC
>CAZWUN010000337.1:0-3565 GCA_964637145.1 uncultured Burkholderiales bacterium
GAGGCGCCCCCGAAGGATAGGCAAAACCTTCAGCACGTAACGCTCAACACTTTAGTTGCTGCAGGCCCGCTCCGGCGGGCCTGCTTTGTTTCCGGACTCGATTACCCCGTGACCAGTTCGGCGTCAAAGGCTGACTCGGCCCCCTCGGCTGGAGCGGCCGGCTGGGCCGGCGCGGGGCGACTGGCCGTGGTGGCTGCCCGGCGGCGAGGTGGGGGCGGAGGTGGAGGCGGCTCTTCCATCGGCTCGAGCTCCATCTCCGGCCCCACGCCCTCATGGTCGACCCGCTCGTACCGATCAAACCAGGCCAACGAAGGGAGCGTGATCTCCAGGTCTTGTAGAAAGCCCACGTAAACGACCGCTCCCACCACACCCCAACTCAGACCCACAATCATCAGCACGAGGGTCTGGGGGCCAAGGCTCTCACCGGTCAGCTTGAATCCCAGCCAGCCCAACAGCGCTCCCAGCAGCGCGCCGAGTCCCACCGTGCGGTTGCAGAAGAGCCCCAGGAGAGCTTTCAAGGCCGGGGACTCGGTGGCCAGGGTCTGCAGTCGAGTCGTCATCGCAGCCTCAGGATAGCATCCGGCCGAGTGTGGGAAGCCTCAGAATTGTTTCCCAATCCTGAACTATGTAAACCCGATGTAAACCGTGACTCGAAAGTCGTCGACCGACCCTGTCGTCGCTATGCGTCGGGCCAGGTCAGAGCAATTCGAGGCAGGCCTGCAGAAAGGCCTCGGGGTCGGGGTCGCGACCCGAGCCGAATTCCCCAAAATTGCTGTGCTCACCGTGGGTGGACCACTCGCAGTGCATCATGTTGGGATTTCCATCCAGGTCTTCGCCCAGTTCCAGGACGAAGTAGCGCACCTTGTCCTCTCGCACCACGACAGCGGCCAGGATGGCCTCGGGCGGGAAGCGAGCCGTGGGCATGGTGACCAGCACCACCTTGTCCTGGCCCACCTCACGCAACTCGGTGCTCAACCCTTTGGGAGAGATCGGGCGGGGGTTATCGTCCCCAACCCGTTCCCAGATCAGGCCGATCCAGCCGGGGTCTTCAGCCGCCAGCAGGAACTTGGCAGGGGAGCTGAGCGCCAGGTGGGGCAGAACCCGATGCGCGAATTGATAATGCTGGTCGCGGGGGCGGCTCAAGCTGGCACCTTCTCACGCCCGGACAGCCAGTCTTGCAGGCCGAGCGTGACCTGCTGGCCGGTGGCCAGGGCCTTCACCTCGACCTGGGCGGGCCACAGGTAGGGGAACATCACGTGCGGGATCTCCTTGCGGTCAGCATAGCGAATCTGTTTGTCCAGCTTGGCCGGCTCATGGAACACCTCGGCGGGGACGTTGGCGGCTCGCAGCTGGCGAGCGATTTCGTTGGCCGCGGTGCGGTGCTCCTCGCCGGGGAGAACAACCAGAACCTCGGTGGGGCTCGAGCGGGTTGGGTTCCAGCCTCCCTTGCTGAACAGATAGGAGAGCAGGCGCGAGACCCCGATGGAAATGCCCACTCCTGGAAGTTTGCGCTTGATGAATTCGCTGGCCAGGTTCTCGTAGCGCCCGCCCGAGCAGACGCTGCCCAGCGCAGGGTAGTCGGGCAAGACAGCCTCGTAAATGCTGCCGGTGTAGTAATCCAGGCCTCGCACGATGCCGAGATCAACCTCCAGGGCCTGGCCCAGGTGGGCCAGTTGCCCGGCCACGAACTCCAGCTCGGCCAGACCCTCCTCCAACTGGGCCTCGCTCAGGCCGGAGGTCACCGCCCGACAGCCGGCCATCCCTCGAACCTGGGCCAGGGCCAGGCAACGCTCCACCTGCTTGGAGCTCAGGCCTTGCTCACCCAGAATGCGGGCCACCACCTCGGGCCCCACCCTCTCGAGCTTGTCCACTTCGCGCAGGGCCGAGGCCACCTGCTCGCCCTCCAGGCCCAGGGCCCGGTAGAAGCCGAGTAATACCTTGCGGTTGTTGATGCGAATGCGGACCCGGATCCCCAGACGCTCGAAGATCTCGGCGATGATAGCCGCCATCTCGGCATCAAAGTGCAGCGCCAGAGTATCCTCGGAGATGACGTCGATGTCGGCCTGATAAAACTCTCGAAAACGACCCTGGGCCGGCCGCTCGCCCCGCCAGACCTTCTGAATTTGATAGCGCTTGTAAGGAAAGCTTAGCTGGGGGTAGTTCTGGGCCACGTAGCGGGCCAGAGGCACGGTCAGGTCGAAATGCAGGGCCAGTTCACGCTTGTCCGCTCCGGACTCGGCCGCCAGACGCTCGAGAGCATAGATCTCCTTGCCCTCCACACCTTTCGTCTGGAGCACCTCGACCCGTTCCACAGCCGCTGTCTCCAGCGAGGCGTAGCCATACAGCTCGTAGACGCGGCGAATGGTGTCCAGCACCTCCAGCTCCTTCAGGCGCTGGGCTGGTAGCCACTCGGGAAATCCGCTGATCGCACTGGGCTTGAACATTGCGGGGCGTTCGTCAGGAGCCCGGGGTGAACCTGCGACTGCACAGCACGCCAGTGACAGGGCGAGAATTGCACGCTCACCCGCACTGGCTGATGAAACGAGAAAGAGCCCCCGACCTGGGCCGGGGGCTCTTTCGCAGGGACCAGGCTCAAGCCGCGATGGCCTGCGAGGGCTGGGCCTGAGGCTGAGCGGTCGGCGGTGCGGCCGGAGGCGCCGACTGGGGCGGCGGCAAGGCCGGCTTGTAAGTGGCCGCCGCGGCCAGTTTCTCATCCACGGTACGACTGCGGTTCTGGTGATGGTTGACGATGGCTTTCCCGGTATTCACCGCCATGCGTCCCAGCGCCAGCGCCAGCACACCCTGCGAAACGACTTGAAGAGCCGGGTTCATCGTACCCGTGAGCAGAGCGCCACAGGTCAGGGCGGTGCCGACGCCGATGGCCGTGTCGATGGCCCCATCCACGATGAGATGGCGCCGATTGGCGGCTGGTGAATCGTCGCGACGGATGCCTTCGACGATCTTGCTGACGCCCGAGTGAGTGCGCAGTGCCGCGCCCACGGCGCCGGCAGCCACGGCCACCACGCCGGGAATGGGCAGCAGGTAGGGGAAGCTCATCAGTGGGTACCAGTTCAGTCCTGCGGCCGCAGTCGCTCCCGCGGCCGCGTCCATGGCAAACTGGTAACCGTAGAGACGCGAGATCTGCCCGAAGCTCATCATGCTGCGCGATAGTTTGGGATAGCGGCCGAGCAGGTCGTCATCCTTGGCGATCGACTTGAGCATCTTCTCCCAGTTGGAGTTATTCGAGCCACCGGCCCAGCTGGTGTTCTCATAGCCATGGGTGCCTCCCACGGGAACGCCTTCCACCGGGCTCTTGCCTTCGCGGTCAAAGCCATAGTCGGTGGGCAGGTAGGCCGACAGGCCCGTGGAGCCCTCCATCGAGCGGCCCACCATTCCGTTCGTCACCGAATGGTGCTCGGCCACGACGGCGTTCCCGAGCTGCTGCTTGATGGTCTCGGCCGCCTGGCGCACATCGGCGGGGAAGCGCTCATCCTTCGCCACCACCTTGGCGAAGTCTCCCAGGTCGCGGTAGTCGACATAAGGCTCGATGTGGGCCTCGATGTTG
>CAZWUN010000337.1:3575-5855 GCA_964637145.1 uncultured Burkholderiales bacterium
GCATAGTGTTGAGCTTGCTTGATGTCCTTGCGCAACACCTCCACCAGCGAAGCATCCTGGCCGATGGCGGTGAGCATCTTGCCGGCAAAATCCTCGCAAGCGTTGCGGACGCCCTCAGCGTGAGAGAGGTCGACAGCCGCCTGGGTGGGAGTGAAGAGCGAGGTCCCGAACTGGTGCTTGGACTCGTAGACGAACAACTGGGCGATCTCCTCGGCGCTCAAGTCACGGCCTTGTTGGTAGGCCTGCTGACAGTCCTCGATCACCTTGTGCTGGGGCGTCGTTCCGAACAGACCCGGAATGGGAATGCGCAGGCCTGCCTCGACTTCCTCCGAGCCGACCATGTACTTGGCCACGTTGCGATACTCGAACGCCACCTCTGCCTGGTTCATCAAGCAAGCGTTGAAGTTGATGACATCCAACTTCTGACCGGTGTTCTGCTGGGCGCGCTCGAGGGCGGCCGCCAGGTCCTTGTTCTGACAGATCGAGCCGGCCTCGTCGTCGGTCAGGATGCCTTTGAAGCCGGCCCCATGATTCCAGAGCACCAGCACGGTCTTCTCGGCCGGATAGGTGCGCATGCCCCACTCCACAAAGTCTTGCACCGACTGAGGGCTGCCCATGTCGACGTTACCGCGGTTCTCGAAAGAGCTGGTGCTGGCACCTTTGGTGACCAGGCCGCGAACCACGTCCTCCTTCATCAAGCCGAGCTCGGCCACGACGTTGACGTTGTCGTCCGAACCGACTTTGTCGAGCGAATTGAAGGAGTGCTTGGCCATCGAGGAGAGGTTGTTCTTGCCGTCGATGAAGTAAAGAACGGTCAGGGCTTTCTTCTGCTGAGGCCTGGCGGCGCCGGTGGTGGCGGCGGGGAGGGGAGTAACCTGCATCGTCTGGTGGTTCCCTTCGCAAGCTGGATTTTGTTCTATTTTCTCTGAGGGACATTATGCCGTTCCGCGGGGGCGGGAGGGTGAATGAGTTGTAAACGTCGGCCCAGGCGCCCTGAAACAAGCCTGAAAGGCCGATTTTCCTAGATTCCGGACCACTATACGAACAAGAATTTGGGGTTGACACTCCTTCGGGGGCGGGCTATATTGAGCCCCGTCGACGGCAACGTCGGCCGAACCGGTGGGCGAAACAACCGGCGCTCCGGCGCAGCGATACAACCGGCGGGCTGCCAGAAACCGACACCTGGCAGGGGTAACGTTCCTGACCACAGTGACGTCGCAGTATCTCGGCTGCGGTCAAAACCGAGGTGGGCCCGAGGCCCTTCCGGAATCGCGAGAGGAAGCAACGACGACGGTCGTTCTCCGGATCAGGGGAGAATCGGGTGAAGCTCGATGAGGATGGAGTCGAGACCTGTTGGGCGCGAGCCCGACCGCCCCGGCGAGCGAGAGAGCCGGCGCATCGGGGAGGCGTTAGACCCGACGGGCTGTCAGAGACCGTAATCTGGCAGGGGTAGCGTGCAGACCACAGCACGCCGCAGTGCCTCGGTTGCGAGAACCCCGAGGTGGGCCTGGGACGAAGAACGGGACCGCGAGGTGTCAAGTGCGAGTGATCGCGCCCCGTCGTAGTCGAACCAGGGTGGTTCGGTGTGGTTGGAGCCGAACGACGCTGAGCAGCCTGGCTGCCTCAGCCGCACCGGGAAGCGAAAGAACCGGCGCTCCGGGTAGCGTCAAACTCGGCGGGCTGTCAGATACCGTGACCTGGCAGGGGTAGCGTGCAAACCTCAGATACGTCGCAGTGTCTCGGCTGCGAGAACACCGAGGTGGGCCTGGGAACGAACGCGGGACCGCGAGGGTAAGCAGTGGGTGAAGCCACCCCCGCCGTAGTTGCACCAGGAATGGCCGGTGAGGATGGAGCCGGTCGCCAACCTCAGGGTTGGCCGCCCTGTCGAGCGTGATCGACAGCGCACCGGGAAGCGAGAGAACCGGCGGTCTGTCGGAGACCGATACCCGACAGGGGTAACGTGCAGACCAGAGCACGTCGCAGAGCGACGGCTGCGTTAAGAAGCCGACGCACCCGCCCTGAGGCGCCGTGAGACGTCCTCGTGAATGGGCCGGGTACTTGCTGCAGCAGAGATGCTCAGCCGCTCCGGGAAGCGTGAGATCCGGAACACCGAGAGGTTCTACTCTTGGCGGGCTGCCAGAAACCGAAACCTGGCAGGGGTAGCGTGCCGACCACAGCTACGCCGCGGTGTCTCGACCGTGAAAACCTCGAGGCGGGCCTGGGACCGGTCGCGGAACCGCGAGGATGAGCGTGATGGGAAGTCACGTCCGCGACTTGAGT
>CAZWUN010000338.1:0-5813 GCA_964637145.1 uncultured Burkholderiales bacterium
CGTCGGGCATCTTCATGACGATCTCGCGCATGCGCTCGAGCTCGCCCATAGTGAGGAATTTTTGCGCCAAAAGACGCAGGAAGGAGCGCTTCTCGGGGTCTTCGTCGTCCAGGGCGAAGATGTCGCGCTCGGCCTCCTCGAAGCGGCCGGCGTTGAGGTAGGCCTGGATGATGCGGCGGCCGTACTGGGGCCGGATCTCGTCGGCGGCGTCGAGGCGGGCTACCTCCTGGGCGGCCCGGTCGAGATCGCCGGACGACAGATAGGCCTCGATCAGCTGGCCCATGAAGGAGATGCGCAGCGGATCGCCCTCGGCCAGGCGGTTGATCTCCTCGGTGGCCTGATCGAGTCGACCGCTCTGCAAGAAGGCGGCGATCAGTCGCTGGGTGAAGCCGGGACGAGCCTCGTCGCTCTCGGGCAGGCGGTTGCACTCGGAGGCCGCCTCGTCGAGCCGGCCGGCATCGAGGTAGCTCAGCACCAGGCGGCGCTGGAAGGAGAGGCGCAGCGGGTCGTCTTCAGGCAAGCGGTAGATGGCCGCCGCGGCGGTCTCGAGGTCGCCGCTGGCCAGCGGGATCTCCAGCATGCGGGTGACCAGCCGGTTGCGCTCGCGATCCGAGCGCGGGATCTGGGGCAGGCCCTCGAAGGCCTTCTCCAGGTTGCCCGCATCGAGATAGCGCTTGACCATCTTCTTGTGGAAGACCAGCTTCTGCTCGTCCTGGTCGGGCAGCTTCTTGAGCTCGACCTCGAACTTCTCGAGGTTGTTCTTGTCCAGGTGCAGCTGCAAGATGCGGTGGCGGTAGGAGAGCCGCTCGGGCTCGGGCACCTTGAGCTGAATCAGCTGATCGACCTGGATGGAGGCGTCGTCGGGCCGCTGGATGACGATCAGGGCGTCGATGAGGTTCTTGCGCACATCCACGTTGTAGGGGTCGGCCGTGAGGATGTGGGCATAAGCCTGGATGGCCTCGGGGAACTTGTTGAGCGCGCGCAGGCACTCGGAGCGATAGACGTGGGCGGCCATGTCGCTGGGCTTGTCGGCCAGGATGCGCTCGAGCTCGAGCAGGGCCCCCTGGTAGTTGCCCTGCTCCTTGAGCGAGATGGCCACCTGGTAGATCAGCTCGGAAGCCGACGGGAACAGCTGAATGAGACGCTGCTGGGCCTCCAGGGCGGCGTTCTCGTCGCCTCGGGCGCGGTGGATCTTGACCACCTGCTGGAACATGTCCATAGACTCCTGGGGCATGTCCTTCTTGAGGTAGATGTCGCCCAGGATCTCGCGGGCCTGGACGTTATTGGGATCAAGCTCGAGCAGCTTGCGCGAGATCTTGACGGCGTCGTCGAGCATGCCGCGCTCGATGTGGCTCTGGGCAATGGCAAAGTAGTGGCGCACCGCCTCGGCGGTCATGCCGCGCTGCTGCAGAGCCTCGATGAGGCGCATGCGCATGCCGCTGTTGGAAGGGTCGCGCTCGACGATGCCCTGGTAGATGGCGATCAGCTTGTTGCGAGCGTGCTCGTTGCCGGGGTCGAGCTGGACGATGTTCTCGTACAGGGTGATGACCTTGTCGAGCACTCCCTCGGGCTCGTACATCTGGGCCAGGGTGAAGTAGACCTGGACGGCCTTCTCGCGAGCGCCCTGCTTGAGGTAGAGCTCGCCAAGATGGTTGATGATGTCGCGGTTGCTGGGGTCGAGGGTGAGGATGCGCTCGTAGGTGCGCACCGCGTCGTCAAGCTGGCCCTTCTTGAGGTAGAACTCGCCGGCGTGCTGGAACCACACCATGGTGGTGTGGGGCGAGCGCCCCTGGCGCACGAAGACCTCGCCGAGCATCTCGTAGGCCTGGGCGGACTCCTCGGGGGCCAGCCGCAAGACCTCCTGGAACTCGCCGATGGCTTCCTTGTCGAGCTCTTTCTCCATGTAGGCCTGACCCAGGGCCATGTGGGTCTGCCAGCGGCCCGGGTGCAGCTCGTGGCTCTTGCGCAGGTACTGCAGGGCCACGTCCACGGCCTGACGCTCGAGGTTGAAGCGACCGATCTGGTAGAAGATCTCGGGCTTGAACTGGCCCACCAGGGCCTGCACGTGGCTGAGATCATCGCCCTGACCGGGCTTGATGGCGGCTCCCTTGTTCTGGACGGTCTCTTCCAGGCGCAGGATCTTGTCGTAGCAGTCGATGGCCGCTTCGGGATCGCCGTCCACGCGGAAGATCTCGGCGCAGGTCATGTGCTGGTGGATGACCTCCTGATAGTCAGCCTTCTTGATGGAGATGCTGATGACGCGCTCGCGCACGTCCAGATTGCGCGGGTCGTGCTCGAGGATGCGGTGATAGACCGCCAGCGCATCGTCCCAGCGTCCCTGGGTGGCGAGGGCGTCGGCGTGCTGAATCCACTGCTCAAGGGTGTTGTCGGCCATGGTACGCTCTCTCCGTTACTTCGAGCGGCTAGGCGGAACCTTGGGCCCACCCGCTATCTCGGACTCGATGCGGCGAATCCACTCGCGCACATCGCGATAGGCGATGTCCACCGCGTAACAGTCCTTCAGCTCTTGCAGAGCTTCCTGGAGACGATTGTTGCGGTACTGAAGCATGGCCAGGTTGTAGCGAAGCTCGAGATAGTCTTGCTCGGAGTGGCCCTTGGTCTCGAGGCCCTTGCGGAACTGCTTGATGGCGAGATCGAGCATGTTGAAGCCCGTCTTCTCGGCAAAGCACATCCCGAGCATGTTGTAGGAAGGCAGCTCGTAAGCCTGATCGCGGCGGGTGAACTGGAACTGCTCGATGGCCATGTCCAGGGCCTGCAGGTGGAAGCAGGTCTCG
Organism: uncultured Burkholderiales bacterium; assembly: GCA_964637145.1. Classification (GTDB taxonomy): domain Bacteria; phylum Vulcanimicrobiota; class Xenobia; order Xenobiales; family QWHO01; genus QWHO01. The sequence goes on from CAZWUN010000338.1 coordinate 2,796, forward strand.
CCGTAGGTGAAACGTGTGCGAAGGTCGGTGGGCTCGGCCTCGATCTTTTCGCGGAACTCGTCGAGCACGGACTGGCGCACGCGAGCCCCGTTCTTGTTGGCTTTCTCCAGCTTCAAGATGACTTCCGAGCCCTCCCTGGCCTTGCCAGAGGCGAGCAGCATCCGCACGAAGCGCTCCATGGCGTCCACGTGCCCGGGGTTGAGCTCATGCACGCGCTGCAGTTCTTGCAGGGCCGCGGTCGGATTCTGGAGCGGCTCGGAGTAGAGCAAGGCCAGCCGATAATGCAGGTCGTCTCGGGACTCGTCCAGGTCGAGCGCCTTGCGATAGGCGGTGACGGCCTGCTCGTGGCGGGCGTTCTGCTCGTGCAATTCGGCCAGGATGAGCCACTGGGCCAGGGCGTTCTGCGGGTCCTGAGCGACCTCGTAGAACTTGATCAGCTTCTCGCGCAACTCGGTGTTCTCGGGCAGCGCATCCACCAGCCGCGCGTAGAGCGCGATGGCGGTCTGGTGGTCCATGGTGGCCAGGTAGTGCTGGGTGAGGGTATCGGTGTGCTTGATGGCTTCTTCGATGCGACCCACGTCCAGGTAGACGTCGGCCAGGCCGCGACGAGCCTCGTGGAAGTCGGGGCGGCTCTGGACCACGGTCTCGAAAAGCTCCAGGGCCTGGTTGAGGTCGCCCTGGCGGTAGTAGAAGTTGGCCAGCTCGAACTGCTGGGCGACCACCTTGTCATGCCACTTGAGGCCTTCGTAGGTGGCGATCAGGCTGCGACGCATCTCCAGGTTGTCGGGATCCTGGGCGATGATGCGCTCGGTGACGTTGGCCGCGTCTTCCCAGCGCTGAGCCTCCTGGTAACGGTGGCTCAGATTGCGCAGGTGGCGCAGGGCCTCTTCCTGATTGCCCTGAGACTCGTAGACCTGGGCCAGGCGATCTTCCAGGCTGGGGTCGTCGGAGATCTCCATGAGCTGGTTGAAGGCGCTGATGGCCAGCTCGACGTTGCCCTTGGTGAGGGCGCCCTCGGCCAACTGGCGCAGATGATGGGCTGCGAGGTTGCTCTGACCCATCTGGTTGAAGCGGTCGACGAGTTTGTGACGCGCTTCGAAATGATGCGGGTCGAGGCTGAGCACGATCTGCAAGGAGTCGAGGGCTTCCTGGTTCATCTTGTGCTCGATCAGGATGTCGGCCACCTCGATCAGGGTCGCCGCCGCCTCGTCGAAGTTGTCGTTCCACAGGTGGGCCTGAATCAGCTTGTGTCGCAGGCTGACCGACTGAGGCTTGCGCATGACGATCTGGCGGTACTGGACCACCGCGTCATCGAGCAGGCCATAGTTCATATGGATGTCGGCCAGGTCGGTGCGCAGCACCAGGTTCTCGGGCTGCTCCTCGATGGCTCGCCGGTAAAGGTTGATGGCCGTGGTGACATCGAGGTCCTGAGCCTGGTTGCGGATCTCCTGGCTGCGGGCCACGTGGTCGGCGGGAGACTCCTGCTCGATGCTGAGGGAAACGAGCACCTCGGGCTCAGGCTCGGGCTCAGGCTCGGGCTCAGGCTCGGGCTCGGGCTCGGGTTGGGGCTCGGGCTGCTGGATCTCGGGCTCGGGCTCTTGCTCGACGACGGGCTCAGGCGGGGGCTCCAGGGCCAGGGGACCAGGCTGGGGAATGTCAAACTGGGGAATTTCCAGCTGGAGCTCGAGCGCGACCTGGGGAACGGAAGGCTCGAGAGGGGCCTCCGCAAGCGGCGGAAGCAACTCTGGCTGAACCGTCCCGACGGCTTCGGGAGCTTCGGCGGCTTCCTGCTCGGCTTTCTGGCGGGCGGCCAAGCGCTCGGCCAGAGTTCCGCCCTCGACGCTCCGAGCCGCCCCTGCTGCCGCTTCGGCCTTGCGGCCGCCGGCCAGTTGCACGCGCTCGAGGAAGCTACCGCCAGAAACGGCAGCTGCACCTTCACCGAAGGCCGAGCCCACGGCCCAACTGCCCGGGGTGGGCATAGCCGCGGCTTGCTTGCTGGCCTTCAAGATGATCTGGTGCTGGGCAGCCACCTCCTCGAGGTAGGCGCTGTCCACGCGCGGGAGAGGCTCCCAGGCGAAAACGCCAGAGTTGGGAGGAAGCTCGAGCTGGCCCTTGATGCTGTCGCGCAGGGCCTGGTCCTTGAGGTAGAGCAGGGGCGGAGGACTCCACAGCTGGCCAGCGGCCGGACCATGCTCGGTGACCGGGGGCACGAGGGGCACGACAGGCAAAGGAGGCAGGTCGAGCTGGAAGTCCATGGCCGGGGCGGCAGACGTGGCGAACGGGTTGTCTCCGAAAGCGACTTCGGCAGGCTCGGATTGGAACTGGGCCGGGCCGGCAGGCTCGGAGTCGAAGGCTGACTCGGGGGCGCTGAACTCTGCCCCGAAAGGCGCGCCGAAGGTGTTGTCGGCTGCAAAGCCTTCAGGACTGGCGGGCGCGACCTCACCGGGCTCGCCAAAGGTGGAGCCACCCGAGAAGCCACTTTCGGGAAAGGTCCCGAAGCCGGTGGGACTGCCAAAGGAGGCCTCGGGCGCGGGCGCGTCAGCCCCCGGAACAGAGGGCATCTGGAAAGAGCCGAACTCGGCCTCGGGCACTGGAGGAGCACTGAATCCGAAGTCAGGCGGCGCGGAGGCCTCGGGCGGAGAGCCGAAGCCACTCTCACCAAAAGGCGCACCAAAGGCGGAGGGAGCGGCTTCGAAGTCAGAGGACGGCGTAGCGCCAAAGGCCGAGCCGAAGTCGCTGCCAGGCGCCGAAGCATCGGCAACCGGCTCGGTGGAGCCGAAGGTAGCCTGGCCGAACTCGCCGGCCGGGGACCCGAAGGTGGAGCCGAATTCGGCCGATGCTGGCGGGGCACCAAAGCTGGGGCCGAACTCGGCCGCAGGCGCGGGGGCGCCAAAGTCGGCCGCCGGGGGAGGGAAGGTAGAGCCGAACTCGGCCGCAGGCGCGGGGGCGCCAAAGTCGGTCGTCGGGGGGGGGAAGCGGGAGCCGAACACGGCCGCGGGCGCGGGGGCGCCAAAGTCG
>CAZWUN010000339.1:0-5793 GCA_964637145.1 uncultured Burkholderiales bacterium
CGGACGCCGAGCGCAATGCCATCCTCAGTCGTGCCAAACTCCCTGAGGCCGTGAGCTCGCGCCACGATACGGACGATCAGCGCAGTCACCTCTATCAATTCACCATTCGCCAGCCAGACGGAAGCCCCCAACTCATTTACGGCCTGGATCGCCTGGAAGGGAGCGCTCAGCCCTACCAGGCCTATACACCTGAGGGCACCATCCGCACCCCCCATAACGGGATTGTGCCCCCCCTGCCGTCCCTACAGGAAGGCAGCAACCAGGTCGTCATCACCTGGACCTTTCCGGCGGACAGCACGCCCAGCCTGGTCTCCGTGCAACCTTCCGACCTCACCAGGCCGGATATCGGTCGGTCGTTTCCGCTCGGCACCAACGAGCTCATCATGGAGATGGATCTGGATGTGACTCTGGGCACCGCCCCCCGCGTTACCGGGACCGTCTCGGTCAACGGCCAACAACTCCTGGACCTGGCCACCTACACTGGCCCTGTGGCGAGCACGGGCAGCGAGTCGGCCAACCTGCTGCTCTATCCGGTGCTCACCCATCCCGCTTCCGGAACCTATCACGTCACCCTGGTCAAGAACGGCGTTGTCGAGATCGACGAGAGCTACAACCAGAGGAGCCTGAGGTGGGAGCAAGACTGGCCCACCATTGAAAGCGACTCCTTCGAGCCCATCACCTTCCAGAACCAACTGGTCTGGGACCATGGCGAGCCCTCCGTGGAAGATGCCCGGCAGCCACGTTGGCGGGCCCAGTTTCCCGGTACCCGGTTCCCAGCCCCAATCAATGGCGTCCAGCCCTTTCAGCCAGGCGCAGCCGTGAGCTTCACCTGGAACCCCGAGAGCCTGCAAATCTCGGCCCGTGAGAGCCTGAGTGGGACACGACTGCGGCTTTCCCCCTCCGGCGAGGCTCAAGAGTACGCCTCCTACCAGGAATACCTGCGGGCCCGCCAGGCGCAAACCTCGTTTCCCTACAATGTGGAAGGCAACCGCTCACCTATTCGGGCGCGATTCCGCTGAGGATGCACGCCCGCGGGGGTGGCCTCGTGCCCGCCAAGCAGCGGCAACTCTACATTGACAATGCTCGCTTCGAGCTCAACCCGACCCGGACGGGACAGGGCGCCACCTTCCGGGCCGACGTGGTCTCATTCTTCTTCGACGAGCCCCAGATCCGCTGGAGCTTTACCCTGACGGGCCCGCATCCCGATGGGGGCGACCACACCTATGTCAGCGCAGGCACGGAGGATTTTCAGGACTTCGGGTCCGACTTCGTGCTGCAGATACCCTGGAACGGCCAGACCGCGGACGGCCAACCAGCTCCTCCCGGATTCTATCAAGGCACTCTGGAGGTCGAGGTGCGCGAGCGGACCAGAGTGGGGCCGACAGGCGGGCCGATCTCCCTTCCCGCCTCCTGGAGCGGGGAACTGGAGGTTGCCTCTGACAAGACGATCAAGATTGTGAATCTTGCCGCCGTTCCACCCACCCTGGCCCCGGGTCAGAGCAGCCCGATTCAAGTGACCGCCGGAGCCGACCTGACCGGCTTTGACGAGACCCCCAACATCGAATGGGAGCTTTCCGTCCTGGACCCGGACGGCCTGGAAGTGGCCGGTCAACTTGCAGCCGGCCCCCTGGCGAGCTTCGAAGGCGTCTGGAATGCCGAGAATGTGCGAGGCGGCGTCTACCAGCTGATTCTGAGGGCTGTGGTGCCCGACGAGCCAGGCGTCGAGGACGAGGCGGCCTTACCCTTCATGGTCGGAGCAGGTCGCAGCCTTCGCATCGTTGAGTTCTTGGCCACGCCGGCACAGATCGTGATCGGCCAGGAGACACGCCTTTCCTTCAAGACGGTGGCCGGCGGTTTCTCGACCGTCTCTCCGAGCATGGTCTGGGAGATCAGCCTTGCCTCCGACGGGGTAGAGCGAGACCGCTTGATGGGAGTCGGCCTTGCTGGAGGAGAGGTGGAGACAAGCTGGGACGGCATCGGCTCTCAGGGGGTCTTGCCGGAAGGTGATTACACAGCGTCTCTCCGAGTCCTGGCCTGCGAGGGTGAGACTGCTCCCCTCGACTCAGGCCACGATGAGGGGGACTGCGCCGAGGACTCCCGGGTAGCCCAGGTACGCACCGGTTTGTTGCGCCTCGAGGTGAGGGAGGCCGGCACCAACAAGCTGCTGGCCACTTCGTTCGACCTCTCGCAGAATAACGAAATCCGGCTCAATACCGTGCACGAGTTGGAGCCTCAGCGCGACCTGCTCGTCATCATGCACCCCCTGCCAACCAGCGCGCCGCAGAGTTTCAAGGGGAGCGTTCTGACACTGGAAGGAACCAGTCTCGAGTTGGATTTCGAGAAATCGGGCCAACAAGCGGAAGCGAGGCTGAGCCCGACCAGGCTGCTGGGGAACCCCGGGATGGCCGGAACCAGCTACTATGCCTATCACGACACAGGCACTCCCGGTGATGTCGAAGCTTTCCTCGAGGAGATTCGAGCCCGCAACAGCGAGACCGCCCGGGTCCTCCATCGCGGCCAGGCCCGGCAAGAGGCCGATCCTCTGGCCATCACCCGCTCGGAATCCGCTTTCCTCAGCCGGGACCAGGATCGCGTAAAGCCGTCCGCCGAGACGCTGCTTTCGGGGGGATTTGAAGCAGCCCGGTTCTCTGTGCCTGGCAGCGCTATCGGGCTGCCAAAGCTGGGCACGGTCAGCGGATACGCTCGAGCCCGAAGCCGCGCCCGCATCGTTTACGCCGGGTTGCACGGGACCTACTACAACGTGGCTGGCGACACCAAACTGGATGTCCTCGAGCAAAGAACCTTCAGAAGTCTCATCCAGCCCGGGGCCCTGAGCGGAGTGGCCTGCTTGATTCTGGCCGGTTGCGTCCAGTGCAACCTCTTTGACATTCATAACAACCTCACGAAAGGAAACGATCCGAGCTCGCCCCGTCCAGCGACCGACCAGGTAGCGCCCAACAGCCCGGCCCAGGTTTGGGATGCGGCCACCGACGGCCAGGCGGTCCTTCTGGGCTACGGCAACTCGGGTCCCACCGAGTCCGACAAAGCCATCGTGCACGAGTTCTTTGCCCGGCTGGGGAGCGCACCCGAGGCCGCCGCCGAGCACGGGCGCTCGCCCCGGCTCTGGATGGAGGCCAACGCCAAGCTCGACGTCTTCGACTTTGCGGCGGCCCTGGACAGATTCGGGTACTATTACGTGTTCTTCCGAGAAGTAGAGATCGGGCGCGACTGGCGGGGCCGGCGGATCATCCTGCACAAGGATCGACAGATCCGCCGCATCCCGCGCTCGGAGTTCGGGAAGACCGAAAAGAGCAAGATGCTCTTTGAAGAAATCGGCGATCCGCTCCCAAACCGCTCGTTCCGTATCCAGTGAACCGGAGGAAACCATGTTCCGTCGACTCTTGCTGCTCGTCACCTGCTGCATCCTGGTGGGGGCGCTCTTTGCCCGAGTCAGCCCCCAGGTCCCCACCGTGGAGGAAGATCTGGCCGAGGCGGATCAGCTCGTGAAGAGCTTTGATTATGACCGGGCCCTGGCTCTGTTTCGGTCGGTGGCCGAGCGCACGCGGGGCACTCCCACCGAGGCCGAGTGCCTCATGGAGATGGCCTACCTCGAGATGGCCGCCCACAATGACCTGGCCGCCACCCGGGTGCTCTACCAACAGGTGCTGGACCGCTTTCCCGGCACCGAGTTCAGCCACTACGCCCGGCTGAACCTGAGCGATCTCGCCCTGGCCGCGGGGGAGGTCACCTTCGAAGGCTATCTTTCCCAGCTCAGCCAGGCGGTTCAAGAGGCGGGCGGACCTTCTTTCGAGGCCATCTGGTCAGGCACGGCCGGCTCGCCCACCCCCGTCAGCTGGCTGGAGCGCGAGGCTCAGCGTCGCATCCTCTGCAACCTCTACATTCAGGCCGGCGGCTCCATGAGCAATCACGGTCGCTACGAGGACCCGCTCAACAGACGGGTCTGGCTCGAAAAGGGACTGGCGCTCGACCTCTACATCCGCCTGCACATGGCTGATCTTCTCAGTTGGGGCTGTCTGGGCAGCCTCCGGAGCCATCTGAAGGAGTTGGGCTTCCCGGGCCCCCACGAGGACGATCTGCTCCCCCCCCGCCTCACGGTTCTGACGCCATCTGAGGGCGGTACCGCCTCGCCCGGCTCCACCTTGCGCTTTCAGCTCAGCGACGGAACCATCGGCGAGTCTCAGCTCGACCCTCGTCGGCTGGTGGTCAAGCTGGATGGCCAGGACATCACCAGCCTCCTGGAGCTCAGCGGCCGCCTTCGAACGGATGGCCAGGACCCCTTTGAGGAGAGAACCTACAGTTATGCCCTGCCCGGCTCACTGGCAGCCGGCCTCCACACAGTCGAGCTGAAGGCCGTTGACGCTTATGGCAATGAGCTTGCCCGCAGCTGGTCCTTTTCAGTGAGCCCTCCAAATTTGAGCCTCAGCCTGGAAGTATTGTCCAAGCACGTCAAGCCGCGTCGGGGCGAGACCGCTCGAGTTCTGGCAGTAACCAGCGCTCCCAGCCTGGTCAGCTACACAGTCTATCGAGGCAGTCCTGGTCAGACCTCCGGGCCGGTCATCTTCTCGGCAGCTCGGCTGGATAACCCGACTGGCTCCCTGGAGCTGGTTTGGAACGGGCTTGACGACCAGGGCCGACAGGTCGACAATGGTAGCTATATGATGGAGGTCTCGGCCCAAGATCAACATGGTCAGACGGGCCGTGCCTCAGCCCACCTGGTTGTCAACTTTTGAGGACCGACGGGCCTCCGTTTCGTCCTGGTGTTACCGTAGCCAGGCGCCTCGGGGCTATTATTCTGGTTCTGCTCTTCTGGCTGTTCGCCCCCGCCCGAGGGCAGCAGGTCCAGGTCATTCAGGTCCACGTTGACCCGGCCACCAAGATCAGCCCGGAGGTCGGCGTGTCGGTGACCTGCCACGCCGGCCATACCTACTATTACACCTACACCCTGCGCAGCCTGCCGATCAGCGAGCAAATGATAGGCGCCATCTGGCTTCGAACCCGGGCCCCGGATGTCGCTGAGTCAGCTCCTCCCGGTTGGGGCTCCGGTATCTCCTTTCTCCCCGACGGGGGAACCGAATTCAGGTGGATTGCCGCCAGTGAGGAGGCCATGATTCTGCCGGGGAATTCGCTGGGAGGATACATGGTGGCTTCCCCGGGCCCTCCGGGAATCGTCACGGCTGCGCTCCAGGGCTGGGTCCCCGCCTTCCGCCGGCCCACCGACGACCCGAATATCGTGTATATTACCGACCGTCGCCCCTGGGAGGAAGATCATGTGCCGCTCCCAACAGTCGGCCCGGTCCCGCCCGAGACGGTTCCATCCGACCCCGCGGGCCGGCTGGATCGTCTCGTGGCATTGACGCAACAGGCCATCAACCTGGGCTGGCTCACCGGTCCGGGCAAGAGCATCAGGGCCAAGCTCCAGCGGGCTCGGGACGACCTGTCCGGAGCGAGCCCCGACAAAGCTCGCAAGAACTTGAACGCCCTGCTGAACGAGTTGGAGGCCCAGAGAGGCAAGCACGTCAGCGAGGAGGGCTACTTCCTGCTCCGCTTCAACATCGAGCTGATTCTGGACGGGCTGGGAGGCTGAGCCAAACCACCCGGGTTGGGAAACAGCGCCGCACTGCGTGCGTTTGATGGATCGATGGGTCCGAGCTCAGCTGTCCAGAAGGACTCAATCGCGAAGCCACTCAGCAGGGCATGGGTCCGGGCGGGCTCGAAACTCTACGCCTGATGCTGCTTCTGGGAATCGACTGCGGGGGCGACCGCAGCCAGTCC
>CAZWUN010000340.1:0-5772 GCA_964637145.1 uncultured Burkholderiales bacterium
CGCAGATGATCGCATTTTTACGACCTCACCCACGATACCTATCGTAGGTTTTCGTGCAAAACTCGGGAGGTTAGCCCGGGTGCTAGGTCTTCGGATCCAGCTGAAGCTGGTTCCGGAAAAGAGTTATGTTTCCGATTGCATATTCCACGCATGCCGATCAGCGATTCCAGATGTCGGTGCCGATCTATCGGCTGGAAGAACGTCGTCAGAAGACCCTTGCGGGCGTTGAGACCGCCCTGAAGCGCAGGGAAGGCGATCCCGTTCAGGCGGACCTGGACGAAGCGCTCAAGCGGATCGGGTGCGCTGGCGGCCCACAGAGGCCACTCTCCCCCGCCCAGGTCGGTAAGCCGCTCGATAGCTCAGGCGGTCTTGAAGTCCTTACCTCTTGACTGCAGGTTCAACGTGCTATACTGGCGCTCCGCAGTTTGAACACGTGCGCCCACCGCCCATGGAGCCCATTTCGGCGCTCCCAGCTCTGGGTAAACGACCAGGATCGGGAGGGCTCAGCGCGCCGACGCACCTTCTTGGCCTGACAGGCGATCTGCTGAGCCTCTGCCAGGGCATGCGACTGACCTGAATCAGTGTGTCTCAGCTTCAGTCGTGGCAGAATTGACTTAACCGATGTGGGAGGAAGTGGCTCATGGGAGCATTCCCGTTTTCATGCAACCACTCCTCGGGCCGGCAAAGCCCAGAACGGTCTCGGCTGTAGGACAGTCTGGATGAAGCTGTTCCACTGCCCACTCAGCAGTTGCGCACGCATGTGCAGCAGGCCTTCGGCGCGTCGTTCGGCCCAGAAGATCCCGTTACCCTTGAGCCGGAGGTTCACGACCCTGCGGATGCAGCTTTCCACAGCCCCTGACCCGAGCGGAATCCCACGTTGCTTGTAGTCGGCGTAGTTCATTCTGGCGGCATGGCGGTCGTAGTACCGGACCAGGCTCCGGATCTTCTTTGCGCTGCGTCCGCGACAGAGTTGGTGCAGTTCTCTCCGCACCTCGTCAAGCTGGCCACGCAGCAGCTTGCGTCTCATCTGCTTTGTCCATATGGCTTTCTTGTCGGCGCGCCACCCCTTCAACTCTTCTGCCACGGCGTGGATTCGCTGGACGGCGTGGTAGAAGTCCACCACCTCGGTCACGCGGGAACGCTCGAAGCCGAGCTGTTTGATGAGCTCGTCGATTCGGTCCCAGATCCAACCAGCGCCATCTCCGACGATCACCCACTCTCGTGCCTCGGCTGCGCCAATCTCGCGGAGGGTCGAAATGAGCAGCCGCAGGATGCCATCAGCATCCTGAAGGGTTGCGTCATAACGCACCAGGCCTGTGCGCTTCCTTCGCCCATCATCGCCGATCTCATAGACGACCAGGACTTTGGGTTCTCGCCACGGCGCTTCGAAGCGGCTGTGCCCGGACTTTCGTCTGCGGCCTTTGAGGTTGACCCTCGTTCGAATCCGTCCTCCGTCCAGTCCGATGACGATCCGCTTGCCAGCAACCAGGCCCGGAGTAGCTCCAGACTGGATGGTCACTTGTTTCCAACCTCGGTGAGCAAGACCACGCTCGGCAACACGATTTGCAAGTCGCCACACCACTTTCGTGCCCAGCTTTATGCCCCGCTCGGCCAGAGCCCTGTGGCTTCATCGACTGTGCTGATGGCCATCTGCCGGGCAATTTCGCTGGCCAGCGCGGGAGACACTCGGTCATGAACTCCGAGAATCTCAAGGGTCGGGTACTGTCCGTTCCCGGGCTTTCCACGTCGCCCACGAGCTCGCCGACGACCGGGACCTCTCGGTGGCCGGCGCAGATAGTAGTCTGTCTCGACGGCCAGTGTGGAGCCGCCCAGCAAAGTCAGCCTGACCAGCACGCCAGTTCTCTGGCGGCGGACATCGGGACAAGAGTCCGCCAACTCTCTGGTGCGCTGCACAACCAGAGGATTCTCGTGCGCGGCCTGGATGACTGCTGCGGTAATCGGATCGAGGCAATCTCTGGCTACGTTCCGGTGAAGAGAGCACTCAAGGTCGAGAAGTTCTTCTGGGCTACTGACTTTCCACTTGCCCGCAAGAATCGCCTCGACGAGAACTTGAAATCTCCTCACAGACTGTTCCACAGCGTGGGCCAGTGGATCCGGGGAGTTGACCGATCCGATAGGAAAGAGTTGATGGCATGGTGAACTCACTTGTTGGCCTCCTGAAAGGGCTCTGCCCTTGGATAAAGCACAGGAGGCTTCTAACTTTCTTCAAGAAACCTTGCTCAGGTCCAGATCAATCGTGCATCTTTTCGGGCATGCGCCCGTGGCTCATGCGCGTGCGACCTCGAGAGGTTCTACCACTTATCCTGACAATAGCAATCGCCATTTACTTAGGGGAGATTATTGCTCGCCCTTCTCCGTTCAAAGACCCTCCACACGCTAGTGCTCCTAGTCTTGCTCGAGAAGAGCCTTTGGTGGATCTAAAATTGTTACTGGACCTACAGGCGAGAATCACTAAAATGCTTGAACCAAACGGATTGCCATATTATGGTGTCAGTTTAGAGAGCGTTGAGACAAGGATCTTGGAGCCAACTCTGAGAAATATTGAAATAAGCGTAGCCTTTTCGCATCAATCCATTTGGGCCCCACTATCGGCTTGGAAAACGGCTTTCACAAAGGTGGTAAAAGCTCTCTCTCAGGAAGACACCAAATATGGACGAGCAACTATTAAACTAGGATGGGTTCGTCCTCCGGGCAAAGATGATTTTGGAAATCCCACCCCTGGCGTGAGAAATCCTATGTATACATAGCAGACTTTACCCCTAAGACTGTCTCAAACATCAACTGGGATGGGTTTGATTCGGTCAACATTTTCAAGATATCAGACCAGGTGCATAAAGTATTTTACGTCAATTATGATGACGACAAAGCCATATTTCTAAAACCGGAATATAGGAACAGGAAGTGACCCGCGTATCGGTCAGCTCGAGCTCGGGGTAGGCTCGCTCGAAGGCCGCCAGGTCCAAGCGGTAGGCTTTCCTCGTGTTGCTGGGCGTCCGCCGCGCCTCCAGGAGTAAACTGGATCCGGTTTCCCTGGTGTTCATTTGGTTAACAACTGAACACCAGGGAGGGACCCAGGCTTACCCTCGGACGGGGTCAGGAAGATTTTCGCAGGGTTGACGCCAAAAAGTAGAGGGGCTTCTCACGGACGCCGTCGGCAAGTGTACGCGGAATGCTGTCGAATCCGACGGCATCCCCCGATGAGCACAATGAACAGCTCCGGTTCATTGAGCGCGCCGTAGGCGCGCGCCACCTGGTGGAGCACTACCTTTGCACGCCCCGCAACCCGTGAAATGGAGTCAAAACAGGATCGGATCCCTGTAAAGCCAGGAACAACTATGTATCGGCCAGAAAGTTGGCACCATGAGCACACATACCCGCAAGCCAGCGAACGTAAAACGCTTGGAGAAGTTGGGCAGCGCCCATCGGCTCGCTCCGGGCTGGAGGGAAGCGATCGAGAGGCTGACCCAGTTGCCGGAAGACGGTTGTCGAAGGGCTGCATCCGTAGCGATCGCCTACGCCATTGAGGACGAACTCCGGGAAGATGGGTGGCAACGCGTTCAGTCCACGTGTCTGGCGAAACTTATTGATGGACGCTGCCAGCTATGTCATTCAGATCGGCTGGGTCTGCCCCATGAGCCTCCCTGTTCTGACCATGAGCAAATGTTCCGGCTCCCGGATGGCTCGCTGGTCTATGTCTGCCATCCCTACGATCTGTCGGGTGAAGATCTAGCTGAGATCCATGCCTTCTGCAATAAGCACAACCTGCAGGTCAGGCTCGATGGGAACTCAAGCCACTTCGCAGGTAAGACGCTGCGCATGGTCTTCACGGCCAAGAAGGCCTAACCCGGAGCTAGACGTAATGACAGTGCCTCGGTGGGCAAGCCTCGGTCACCCGCTGCATCCCTAGCAGGCTGATATGATGGACTCTGCGACTAAGCTGCTCTCCGGAAAGCTCACCGAAATAGATCCCTACGAATTCGAGGAATTCGTAGCCTCCGTTCTCCGCTTGAAGAGTTTCTGCGCTGAGGTCACGCAGCGAAGTCGTGATTATGGCGTCGACATTATTGCCATTTCACCGGACGGTGTTCGTCATGCCGTTCAAGTAAAGAGGTTTTCCGAAGGCAATGTTGGGAACCAAGCTATCCAGATCTTGCTGGGTGCGATGACCCTGCCAGAGGTAAACTGCACGAAGGCAATCGTTGTTACGACCTCATCCTTTACTGCTGGCGCTCGAAAGGTAGCCAGTGCTTGCGGCGTCGAGCTTTGGGACGGAAATGCATTGAAAGTCTTAGTTGGCCAGCTCCTACCAGACATCGAGCGCCAGGTAGACGAGGCAAGGCGACGGACAGAAGAGCGAGAGCGTGAACTGGCTCGCATTCGCAACATACCCTCGGTCACGCTTCGGATAAAACATAAGTTCCGATTCGCTTTTGGGGAGATAGCCAGACCTAAATTTAGCCGCAGCCTCACTCCGTACGTTTCTTGGAATTGCACTTCAAGCAAAGTCTCGGTCGCGAGTGGAAGTCTACCGCACACGGTCTTTGACCTACGCCTGCAACGGCACTTTACTTTAGATAAGAATACTGGACTTCGAGCCGGTTTGAAGTCGCTCTGGACCGGAGATAGCTCCTACTCCATGGCGTCCGCTTGGCATCCTTGGCTCGACCAATTAGTCTGTCTCTATCAAAGCAAAGAGATTGAGCTACGAGACCTGCGAGAAGAGAACGGTACACAGGCGCGAGTCTACCAGAGGTTTAACCATCCAGAACTTCCCCACCCAACTTATCTTTTTGGTCCGGCGAGTTGGAAGCCTGACGGTACAGTGATTGCAGTGGGAGCGGGTTGCCTCATCTTGGGCTTTGACCTACCCAGATTAGACTTGGAGTGGACAGTCCAGAGTTCGGTTATTGTCACGAAGTTGGCCTGGAAGGGTAATGCCCTCCATGTCTTGGGACTGCGCCCGCGCACAACACGGAAATTCGTCGATTTTGAAACACTGGCACGCCAACAAGAAGAAAATGCCAAACCACCCCCGCCCGGGTTGGTGGATTTCCGGTCAATGCAGGTAGTTCCCACCAGTGAAGCGTTTCCCGCGGATATCCCGAATAGGTTCCAACGAAGCCACGTCCTCTTGGCCGGTGGAACGAAATTGTATGATGGAGAAACCGGTCTCTACTCTTCATCGCTTAGACCCTTCTCATGGTCTGGTGACGACCAGTTGGCGATACTCTATGAGGATGGGCTTGAAGTCCAGGCGGTATAGTCCTGGCTGAAGATTCTGGAGCAGAAAGAAGACCTGATGGCGCTCGCATGCATCGTCAATCCGCTCGCAGGGGACTGAGGCTCCCTGAGAAACCATCCTGGCGTGACCGACAATCCCAAAGTTCTATCGGCTGACCCCAAAAAACGCGAGCCCCTCGTCCGCTGGATGCTGGACGCCCTGAGAGGCTCGGGTTGCCGGATCCTGCACTCTCCCGACCCGGCCTGCCCTCCCTACCGGATCACCTTCGAGACCCGGCTCGGTGAGCGCATGGGTATCATCGCGTACGCGTTCACGATCACGTCGAGGGTGACAAAGGGGCGCCCCGAGGACGAGGCCCGATTTCAGCTCAAATACGGCAAGAAGACCGGCGAGGAATATGAGCTCTGGCAGGATCCGTACGGCCTCTACACCACTCTTCTCGTTGGGATCGACCCCGAGGGGAGCTACTTCGTGGGAGCCGATCCTGTGCTGCACAGCCCAACGAAGTT
>CAZWUN010000341.1:0-5749 GCA_964637145.1 uncultured Burkholderiales bacterium
GACGCTGCCCCCCCGAGGCCCGGCTGTTCCACCACTGCACCGTGACATCCACCTTCTTGACGCGATTGCTGCCCCCGCCCAGTCCGGCCACGGTCGAGAGGCTGATCGTGTAATCGTAGGGCACCCCGCCCTGGACGACCTGCCCGTCCACCGAGCTGTCTTTCCAGACTCCTTCGGTGGACCAGAACGAAGTGGCTACCGCACCCCCGTTGCTATCCTCCACCGCGTACAGAGTTTGCTCGAGCAGCGACTCGGCCACAGCGGTGGCTTTGCCGGTGGTGCTCGACTTGGAGCTCGACCTGAGCGTCGCGGCCACCAGCGCCATCAAGGTCAAGATGACGATGGCCAGGACGCCCACGGCCAGCATCAGCTCTGCGAAGTTAAAGCCTCGACGACGCACTCAGGGAAGCTGGTTCCAGGAGATCGCCTTCAGACCGAAGTTGGCCGGGAGCTCGGTGGCCAGCGACCCCAGGTAGGAAGGATTGAACACCAGGTCGGCCGCTCCCACGGAGAGTAGCACGTTGCCCTTGCCGTTGTTGCCGGGATCGGCCGAGGGGTCGCCTCCGTAGGCCACCATGACGCCTTCCATCCGGAAGAGGCCCCGGGTGGGCGAGGACGGGCTGCCCAGGTCGCAGATGAAGTTGCCCCAGGTGTAGACCACGCCCGCCAGGTTGACGCTGTCGTAGCCGTAGGTCCCGTCGGGCGCCTTGTCCAGGCTGGAGAAGATGATGTCGCCCCGGGCGTACATGTTGACCCCCTCTTCGGGGTTGGTGCCGGCCGTGAAGTCGGCCCCCAGGCCGGTCATGCGGATCTCTCCACCCGAGGTAATGGAGCCGTTCTTGCCGTCGATCGTGCCGGTCAGCCGGATGTTGCCTTCGCCGCTGAGCACGACCTGGGTTCCATTTCCGTCAAATTTGATGCCCAGATCGGAGGCCGTCAGGCTGTCGGTGACTCCGGGAGGGAGGGGAATGATGCCGTTGTCGGGGGTGATGGTGGAGATCCAGCCGCCTCCGGTCGTCGTTCCTCCGGTCGTCGTGCCTCCCGTGGTGGTGCCACTACCGCCCGTGGTGGTCGTCGTGGAGAAGCCACCCGTGGTGCCACCGTAGCTGCCGCCAGCGGGGTAGCCGCTGCCGCCGTAGCTCCCGCCGGCCGGGTAACCGCTGCCCCCCGAGCCGGAGCTGGAATACCCGCCCGGGTAGCCGCTGCTGCCGCCGCTGTAGTAGCCGCTGCTGCCGCCGTAGGAGCCGCTGCTGCCGCCATAGGATCCACCCCCGTAGTAGCCGCTGCTTCCGCCGTAGCCTCCGTAGCCGCCAAAGCCCCCGGAGCCGCCGCCAAAGCCTCCGCCGCTGTAACCGTAGAGCTCTCCTCCCTCGAACAGCAGGCTGGTGAGGCCGGTGGTCATCCCGATTCCGGGAATCGAGCCGGGAACCGAGGCCAGGCTCTCACCCTTCCACAGTTGCTTGAAAGTCGTCGAACCGCCGCCGACGTAATCGGCCGGGAACGACTCGGCGGCGCCGGCTCTCGGGATGATCGAGAAGTCCTGGGTCGCGCCGGTCGGCTCGATGTAGATGCTCTGGTGCAACTCCAGGGTTTTCTGAGCGCCACTGCCCGACACCGTGATGCTGCTCGGCAGAGAGGGGGTCGTTCCCGCGTCGAGGGGATTGGCCGCGATGTGGGTCCGGTAGTCCTCGTAGCCCATGTCGTAGTAGTGGAGGGTGCCATCCTCCCACCAGACGTAGGTGCCGGCGGGCACGGTGTGCTGGCTGGGGTCGGCTTTCTTGACCTTGTCCCAGGTCAAGGAGTAGAAATCGTCGGCGGCGTTCTCGGTCTCCATGGTGACCTGGCTGGTGTCGTAGGCGGCAAAGAAACCGCTGGCGGTGGCCACGCGCCCCCCGAGCGACTGGTAGTTTTCGCTACTGTCTCCTCCCATCACGCCCACCCCGGCCTTGCTGCGCAGGCGCGGGGCCCTGCCCTCCTTGGCGCTGGTGACGACCAGCTTGCCGTCCACACCCAGGACGGCCTGCAGGTTGTTGGCGGCCATCACGGCCGCCTCCTTGACGAAGGGGCCCATGTCGGGCACCTGATAGACGGCCTCCAGGGTGACCCGGGAGGCTCCTGGCAGGTTGGTGGGGTTGGGGTTGGCCGGACTGAGCTGGGGTGAGCCCGCCCGGCCTTCGACCGCCAGGCTGACCGCCCACAGGGGGATGGCGAACGGGCGGGCGCTGCCGGCCGTGACGGAGTAGCCGGGGCCATCGGCCCGCGGCACCTGGGCCGGGGTTCCGCCCAGCAGATTGTTCACCGAGACGTACGGGTGGTCGATGATCTGGGTCGGGTCGGGCAGGTTCTCGGCGTCCGTGCCACCGTCTTGATAGTTGAAGCGCAGGCGAAACTGCGACCAGCTTCCATCGGGAGATTGCACCACGCCGATGACGTTGCCGTTGTCTTCCTCGACATGCAGGTCAGGCCGGGAGACGGTGACCGCGTTCTTGTCCCCCCGCCAGTTGGGATCGGCCTTCAGCTGGCTGAGGGCATACTGAATTCCCGACTCGGCTGCTCGCCGGGCCTGAGACCTCATCGCGGTCTGGCGGCTGGAGGCCATGTTACCGGGCCCGAGGCCCAGGGCCGCCCCCACGAACATGACCATGACCACGGCCAGGATGATGCTGATGGTCAGAACGATGCCGCGCTTTTGCATGCTCTTCATTGTAGCATGGCAATTCCCCACTGGCATGCAAAGAGCCCCGCCAGGACGGGGCTCTTTGCCTGTCGGCTCGACCGCCGGGCTCACTTGCCGCCGCGGATGAAGTCCTCCTCGTAGTGCTCCATCGTGTAGGTCGGGGTGCCTGTCTGCCCCACCAGGTAGCGGTTGGTCTTGTCTTGCTTCATCACCAGCCCGTCGTTGGGATCGTCGCGCTGGAAGAAGACCTCGTCCTCGGAGAGCATCGAGCCCGAGACCATGATGTAGAACTTTGACTGGGCGTCGGTCTGGAACTTGATCTTCTTGTTGGACATCGTGTTGAAGCTCATCAGGTATGCCTTTTGTCCGCCATACTTGGGCAGCTTGGCCCCGCCGTCTACCTGAATGGTGAGCCCTTCCTGCCCGATGAGCGTGAAGCCGGAGAAGCCGGGCTTCCCTCTTTCGACGGTGGGGTCGGAGGGCATGATCGAGCTGCCGTTCTTGATGAACACGGGCTCGTGGTCAGCTCGGAAGAGAGGGGCCATCTGGCCGTCGTCCTTGAACTGGAACTTCAGCTCGTCGTCGGCCACGTAGGCCTTTTCGTTCTTGCTGGCGCCTCGGATGTTGTCCACCTTCTTCTCGAAGTAGACCACTCCGTTGGTCAGGCCGCTCACCTCAACGTTCGGGGCGCCCGAGCTGGGGGTCTTGCCGGGGTTCCAGATGCGCGTGAGCTGCTTGTCCTCATCGTAGATTACGGTGTATTTCTTGCCGCTCGAGTCGGTGATGACCATCTGCTGGTGCAGGCTCTCGTAATACTTCTTGTTCTTGGAGTCGACCGGATCGACGAACTGGGGCGTGCTGGGGTCGTTGTCGTGCTTGTGGGCTACCTTGGTATAGGAGTCGTTGACCAGCGACAGCTCGACGTCAGCCACGTCGCTGCCCTTGAAGATCAGGCCCCCGCCCGCGACGGCGTTGAGGCCGCTCGGGAGGGTCGAATAGGTCTTTCCATTCAAGGCCAGGTTGAGCATGCTCTTCGGGTTGGAGGAGCCATTGACGACGTTCATGCTGCTCGCCTGGTTCATGTCCGGTATCTCTTTTTCGGGAACCGGTCCGAGGAAGCCAGGAGAGCCGAGCTCGAAAACTTTGCCCCAGTCCTTGTCGCTCAACGGAACACTGAAGGGACCGTTCATCACCTCGGGCACCTTGGTGGCAGTGTCCGACCAGGTCAGCGAGACCGAGCTGCTGGTCGGTTTGTGGAAAGGCGGCATGTTGCCGGCCGCCCAGCCCCAGCCACCCCAATCGATCTTGGGGACGGTGTTGGTGTGGATGGTATCGTAGTAGTCGATCCCCTGGCCCGCCACCAGCGTGGTCGTGTTGTCGGCCCGGATCATGTCCTCGAAGAAGGTGGAATCCAGCGTTCTCAGGTAGGCCGTGGCCACCAGGTAGGTGCGGTTATTGAACCTGGCGTCGGAGTTCACCCGCCACCACCCGGCCGGGAGGGCGTTTCCTTCCTGGTCGGTGTCGTGGAAGGTGGCTGCATAGGTCCACCCGTTGCCAAACCCTTCCGCGGCGGAGAGAGCCGGGAGCGTGAGCCCGTCGGCTGGAAGGCCGCCGTCGTTGATCCACTGAATGGCCTCGATCACTCCGGCCTCGCCCACCAGGGAGCCCGTGGTCCGGAGCTTGAGCTGGGTGGTCGCCCGGGCCTCCATGGGCAGAAGCGTAAAGAACGCTACCGATAGCAGGAACGTGAAGATCATCACAAAGATGGCGAAGAGCACCGAGCCTCGACGGCTCCAGAGCTTTCGTTTCATCAGTTGCATGGGATTGCTCCTTTACTACGGGTCTGGCAGGGTCACCGCGGGCACGTGGGCGGCGGTCTCGAGCATATAGTCGATGGTCCGGAGCTGGCTCCGGGCGCTCTTGACCTGGCCCTGGACGCGGACCTGGACCTGGACGGTCGAGGCTGCAGCCGCCGGACGGATAAAAGTGAGGCCGGTGATGGTCCGCTCGGGCGTGGAGCGACCCAGCACGCGCGTGGTGGTCGCCACATCTCCGTTGTAGAGCTCGAGCAGGATGTCATTGTTGACCAGGCGCACTCGATAGTTGTAGCTGACCGGGTTCGTCGGGTTGTAGGGAACCTGATTGAGATAGTCGCGGCCGGCGTTGAAGACCAGGGTCGAGCTCGTTCCCCCGGCCAGGGGAAAGGTCACGCTCTCGGCGCTGACGAGCAGGGGCACGATCCGCTCCAGATTCTCGCGAGCCGAGTGGTACAGGGCGATGCGACCGTCCTGGTGGCTGTAGGTGCTGATCGAGGCCATGAAGATCTGGATGGTGGCCAGCCCGATCATGGAGAGCAAGAGCGAGCTGACCAGCAGCTCCAGAACCGTGAACCCTCGTCGGCGATCGTTCATGGGGCCGCCAGGTCGGTCGAGAAGCCGACCAGCTCGACGATCTTTTCCGCCCCCGCGTCGGTGCGCCAGAAGACGCGAACCTTGATGCGAGCGATATTGGCCTTGTAACCGGCGCCGATCCCCTGGGTGATCTCGACGTTGCGGGTGAAAGCCGCATCGGCTGGAGCCATGGTCAGGGGAGGGGCGTTCAACGCTTTGCGAGTGGCCGCGCTGGGGTCATTCAGGTTGCCGCTCGGGTCGATCCAGGCATAATTGTTGGTGCGGATCATGTCCATGACCTGGGAGGCATAGCCCGTCGCGGTGGCCGTCTTCTGGGCCTGGGCGTTGGCGCGCACTCCATAGGCGAACGAGCCCATCAAGCCCAGCAGGGCGATGGTCACGACCACGAGCATAATCAGGATTTCGACCAGGGAATACCCACGGCGCACCCGTCGGCATCTATCGCAAGAGAGGATCACACACCACCTCCCGAAGTAGTTTACCAGGCAGATCCCCGGCTTTCAACCTGAGATACCTGTTTGGTACTCCGGAGTTCCAGTTGAGTACGATCCGGCGGGGGGCTGGAGCGGGGCCCTTCCGGTCCCCGCAGGTCAAGGAAAATTCCAGGTTCGCCAGGCATGAATCGGGCAAACGTCGCCTGAAGGAGCCATCAACGCCATGA
>CAZWUN010000342.1:0-5698 GCA_964637145.1 uncultured Burkholderiales bacterium
GCCTCGATCCACCTGGGCGGACACCTCGTCGAGCAGGGCGTCGGGGTTGAACTCGAGAGTGGACGCGGCTCCGGCGACGGAGGTGGATTTCAGCTGCTTGTAGGGGGCGGGGAGGTCGTTCATGCTGCCCTTGAGCTCCACCAGCTCCTGCACGAAGGGCGGGGCCTCGGGAATCGGTCTCCGAAGGGCCTTGGCGGCGGCCTCACTGGCTCGGCCCAGGGTGGCCCCCTTGAGGAGGGCCGCTCCGCTGCCTCCGGTTCCGGCCATCACGGCCACGTCGATGGTTCCGTGGGTCAGCGCGCCCACCAGACCGTGCTCCTGGGCCGTCTCGTGATAGGTTTGCACGGCGGCCTGGCCGGTCTGCTTGAAGAATTCCAGGTGCTCGCCAGCTTGCTCGAGAGGGTTCTTGCCCCCGGCGGCTCCCTGGGCTGCCAGCAGCGCCGGGTTGACCAGGGCGGCTCCGCGGCTGCCCAGCTCGAACATCCCCTGGGCGGTGGCCAGCGGGTCAGTGAGCGATGCGGCCACGCCGGTGACCATCCCCTGCCCTGCCTTGATGGCGCCGCCCTGGACATCCTCGGCGAAGTTGGCGCCCCCCTCCCAACCCGCCGCGTCCATGAGCTTGGAGGCGGTGGTGAGCGAGCCGATGGGATTGAACGGGGTGGGCAGCTTCAGGGCGCCTTCCAGCTTTTCGGACAGGAAGTCGCCCGTATCCCGGATGGCTCTGGTCAGGAAGGAGTCGTCGGCCTGGGCGATCTCCTGCAACCGATCAGAGGTGGCCTCATCTTCCGACAGGGCCGTGGCCCGGCTCTCGAGGCGCGAGCTGAGGGCCGGATGGCGCTCCATGCTGGCGCGAACGTCGCCGGCCCACTTTTTGGCGGCGGATTCGGCGGCCTCATCGCCCTCCTGGCCTTCCAGCCTGGCATCGAGTTTTGCGCGCACGTGCTGATCCACCAGCTGGTCGACGTGCTGGCGGGCCTCTGCGGTCGGGTCCTCAATCAGGCAGCGATCCTTTTGCTGATCCAGGATCTGGTTTTTGAGCAACACCTGGAAGCCCAGGTTGTCGGGCAAATCTTCCAGGCTGTCGGCCTGGCCCACGAACTCGGCGGTGCGCTCGCGAACGGTATCGCCCAGCTTCGGGTCGCGTCGGGCCAGCGAGTCCAGGGCCAGCAGCTGCTCCTTGGAGTAGGTGGAGAAATCGCCGTTCCTGGCCAGGTTGCGCTTCACGTCGGAGCGGTCCTGCCAGCGCGTTTCGTGCTGCTTTTCGATGGCCTGGGAGCGGTCGTTCAGGGCCTCTCCTACCCAGCTCGTCAGGCCCTTGAGCACCCCAGGAGCACCCTCTTGCTCGGATTCTCGGGAGGTCTCCACCCGGTCGTCCTCTTCACGGGCGTCCTCGGCCGCGGAAGCGGAGCGAGAGCCGGTGGCCCGCTTGCTGGCCGACTGCTGGCTCAGCCGGCCGGTCTCGGCGGACTGGCTGGAGGAGCTGGAGCTGGAGGTCTTCTTGACTTCCTCGGTTTTCTTGACGGGAGCCTCTTGCATATCCCCATGATGGCGGGTTTCCGAGCCGAAGGGACCGGGCGGGAGGTTATCCTTGTGTAAAAGTCGTTACCGTTTTGTTGCTGCCAGCTGAGCCAGAGCCTGACTGCGGGTGGGCTCGAAGCCAGCCGCGCGCTCCAGCAGGGGGATGGCTTGCTGGCTCTGCCCCAGGGCCAGCCGGGCGCTGGCCAGACGCAGGGCGTAGAAGCCGTTCTCGGGCTCGAGCTCGAGGGCTCGAGTCAGGTGGGCGGCGGCCTGGTCCCACTCCTCCAGCAGCAGGTGGCCGTAGCCGAGCATGCCCGGGGCGGTGGCCTGGCCGGGGTCGAGCTCGGCCACCCGGGCCAGGTGGGTCATTCCTTCCCGCAGAGAGCCGTTGAGCATCAAGCTGGTGCCCAGCTGGGTCAGGCAATCGGCCTGGCCGGGCATGAGCGCCACGGCTCGTCGGAAGGCTTCCACCGCCAGGGCGGGGCGATCGAGCAGGCCATAGACCAGGCCCAGCGTGTGCCACACGAAGCCCGACCCTTCGGGCTGCCGTTCGAGCTGGCCCAGCAGCTCGCTCAGGGCCTGGTCGTAATGACCGCCGGCCAGGTGGCCCAGGGCCCGATCCACCGGATCGCCCTGGTCGAGCCAGTCGAGCGGCGCCTCCCGGGCTGGCCCGGCGGCTTGCTCGGTGCGCGGCCGGGCCAACAGGCTGAACTCGCGCAGCAGGGGACGCAGCTCTCGCGCCCCAGGTACTACGCGGTAGTAGTCCTGACGGGCGAACTCGGTTTCCCGGCCCTGGAAGGTGCAGCCCCCGGGCAGCTCGGTGCCCCGCTCGCGGAAGTGTCCGAAGACCCGGCACGAGAAGGGCCGGTGGGCATAGATTCGGCAGCCGCCCTGATAGTGGGGGCATTGCTCGAAGCGCAGCCGCCCTTCTTCGTCGCGCTCGCGAGTAGCGTAGCGAGAGAGCTCTTCGGCCGCTTCTGGGCTCACCTTCCAGGCCACGTAAGCCAGCTCGAGCTCGGAGATGCGATGGGTGAGGTGGCCCGTGGCGGTGCAGCAGGCGAAGCAGCTCTGGCAGGGATTGCCCTGCACGGGGGGCAGCTGTTGCTCTGCGTAGAGCCGCTCGAGCTGGAGCAGCAGGTCCTGGCTCACGGGAGGTAGGTCTCGTGCCAGGTGACCTGGCCGCAGGCCGGACAGGGCAGGAGAGTGCGCGGGTTGCCCCGGGCCTTCCAGCGAATGCCCCCCGCTTCCCACACCGAGCGCTCCGCCCCGCAGCTGCAGCGCAGCATCCACCGGCGGGATTCAGCTTCGATGCTGCTTCGAAGTTTGGAGGGAAGCCATTCCACCAGAGTGCGCAGCAGCCCCATGGGCGGGGGATTTCCCTCTCCCTTTACCGAATGCCTCCAGCGCGTTAAAGTGGAGTGATGAAGGTTTTGCAGAAACCTGCGCCGACAGACTTGTATGGAGGCGCCCCCGAAGGATAGGCAAAACCTTCAGCACGGAACGCTCAAAGCATGATGATACCAATGAGGATCGATCAGCCCCAGGCGGCCGCCTGGGCCGGGAATGCAGCCGCGGGCTCGGCTCTGCCGGCCCTGCCTCCCAATGATCACCCGTTGGCCCTCGACCCCTCCCGCATGCGCCTGCTCGGTCCGGATGGGGAGGCTCTGTCGTTTCCCACCGATGGCAGCGTTTTTACCATCGGCCGCGAGCCGCATAACGCGCTGCAGATCGACCATCCCTACGTAAGCCGACAGCACGCCAACGCAACCTGGCGCAACGGAAAGCTCTGGATCTGCGATACCTCGAGCAACGGCACTTTCATCAATGGCCAGCGCGCGCCCGCCAATGCCTGGCAGCCGGTGCCCCCGGGAGGAACGCTGGATCTGGCTGGCTGTCAGCTGACCATGGCCGTGGGTGGCTCGCAAACCATCATGGCCCGGCTCGATCAGTTGAAGGCCACCCCCGACCAGCACCAGTTCCGCCTGGGTGATGGCAGCACGGTCTCCCTGCCTGAGCCGGGCTCGATCATGCGGGTGGGTCGCCAACTCAACAGCGAGCTGTATCTGGCCGAGGGGTCGGTCAGCCGCTACCACGCCGATCTGCGCTACGATCTGGGCCGACTCTACGTGCGCGATGCGGGTTCGACCTATGGCACCTACCTCAACGGCCAGAAAGTGGACTGTGACCGCTGGACCGAGGTGCCCGAGGGGACGAGCCTGCAGTTCGGCCGCAACCCCAACAATACCCTGGCCATGGAGCCCAAGGGGCCGCTGCTGGTCACCTTTTTCGGCGACAGCTCCACGCCCGACATCGGCGGTCAGGTCGAGGCCCAGGGGCGCCGCTTCGAGCGGGCCATCTCCAACCACAGCGCACCCGCCATGGTGCGTGGCACGGTCGCTCGAGGATCGGTCTTCAAAGAGCTCGGCCTGACCGCCCTGCCGGCTCTGTGCGTGGCCGAGGCCGGGGCCGGGGGAGCGCTGGCCATCGCCGGCGCCACGCTGGCCGTGGGCGGGGCGGTGGTCGGCGGGCTGGCCCTGGCCGGTGTGGGCCTGGGAGTTGCAGCCTTTGGGGCCTGGGCCGCCCATTCGACGCGGCACATGTGGAAAGGCGGCATCGAGGCCCTCAAGAAGCGCCTCAAGGGTCTGTCGGTGCAACCGAGCTCGTGGAAGCACGTGCAGCAGGCTTTTGTCTCGAAGGGACCCAGCATCAAGCAGTTCGGTCAACTCTGGGCCGAGAACCAGGCTCGCTACCCCACTTCCAGGCACGTGGTCTTCCTGTCCGGGCACGGCAACCAGAAGGGCGCGGCTGGCCTGAAGTATTCCGAGGTGGGCCAGGTGGTCAAGGGGGCCGACGCCATCTTCCTGGACGCCTGCAATGGGGCCCAGCTCGAGTCTTTGAGCCAGTTGACCGGCTCGGCCCGGGTGGCGGTGGCCTCCGAGCACACCGTGCGCGGCTATGGATTCCCTCTCGACGCCATGTTCGGGCGCAGCAACTTCCCCGACAAGCCCCGCGACCTGGGCGCAGCCCTGGTGCAGGCAGCCAGCCAGAGCATGCCGGCCCAATCGCTGGTGGCGGTAGATCTCCATGTCATGCGCGACGAGCTGTATCCGGCTCTGGACCAGCTCGGTCGCTCGTTGCAGCAGGTCAGCCAGCGGGGTGGCTCGGCCCTCATCAAGCAGGCGCTCGATTCCAGCCTGACGCCTTCCAACGGCCCGGGTGGCTTCGGCAAAAAGATCGACCTGGGTAGCTTCCTGGCCAAACTGGCCGAGAATCCTCAGCTGCGGTCGCCAGAGCTCTCGTCGGCCCAGGCCGCCCTGAACAAGACCATTTTGTCGATGGTGGGCAACGGCACGGTTTCCTTCGACCGGGGCGGCAACAAAGCGCTCCCGGCCGGGTTCAGCGAGTTCCTCTCTCGTATCTGAGCTGGGGGCCTCAGCTGAGAAGAGCGCCGAGGCGCAAACAAAGCTCTAACACTCCGCTTATCCAGCGCCAACATCCGCCGGTGCATCCTAAGCTCGACCATTTGTATCCCGGAGGTTCCTGACTTTGGCTGCCACCATCGAACGACACGAATTCCAGGCCGAGGTCCGTCAGCTGCTCGAGCTGATGGTGCACTCGATCTACTCCAATAAGGACATCTTTCTGCGCGAGCTGATCTCCAACGCGTCCGACGCGCTGGACAAGCTGCGCCTCGAAAGCCTGACCAACTCCGAGCTTCAGGTCCAGCAGGATGAGCTGGTCATCCAGCTCGAGACGGATCAGGCGGAGCGCACTCTGACCATCTCCGACAACGGCATCGGAATGAGCCGCGAGGAAGTGGTGGCCCACATCGGCACCATCGCCAAGTCGGGCACGGCCGAATTCCTCAAGAAGCTCAAGGAGAGCCAGAGCTCGGCCGACCTGATCGGCCAGTTCGGGGTCGGCTTCTACTCCAGCTTCATGGTGGCCGAC
The DNA here is from genome assembly GCA_964637145.1 of uncultured Burkholderiales bacterium. Lineage (GTDB taxonomy): Bacteria > Vulcanimicrobiota > Xenobia > Xenobiales > QWHO01 > QWHO01. Next base: position 5,470 of record CAZWUN010000342.1, read on the forward strand.
CGGGTCGAGCTCATCACCCGCCGCGCCGGCGAAACCGGAGCCACACGCTGGAACTCGACCGGCGACGGCACCTACACCCTGGAGGAGGCCGAGCGCTCCGAGCACGGCACCACCATCATTCTCCACCTCAAGCCCGAGGACCGCGAGAACTCGCTCTTCGACTACACCTCCGAATGGAAGCTGCGCGAGATCGTCAAGCGCTACTCCGACTTCATCAACTACCCCATCA
>CAZWUN010000343.1:0-5691 GCA_964637145.1 uncultured Burkholderiales bacterium
CGTGGTGCTGCGCAAGCTGCGCCAGTTCCAGGACTTCGGCCACCAGGTGGTGCTCTTGATCGGCGACTTCACGGCGCGGGTGGGCGACCCCACCGGGCGCTCGGAGACACGCAAAGTGCTCACCCCCGAGGAGATCGAGGCCAACGGGCGCACCTATCGCGAGCAGCTCTCGCTCATCCTCGACCCGGAGAAGACCGAAGTACGCTTCAACTCCGAGTGGCTGATGCCCATGAGCTTCGCCGACGTGGTGGGGCTCGCTTCCAAGTACACCGTGGCCCGAATCCTCGAGCGCGACGACTTTCAGAACCGCTACCGCGAGGGGGTGCCGATCCACCTGCACGAGCTTTTGTACCCGCTGATGCAGGGCTACGACAGCGTGGCTCTGCAGAGCGACGTCGAGATGGGTGGCACCGACCAGAAGTTCAACAACCTGGTGGGCCGCGCGCTCCAGCGCGAGGTGGGCCAGACCCCCCAGATCGTCTTTTTGATGCCCATTCTGGAGGGGCTTGACGGGGTGCAGAAGATGTCCAAGAGCCTGGGCAACTACGTGGGCATCACCGAGCCGCCCACCGAGATGTTCGGCAAGCTGATGTCGCTGCCCGACCACCTGATGGAGCGCTACTTCGAGCTGTGCACCGACGTGCCGATGGACCAGGTGCGCGGCGCCAAAGACATGCACCCGCGCGACGTGAAGCGCTGGCTGGGGCGCGAGATCGTCAAGATCTACCACGGCGAGGAGGCGGCCCGGGGAGCCGATGAGGAGTTCCTGCGGGTGTTCTCGCAGCGCGAGATCCCCAGCGAGATGGACGAAAAGACCGTCGGCTCTCCGATGAACGTAGTGGATCTGTTGATGGCCGTGGGCTTTGCAGGTTCCAAGCGTGACGCGCGCCGGCTGGTGGAGCAGGGCGCCGTTTCGCTGGAGGGGGCGAAAGTGGCCGCGCCGGCCGAGGTGAGCTTTGAGGACGGGGCGGTCTTGAAGGTCAGCCGGCGCTTCGTGCGCTTGCGGCGGGGCTGATTGGGCTGGCTGGCGTGGGGGCTCTGCCTCTTCTGGCTGAGCTCCGTCGCCCTGGCCGAGCCCCTGTGCGGCCCGGTGGGGCTGGTCACGGACTCGGCGGGCCGGCTGGTGATCGCCGAACGGGGCCGCTCGCGGGTGGTGCGCCTGGACGGGACGGTCGTGGCCGAGGGGGTGCAGGCCTGGGGACTGGTCCGCATCGGGGACGAGCTGGCCTGCAGCGAGCCCTCCAGCGGGCGCATTCTCTGGCTGGGCGCCGAGGGCGTCTCGCAGCTCATCGGAGGGCTGGATCGGCCCACCGGAATGGCCTTCCAGGACGGCTCGCTCTACGTGGTGGAGCGGCGCGGGCGGCTGCTGGAGGTGGATCCCTTCGCGGGTGTCGTGAAGCGGGTCCTGACCGAGGAGCTGGTGGGGGCAGAGGGGATCGCCTGCTCGCGCACCGAGGCCTTCGTGACCCTGCCCTCCTCCGACCGGGTGGTGCGGGTGGGGCTGGCCGACGGGGCCGTGAGCACGCTGATGGAGGACCTGGAGCTGCCCACCGGCATCGCCTTCGGGGGACAGGTGGTCTACCTGGCTTCGGGCGAGAGCGGGCAGGTGCTGGAGGTGGATCTGGCCCGACCCGACCGGCACCGGGTGCTGGCCGAGCTGCGCAGGCCCGGGTTCACCGGTCTGCAAGCCTCGGCAGGTCCTGACCTGACGGCCCGGCCAGTTCCAGGACGGACCGTTCCCAGTCCTCAGGGGCCAATGACGCTTTCCAACCTGGTGGACGGCAGCCTGGTCGAAGTGAGCGTCGGGTCCGAGCCCTCTTCGCGCACTCTGGTCCCCCCCGGCCTGACCCCCGCGGGCAGCCTGCGCTACGAGCTCGAGTCGCGCCTCTTCGTGAGCGGCCTGACCCAGGCCGAGCTCGACCCGTCCGGTCAGCTGGTGCACGCTCCCCTGCTGCGCTCGCTCTACTCCTCGTCCGAGCCCTTGCTGGGCATCGTGGACAGCGCCCTGGACGGGGACGGCAACGTCTACTATGCCCTGACCGAGGGCGGCCGCATCGTGACCGGCTGGGGCAGCTCCCTGCGCGTGCTGGCCGAGGGCCTGAACGACCCGGGTGGCCTGGCGGTGGACAACGAGGGCCTCATCTTCGTGGCCGAGCCTTCGGCCGGGCGGGTCTCGGTCATCCTGGGCGGGGGCGAGACCCTGCCCGTGGGCACAGAACTGGGCCGTCCGGTGGATCTGGCCTTCCTGCCCGGCCAGGGCGTGGCCGTGGTGGACGAAGAGCGGGGTCGCCTCTTCCTGCTCGGCTCCCAGGGCCCGCGCGTGCTGCGCTCCGACCTGAAGCGCCCGGTGGCCGTCACGCGGCTGCCCGACGGCGATCTGGCGGTGGTCGAAGCGGGCGCCGACCGGGTACTGCGCCTGGCCGCCGATGGAACCACCCGCCAGGTATTCTTCACCAGCGCCCCCGGCGAGCTGATCCCTCCCAAGATGAGCTGGCGCGTGCTCGGTGGTCTGGCTCCCGACCCCGTCAGCGGTCTTCTGTACATCTGCGTCCCGGCCCGGCAGAGTTGGGTCACGGTTCCCCTCGCCGCCCCGTGAACTTCGTCTCCTACGGGGCGCGGTTCCCAGGTGGTGCTGATATACCCGGCGGCATCACCAGTCGCAAGCAGGTCGAGCAGTTGGCCCGCAAGCTCGGGCCTTCCTCGAGCTGGTGAGAGCATCCGGAACTTTTTCCCCCTCCTGGCGACTCTGAGAAAACGTGAGCCATTCCCCCCGAGGTCGCCATGTGGTACACTGGAGGCTGTTATGAAGAATGTCACCCGGGCGCTAAAGATCCAGATCCTCGTGCTGGGCGGTTTCTTGCTGCTGTGCTGGATTCTCGAGACGGTGGACAGCTTCGTCTTGCAGCAGTGGCTGAACAACTTCGGCATCGTGCCCCGCACCAAAGACGGACTCTGGGGCATTCTCTGGATGCCCTTCCTGCACGGTGGGTTTCCCCACCTGATCGCCAACACCGTGCCCTTTGCGCTGTTCGGTTGGCTGATTTTCACCCGCGGCTGGAAGCAGTTCCTGGGCGTCACCGTGATCGCCAGCTTGGTGGGCGGACTGGGCGTCTGGCTCTTCGGCGCCCCCAACAGCGTCCACATCGGCGCCAGCCTGCTCATCTACGGCTACCTGGGGTTCCTGATGGCGGCCGGATTTTTCGAGCGCAAGCCGCTCTCCATCATCATCTCGCTGGTGGTGGGCTACTTCTTCTGGCGCGCCCTGGCAGGCGTTCTGCCCGGGCAGGTGGGCATCTCGTGGGAAGGCCACCTGTTCGGATTCCTGGGGGGGGTCACGGCCGCCAAGGTCCTGGCCACCAACATTGAAGGACGTAAATAGGCCCCTCGCGAACCGCCCCGCCTGATCAAGATAGGCGGAGGCGAAGTGCGAAGACTCCTTTTGTTGCTGGTGTTTCTGGTCTTTGGTGTGTCCGGGTGCTCATCCGAGAGCGTGCCCCTGGGCAACGCAGCTGTGAATCCAGTTCCACCCCAACCAGGGGGCGTCCCCATTCAGGTCACCCCCCAGCGCGCCAGCGCAGTTGCCTCAGGCCTGATCGGCTTTGGAGCCGTGGAAGCGATCCTGCCCGACTCGACTCTGGGCATCGCGGCCCGTGCCGGTGAGCCCGGGAGCCTTCCTTCCCTCTCGGCCAGCGCGCCCAACTCCTCCGCCATGGCGTTGGCGCTGGCGGTCCTGGCCAACGGTCCGGGGACCATCGAGAGTCCGCTGGGCGGTAACCTGGTCATCAGCCCGGGCCCGGCCGGCTCACTGGTGGCTCGATTCAATGCGCTGCGCACCCTTCAGGGCACTCTGAGCGGCAACCTCGAAGCCGTGGTGGCCAGTGGCGCAACCGTCAACAGCTACGCCGCCAGTCTCAATTTTCAGGCTGTCCGTTTCGAGACCCCCGACGTGACCTGGACCTTGAGCGGCCCGGCCGACCTTCAGGTAACCAGGGCCGGCAACTCGTTCGCAGTCACCTTTTACTCCAGCATGACCGTGTCCGACCTCGATCGGGGCCGCTCGGTCACCTATGACAACTTCATCGCGTCCAACGAGATGACTCTCGCAGGCGGCAATGCCAGCTGCACTTCTAGCTACAACGGGAGCCTCAGCCTGAGCAACGTGAACGGGCTCACGGGCGATGTCTCGGTGACCACCACCACCCCCTTCACATTCAGCGGCAGCCTGAGCAACAACGCCGCCCCCATGCAGCTCACGGCGGGAGCGCTCTCGATCAATGGGGGCGGGCTGCTCGTCAATGTGGTTCGCCCGAACGTAGTGACCCTCACGGTGGCTGGCGCCGTGGTGCGCACGATGGCCTGGGCCTATCTTGGCGGCCCAGCCCGGCTGAGCTTCGCGCTGCGACCCACCGTGGCCGACCTCATCCTCCTCAATGGCAACTTCCTTACCATCAACCCCGCCAATCCGCGAGCCCAGGCGCTGGCAGCGATGGACGGCCGCATTCTGGACATCGGACCAACGAGTTCGGTGAACCGCTTCCAGGGCGCCGCCACCCGGGTGGTATCCCTGGATGGCAACACCTGCTTGCCCGGCTTCATCGAGCCCCACCTGCACCTCAATCTCACGGCGCTCACCCTGATGGCCAACGTGAACCCGCAGGTCGTCTCTTGCGGAAATGAAGGGCTCAACAACACCATCCAGAGTGCCCTGGACGCTCTGGCCCAGGCCCTGCAGGCCGCTCCCAACGCCGCTGCCATCTACGGCTTCGGGTTCGACCCCTCCCGGCTGGTCCAGGCGGAGCTGATGCAGAATCTGACGTTGGCTCAGCTGGACGCCATCTCCGCGACGGTTCCGGTGGTCGTGCAGAACGCCTCCCAGCACATCTCTTACGTCAACAGCGCGGCCTTCCGGGCCACCGGCATCTGGCCGACAGCCCCCAACGCACCCTACACCGCTCCTCCCGACCTGGGCCAGTTCATCCCCACCGACCCCAACACCGGCCTGCCCACCGGGCAGATCAACGAGTTCGCTCAAAATCCGTTCATCCAGGCTGCCCTGGAGGGCATCACCAACACCGAGCAGGCCAAGCTTCAGTATCTCGAGCAGTTCGAGGCCACGGCAGACCTCCTGGCCAGCCAGGGCTTCACCACCTGCTCGGACCAACTGACCGGGTCGGCCCTTGGCATCAATGGCGAGCTCGAGGTGTTCGGAGCCATGGCGCTCGATCCCACCAACCCGGTGAGGATCCGCAGCTATATCGATGGAACCCTGTTCGACGAATCGTTTGATGTCTTCGCCGGCGAGGGCTATGACCTCGTGCGGGTCATCGGGGCCAAGTTCGTGACCGACGGCTCAACCCAGGGACTGACCGCCGGGCTCAACTTCAACTACATCTTCCCGGGTCCATTCCCGGTGGCTCCCAACGGGCTGATGGACTTCGCTTCCGACGTCGCTCTGCTGTCGTTGGTGCAACCGCTCTATGACCTGGGCTTTCAGGTCTCGTTCCACGCCAACGGCGACCGCGCCCTGGACCAGGTCTTCTCCGTCGTCAGAATGCTGCGCGCTGCCAACCCCCGCCCGGATGCTCGAACCCGCATCGAGCACTTCACCGTGCACCAGACCTCCGAGCTGGCTGACCACGTGGCCACCGCTCGCGAGCTCGAGCTGGAGGTCAGCCACACCATCGGACACGT
>CAZWUN010000344.1:0-5659 GCA_964637145.1 uncultured Burkholderiales bacterium
TGAAGGGTCCGACTGGGCGCGTCCCAGCGGAACGGGATGCTGAAGGCGTTCAGCAAGACCCGGGCCGGCAGCAGGGTGCGTCCCTGGAACAGGTAGGCCGGAGGCGGGTCGGCGGCGCCGCTCTCGGCCGCCACCGGGAAGCGCACCACCGAGCTCTCGCGGGAAACCTCAACCGACCGGCTGGCGGCGTCCCAGGTCAGGTTCAGGCCCAGGGTGCGGGCCAGATCGCTGGAAATCCACATCACGCCGTCCTTGAGAATCCCGGGCAGGGGGGCATCCAGCGGCTGTCCCCCGCGGGTGACCAGGACCTGGGTCTGCAGAGCCAGCTCGGGACGGCCGCTCTGGCGGCGCACCAGGCGCTCGAGCAACTTGTCGTCCACGAACGGCAACACGCCCACCTCTTGCAGACGCTCGCGAGCGTGGCTCAGAAGGTCGTAGCGGCTGTAGACGTCGGGCAGGACCTGCACGAAGACCTCACCGGTCTCCTCGTCCAGCCCCACTTTGACGGGCTCGTACTCGATGCGGACGGGCATGCCCACGGTCACCTTCTCGAACAACTCGCGGGCGGACTCGGGGTACATCCGCATGCAGCCGTGGGAGGCAGCCGCCCCGATGGAGGTGGGGCTGGTGGTGGAGTGCAGGCCCACGCCCGGCAGGGACAGGCCCATCCAGCGATCGCCCAGCGGATTCTCCGGCCCGGCCGGCACGGTGACCTCGCCCAGCCCGGCCCATTCCGGGGGGAGCCAGGTCGGATTCTCGACCCGGCTCTCCAGCTTGAAGCTTCCCTCGGGAGTCTGAAAGCGCCCCGGCTGGCCGATGGCCACGGGGTAGAACTTCTCGAACTGGCCTTTGCGGAACAAGAAGACGCCTCGTTCGGGCAAATTGATGACCAGCCCGTCCTCGGGCGGGTTGGCCGGCAGGACGCGTCGGGTGGGGACCACCAGGTCCTTGCCCACGGCCACGTCCAGTCCGATGGGCAGGCTGTTGGCAAAACAAAGGTGCTCGATGGCCAGGCTGTACTGCTTGGCGATGGAGTAGAGATTCTCGCCCGAGCTCACCACATGGTTTCGGTCTTTGCCCACGATGGGGCGCAGCGGCTCGGCCAGGGCCGAGACGGCCAGAACTGCCGCCAAAGCCAGAGTCAGTAAGGGTCGTAACATGAGTCTCCCGGTCGATTCCGCCTTTTACGAGCGCGGACGCAGGCCCCGGTACTGGCGCACGCCCTCGAGGTCGGAAGTTTCGTAGGCTTTCATAATGGACAACACGTCCTCCCACTGGAGAAAGACGTGGTGCAGAGGCTTTTTCTCCTGGCTGGCCGCCTCCACCCACCTGTCCGGCTCGAACCAGATGCCCTGGCGCTCGACGCCCACCAGGCGGCACTCGAGCTGGCCCCCTTCGAAGGGCAGCTTGAGGGCGGCCAGGGCCTGCGGGTCCTTGACGAACAAGAGGATCGGGTTGCCGATGCAGGTGCTCAGATCGGTGCGGGGCTTCTTGAGGCCCTCCTGGACGGTTGCTTCCACGGTCTTGGTTCCCTTCGGGTAATCTCCTGGCACGTTCTGCCGGCGGTCGCGCGGCCGGACCGCGCTCCTGGCTGGCTATGCGCCCGGCTTCTTCCACCCCTTCTCCCGATTCCCTACAGACAGTAGCCAATCCATGCGTCAAATCGGTGTCGTCGTGCTATAGTTCGGAGATGAGTCGGCGCCGGGGCCTGGGACTGGGGACGGCCCTCATCGTGGTGGCATTGCTGGCCACCATCGGTCTCTTGATGGCCAGCCTCAGCGTGACCCACCTGGGCCTGATGGCGCGCCAGAGCAACCAGGCCATCGCCGGCGACCTGGCCCGCAGCGTGCTCGCCCTGGCGGTGGAGCGCATCTTCCAGGACAAGACGTTCGGCACGCCCGGCCAGCTCGAGACGCTGACCCTGCCGGCCTGGGAGGGAGCCCCCGACGATTGCCAGGGGGTGCTCAGCTTCGACCCCACCGAGGCCGCCAACCGGGGCATCCCGCACTCGGTCAACAATCTGCTGGCCGGGGGCGCCACCCTGGGCTCGGGCGGGCAGGTGGTGCCGGTCCGGGGTGTCCACCTGGTGGCCGTGGGAGAGAGCAACGGGGTGCGCTGCCAGATCGAAGCTATCCTCAACGTTCCGCCCTTTCCCTACGCCATCGCTGCCGACGGACCGGTAGCCAGCAGCGGACAGCTCGAGGTGGGAGCAGCCGAATCCACCCCACCCGCCGGAGTGACGGTGGATCAGCTCGACCCGGCGGTGCTCTTCTCCAACGCCCAGATCTCCCTGGGGCCGGCCACCACCATCCAGGGCGACCTGAAGGCCGCCAGCACCATCAGCCTGGACCCGGGCACCAGCGTGAGCGGCCTGGTGCAGCCCAACCAGGCGCCCACCGACGTGCCGGTGGTACCCCTCTCCTCGTTCGATCCCGAGGCCAACGGTCAGGCCTTCAGCACCATCCCCGACGTCACTCCGGCCGTGCCTCAACTGGCCGGGCGCTGGAAGCGCACCGGCGAGCTTCACTACACTGGCGACCTGGAGCTGGTGGGGGCGGTGCTCTTCGTGGACGGCAACCTGACCGTGGATGGCTCGCTCTCGGGCACCGGCCTGGTCGTAACGACCGGTTCTCTCACCATCGCAGGCCAGGCCCAGATGACCTCGGCCGACCAGGTGGCTCTGGTTTCTGGAGGGAACCTGAGCCTGAACGGCTCCGGCAAGGCCAGCTCCAAGATCCGCGGCGTGCTCTACAGCGAGGGCAATTTCAGCGCCCAGCACCTGCGCCTGGAGGGAGGCCTGATCACCCACCGGCGCGCCGGCCCCGCCCCCACCCTGGCTCTGGACGACGTCTTCGTGGTGGGGGTGGGCGACCTGACCCGCTTCAGCTTCCCTCTCGGCCGGGCCGGGGCCGGCTCGGTGGCGGTGCCGGTCAACAACTGTGGCGGATGCACCGACGATCCCCCTCCCAACACCACCATGCCGGAAGCCTTCACCAGCATTCTCCGCCTTCCGGACGGCAGCTTCGGGGTGGGAGGCTACTACACGCCCGGAGGGCTGCCGTTCAGCCTGCCCAAGGCCTACTCCGATCTGCCCACGGTGGTGGACCCCAACGAGACGAAGGCCGACCTGCAGGCCCTCTTCGTGGAGGATCGCCACTTCGTCTCCCCCACCGGGACCAACATCGGACCCGATTACCAGCTGGTGCTCGCCGGTCTGGGCAACCCTCCCGAGCAAGGGGCGGGAGCCAACGAGATCGTCACCTTCGATCCCAGCCAACTGGTGGCCCTGAGCGAGGTGGCACGGGTGATCTACTGGAAAGAGTGGTAGTGCCAGGGGACATCGAATACACTGCTCAATGAGAATTGAGCAACCTGTGAGCGTCGAAGAGAGAATGCGAAAGCTGGAGCGAGGCTTCCAGCATCTTGATCAGGTCATGACCACCCAGCGCGAGAACATTTGCCGGGCTTTCGAGCAGGTCCAAATGGCACTTCTCGAGCAGCAGGTCACCCTGCGCAGTCAGATGCTCGAGGTCTTCTCAGTCCTGGGAGAACTTGGCGAAGAGACCGCTGAGCTACGCTCCAGGGTGGAGAACCTCGAGAAACGACCGCCAGCAGCTTAACTGACGACCTCTTCCGCTCTTGTCATCGCTGCCAGTCAATAGAGCGAATTCGGCAGCAGCACGTCGCGCCTGAGCTCGAAGCTCTCGGGGGGGCGACCGTCGGGAGCCGGGTGCTCCAGAGCCAACCGGATCTGCACGCGGAGCGGCTGCAAGGTCACCTCGAGCTCCTTCACGTGGGCCGCGGCAACCCGGGTGCCCGCGGGCGGGCTGGCGATGGCGGAGTTGAACTGGGCGCTGGTGGGCACCAGCGTGGCGCCCTCGAAGCCGAAGTCGGCCTGCCAGGGGGCGCGCCACAGCCGACGCGCCGCTGGATCGAACCAGTAGAGCACGAACTGGTTGGGATAGGATTGCTGGCCGGTGGGCCCCACCCCGCCCAGGGGATGGATGGCCAGGCGCACGGGCGGATCGGTGGGGGCGGCCGGAGGCAAGAGGGCGATGGCCTCGCGGGGAGCCGACTGCAACTCTTTGACGAGCCGATCCATGGCCACCGCCGCCAGCTGCTGCAGGCTCACCTGCTCGGAGGCGCGCACGCTGCCTTTGGACATGGGCACCAGCACCTGGATGATCAGGGTCAAGAGCACCAGCATCAAAGTCGCCACCAGCATGATCTCCAGCAAGCTGAAGGCGCTTCTGGCACGACCCACCGGGCTTTCGCGCGTCGCTCTAACGTTTGACACGCGTTCTCCACTGGGTGCGCACCAGCTCGCGCTGCACCCGATCGCGCCAGGTCACCCGCACCCGGATGGCGCGCATCTCGGAGGGGTCCACCCCGGGCTCGGTGACGGGGAGAATCTCCACCGAAGGCCGAAAGCTCGTGCCCTGGCCGCTCACCGCCGCCATGGGGGGAGCCGGGCCCAGCACCAGCAGGTCGAAGTCGCGCTGCATCCAGTCGGCCAGCACCGAGTCGGCCAGCTCGTTGGCCTGCAGGCGCTGGCCCGAAGCCCGAACCGAGCTCATGGCCATGGGGTAGAGCTCGAAGACGAACAGGATCACCAGCAGCATGAGAGCGATGCTCAGCACCATTTCGGTCAGTGACAGACCGCGCCTCACAGGGTCTGCACCAGCTTCACCAGGGGGAGCATCACGGCCAGCGCGATCACCCCGGCGGTAATGCCCATCCCCAGCATCAGGAGCGGCTCGATCGTCGCTACGGCCATCTCCAACGAGGATTCCAGCTCGAGCTCGTAAATTCCGGCCACCCAGTGCAAGGTGCGCTCCAGGCGCCCGGTCTCCTCGGCCGAGCGCAGCACCGAGACGAAGCCGGGCGGGAAGTAACCGCCCAGGGCCAGGGCCTGGGAGAGATCGGCCCCATCTTGCATGGCGCGCATGGTCTGTTTCGTCTGCTCGAGAAGCACGGGGTCGGCGGTGGTGGCCAGCGCCAAAGGCAGCGCGTGCAAGAGCTGCACCCCGGTGCGGACCATCACCGACAGGCTGCGCGAGAAACGGGCCAGGGCCAGCATGCGCAGGCCGTGTCCGAGGGGTCCCAGGCGCAGCAGCCGGCGGTGCAGCCAGAGACGGCTCTCGGGCCGGCGCAGAGCCTGCCAGAGCGAGAGGAGCAGGGTGGCCAGGCCCAGCAACAGGCAGAGCATTCCCAGCGGGGTGACCATGAAGCCGGTCAAGCCCATCACCACGCGGGTCAGGAGCGGGGTGTCGCCCCCCATCTCGGTCAGGGCTCGCAGCGGTCCCTGCACCATCAAAGGCGGCACGATGATCAAGAGCAGCGTGCAGACGACGAACATCACCAGCGGATAGGTCAGCGCTGCCCGCACCTTCAGCGTCAAGGCGCGCGACTGCTCCTCGTGCCTGGCCAGCTCGTCCAGCACGGCCAGCAGCGAGCCGCTCTTTTCCCCCACCCGCACCAGCTGCAGCTGAAAGGGGGTGAAGCAGCCCGAGCCACAAGCTTTCATGCCGTCCGAAAGAGGCCGGCCCTGCTCCACCTCGCGCAGCACCGTCAGGCTGGCCTGGCTGAGCTGGTTGCCCTCGCGCTGCTCGGCCAGCATGGAGAGAGCCCGGGCCCGCGGGATGCCCACCCCCAGCAT